>CAZIIV010000497.1:0-1501 GCA_964539365.1 uncultured Desulfobacteraceae bacterium | reverse complement strand
TCAATGTCATTAACTTAAGAGAAGTTAAAATATCTTAACATGTTTAATTTATTAGTAAAAAAGGGTTGATATTTGGTGATTGACATGGTATACTCCCTTTTAATAATCAATAACCTTTTTCACAAAGAAAGGAGTATACCATGCCAAAAAAATGTAATAATTTTGTTAAAGTTGGCACAGATCCTGCTTTCCAAAATATGTGCCAAACTAATTGATTTTCTTAAAAATATTATCATTTCCCCAGAATTTATCGCCCGTCACCGCCTATCCGACACAGATTTTACCCGAAAACGAAAAATGCCCTTTCATTTATTGGTTGTCTTTCTTTTGAACGTTCTTCGGGGCTCATATCAAGACCAGCTCGATAGATTCTTTAAGATTCTCTTTCAGTTTGATGTTGCCAGCCGGATAGTTTCCAAAGCTGCCCTGACAAAAGCCAGGATGAAGCTGAAGTATCAGGCATTTATTGAACTCAACCATCACCTAAACACCTTTTTTGAAAAGAACTTCAACCCAAAAACCTGGTTTGGTTTCCGTCTGCTTAGCATTGACGGTTCCACAATTCGTCTGCCTCGCTGTGAAGATATTGCCAAACACTTCGGCGTATGGAAAGTTCGCCAAGGCCGACCATCTCCCATGGCTCGAATCTCCCAACTTTATGATACGCTCAATAAAATTACTGTGGATGCCCTCATCAGTCCGAAGCACATCGGTGAACGTGAACTTGCCGCTCAACATTTGCTCAATATTATGCCCACGGATTTGATTCTTTTGGATCGAGGGTATCCGGCCTGGTGGCTATTTGCCCTGATCATCTCATTGAATGCCAATTTCTGTGCCCGTATATCTTGCACCAAATGGAAAATCGTCCGCAGCTTCTTTCAATCCAATGCCAAAGAAAGCATTATTTGGCTGACGGTACCAACAACATCGATAAAACCGGCTCAACAAATGGGGCTCGATCTTAGACCACTGAAACTGCGGTTGATCCGCATTGAAAATGCCGGCAAAACTCAAGTCTTGATTACTTCACTGACTGATACTAAATTGCATCCCTACGAGCTTTTTGCTGAACTGTATCACAAAAGATGGCCGGTAGAAGAAGATTATAAAGCCATAAAATGCAGAATCGAAATGGAAAATTTCTCCGGCCAATCGGCACTTTCAGTCTATCAGGACTTCCATTCCAAGGTCCTTCTCAAAAACCTGGTGTCGGTACTGGCATTGCCCGTAAATGATGTTCTTGCCGATTCAATGACAAGTAGAAAATATGACTACCAAATCAATTTTACCCAGGCAATTTCAAAGAGCAAAGATGTCATCGCTTTATTATTCCAGAAAACAACATCAAAATTGATTCAATTGATTGAAAGTCTGCAGGACATATTCCTGAAAACCATTGAACCAATAAGACCGGGACGTAAATACCCTCGGCAACATTTGGCTTCAGGTAGAAAATATTTTTTGAACTATAAACCTATCGCTTAAGTTAATGACATTG
>CAZIIV010000496.1:0-1502 GCA_964539365.1 uncultured Desulfobacteraceae bacterium | reverse complement strand
AGGAATCTTTTTTATGATCAAAGGGATTATGATATAGCCTTTCACCCTTTTGGGTGAGGGGAGTTACTTTTCCTGAGTTTCTCACTTTTTAAAAACTCGATAGCGGATTCCCTTGTTTAAGGGTTTTATAAAGAGTATAAAGTCTAAATCACGGTGTCCCAAGCAATAAAATGCTAAAATTACACTATGTTTATTCGTCAGAAAAAAAATAGTAGTGGTAGTGTCAGCATTCAAATCATTTCAAAAAGTGCTGGTAAATATAGAGTAGTTGAGACTATAGGGTGCAGTAAAGATGAGTTTGAGATAAAACAGTTACTACAACAAGCCAAAGAAAGGCTCATAGAGCTTGAACCAAATCTATTTGATTTTATAGAGTACCAGAGTAATAAACAAAAATTGACCAACAAAGATATGAGAATTATAGGTGATGAGCTTATATTTGGAAAACTCTTTAAAAATATTGGATGTGAGACAATATCATTTAAAAAAGCAAAAGATAAAGAGATATTTAAAGCTTTAGTGCTATCAAGGCTCCTTTATCCTGGAAGTAAACTCTACTTGATTGATTACTACAACATCTATAAAAAGCAAAAGATAGAGAAAAATAAAATCTATAGGTTTTTAGATACCATCTACAAAGATGATTTAAAATCAAAAATAGAAGAGTGTGTATTTCATCATACCAAGAAGATAATGGGCAATACTATCACAGTAGCTTTTTATGATGTCACGACACTTTACTTTGAGAGTGAAAGTGAAGATGATTTAAGACGCATTGGTTTTTCAAAAGAGGGAAAATTAGCTCGTCCCCAAATACAACTAGGACTATTTACCACACTCCAAGGGTATCCACTCTCATATGAAGTGTATGAGGGTAATAAATACGAAGGACACACCCTTATAGATATCCTAGAGAAATTTCAAAAGAAATTTAGACTTGCTACCAAACCTATAGTTGTAGCAGATCGTGGGATGCTCAATAATGATAATCTAGCCTACTTAGAGAATAATGGCTATAAATATATCCTAGCAGCGAAAATAAAAAATGTATCCAATGATATAAAAGAACAGATAGCAAGTTTGTCTTTTTTAAATGATGCAACTATCCATACCCTGCAGATAGATAAAGAGATAAAATTCAAAGATAAAGATGAGCAAAAACAGACATTCAATACAAAACAAAGGCTCATCTTAAGCTACTCTTCAAAAAGAGCTAAAAAAGATAAATACACAAGAGACAAAGCCATCCAAAAAATTGAAGCAAAACTCACAAAAAATATCACTAAAAGTGACTTGAAGCTTTCTTACTATGCAAAATATCTTGATATTGATGAGAAGTGTGATATTCAATACAAACTCAATCCTACTAAGATTTTAGAAGATGAAAAACTAGATGGCATTAAAGGGTTTGTCACAAATGATTTTACACTAAAAACAAATGAAGTGATTGGACATTACCAAAATCAATATGATGTTGAAAAAGCTTTTAGAATCTCTAAAAC
>CAZIIV010000495.1:0-1517 GCA_964539365.1 uncultured Desulfobacteraceae bacterium | reverse complement strand
AACTGAAAAAAAGCCCATCGTCTTTAGATCAAGAGGGGTTATGCAAAGGTCTCACAACATAGATAAAGATATGGCATCATTCTATAAGGGATAAATTATGAAAAAAATAATGATCATTGACGACAGCCCAACAATCCTAAAGGTGATGAAAAAATACCTGTTAAATTCAGGATATGAAGTTGAAACAATTTCGGACAGCGCGGCTCTCTTTGACGGACGGATAGAGACATTTAAGCCGAATCTTTTTATTATAGACATCAACATGCCTCAATATGACGGCTTTTACATCCTGGAGAATTTAAAGAAACAGGATCTGTGTCCTGATGCTAAATTCATCATGTGTTCAACCAAATTTTTCGAACATGATATGGCGATGGCAAGGGAACTAGGTGCGGATGGTTTTTTGGTAAAACCCTTCAGTGACAAGGAACTGATTGAAAAGATAGCAGGCATGATAGGATAACCCATGAGTGGGATACTTGAAATCGTTTTCTGGGGCGTACGGGGGTCTATTCCCATATCCAATTCCAATATCTCGAGGTACGGCGGATCTACCTCGTGTGTTGAGGTGATCGCCGATAACGGCACCCACATTGTCTTTGACGGCGGAAGCGGAATCCATCCTCTCGGCAATAAATACATGAAAGAAGGGGTTCCTGAAGACCTGACCATTTTCATCACCCACGCACATTGGGATCATATTCAGGGTCTGCCCTTTTTTGCTCCGGCCTTTGTCCCGGGCAATAAAATCCGTTTTTTCGGCTGTAACCAGGGAACAACCTCTTTTAAGGACGTCCTGAAACATCAGATGGAAACACCCTATTTTCCTGTCAAACTATCCAGCTGGCTAGCGGATATTTCCATTGAATCCATCGGTGAAACAGTTGTTGATATCAATAGCATAAAAATCAAGTCTTCCTATGCGGAGCATCCCGGCATGACCCTCGGGTACCGGTTGGATTACAAAGGCAAAAGCGTGGTTTATCTGCCGGACAATGAGCCTTTTGCAAAATTTGATATGGAGTCTGTTTTTGTGGAACACGACCAGGATGATGAAGATATGGACATGGAAAAAGTATTTCTTGAAGATCATAAAGCCAGGTTTTTCAGCTTTATACAAAATGCCGATGTCCTGATCCATGATGCCCAGTATACACCGGAGGAATACAAGTCTAAAGTCGGCTGGGGACATTCTAACTTCGAACTCACTGTACGGGTCGCCCTTTACGGGAAAGTCAAACATCTTGTTTTGTTTCATCATGACGTTTCCCGTTCAGACAAGGACATAGACAAGATCGTGGAAACATCAACAAAGATCGTCTCCAAACATGGGGGCATCATGAAAGTCACCGCAGCCAGTCAAAGTGACCCACATTTGATATTAAGATAAATCATTGTTAAATCCCGCTCAGTGTCATCGAAGACGAGGATGTTATAAAAAATATTCTCAAGCACTTTGGGTTGAGAGCTTTGCAGAACTCATATTTTCCTAAAGAGGGTCGACACTTCTTCAGTTC
>CAZIIV010000494.1:0-1524 GCA_964539365.1 uncultured Desulfobacteraceae bacterium | reverse complement strand
AAGCGACACCATAACTTTAGGCACTTTAGATCACTTTAGACACTTTTAACTTGTACGGTTTTAGGTAAAACAGCCCCTTTAAGGGGCAAACCAAAGCCTGGTCCTTTGGGCCAGGATGCTTTGAAAAGGTCTCATGCTATTTCTTCATCCGTCAGATAACATGCCGGGTCCGGGGCCCAGATATCACCGGTTACCGCTTCGGACCGTACCCTGAAATTGCCGGCGCAAATGTCCAGCCATCTGCAGCTTGCACATCTTCCCTTGGCGTGCTTTTTTTTCTCCTTAAGTTTTTTCATGAGCGGATCCGAGGTGTCGGTCCAGATTTCAGAAAAGGGCCGAAGTTTAACGTTGCCGAAACTGTAATGACGCCAGAATTGATCCGCATGCACCTCTCCATCCCAACTGATACAGCCGATGCCGATGCCGGAGCTGTTGCCCTCATTCATTTGAAGAAGTTCCAAAACCTCCCGGGCCCGCTCCGGATTTTCCTTAAGCAGCCTTAAATAAAGGTACGGGCCGTCCGCGTGATTGTCCACGGTCAGTATCTCTTTACTAAGGCCTTTGTCATGTAATTGTTGGGTAAGATCCATAATAAGATCCACGGCGTTTCGGGATTCCCGGTGGGACAGATCTTCTTTTACGAGATCCGTTCCACGACCTGCATACACCAGATGATAAAAGCATGCTCTCGGAATGTCCATGTCTTCAAGAAGCTTAAAAATTTTAGAGATTTCAGCCACATTGGATTTGTTGATGGTAAACCGGAGGCCGACTTTTATCCCCGCATTTTTACAGTTTTCAATTCCTTGCAAAGCCGCTCTGAAAGCTCCTTTCACGCCTCTGAACCGGTCGTTGATTTCTTCCATTCCATCCAGGCTTATGCCCACATATGACAGACCGATTTCTTTTAAGGTTTGGGCTTTTTCAGGGGTAATCAGGGTTCCGTTTGTTGAGATAACGGCTCTCATACCCTTTTTTACGGCGTACGCGGCAAGTTCAGGGAGATCCTTCCGGGTCATCGGTTCACCGCCGGAAAATAAAATAACCGGAACACCGAATTCTGCAAGGTCATCCAACAAATTTTTGCCTTCAAGGGTTGAGAGTTCACTGTCAAAGACCATGTTCTTTGCATGGGCATAGCAGTGCACGCATTTTAAGTTGCATCGGTGTGTAATATTCCAGACGATTACCGGCCGTTTATCGCTGGAAAACTGCAACAGGTGGGACGGCAATTTTGATGACATTCGCCCATAACGAAGGGCGTCCGACGGCTCGACGGTTCCACAGTAGAGTTTTGATATTCCGATCATATGATTAAAGAATCCTTGCCCAACGTATTAGGGTTTGTTTTATCCCCAGATGGAATTTGCTTTGTTGGAAGTTCATTGTCTTATTGAAATTCCAAATAACAAATCCCAAAGAACAAGCAAATAACAATGACCGAAATTCAAAATCCCAAACAAAAAAACAATCGTTTACACGGTGCATATGCCTAAACTGCGCGTTAAACCGGTTTGGAATTTG
>CAZIIV010000493.1:0-1526 GCA_964539365.1 uncultured Desulfobacteraceae bacterium | reverse complement strand
AAAAGATGAACATCGAACATCGAACGTCCAACATCGAACGTCGAATGGAAAAAGATGAAGGGAAAAGGTCTCTGGAATAACCGTTTTTTTTGCTTTTCACTATTCACTTTTTACTTTTAACTCTTCAACCTTTGAACCCTGGACCTTGAACCTCAGAATAAGGAGGTCGTCCCATGCAAGAAGATATGAATTCAAATTTGTTAAAGACAATAACATCATCTGATGTTGAAGAGCTTTGTAAGAATATTACGGACTGTCTTGAGCAATATTATCATTTTGACGGAGTTGGATTTTTTTTGCTTGATCCCGAATCCACCCGGACCTATTTTCATTCAGATCTTGTCCCAAAGAAATTTGTTCAACAGTTGGAGGAAATCCTTCCCAAACTCAACCAGAATGAAGAAACAGCGGACAAATTTTTATATTTCGCAAAAAAACAAGATGATCTAATTGTTTTTAATCCGCAAGAAGATCCCGAGTCAATAGAACCCATGGGCATGGCTTTCCCCTTAAGCTTCCGGAAACACACTATGGGAACTCTGGCTCTAATATCCCGGCCGGAAACCATAAAAGATTTGACTTCCCAAACATCGGCGTTACCCTCGTTCGTTCCTGTGGTATCCGGATTGGTGGCCAATGCACTCTCCCACGAAAATAAAGACAAAAAAATACATATGCTCAACCTGTACCAGACGGTAAGTTCCTCAATGTCCTATATCGGTGATTTGCAGGAACTTCTAACCACCATCGCAAGCATTGTGACCTCGGAAATCCTTTGTGAAGAATGCTCGGTTCTATTCTACGATGCGGAAAACAATGAGTTCGAATTTTTCACTGCCGTGGGCGAAACCGGAATGGAGCTCGTGAAAGAGCGGTTTCCTGCAGACAAAGGAATTGCCGGTCGAGCATTGAGAGAACGGAAAACGCAAGTGGTAAATGATGTTCAAAGTGACCCTGACTTTTACGGTAATATTGACGAAGATCATGATTTTAAAACAAAGTCCATTCTTGCAGCCCCTCTGATCGCCGGAGAAGAGCCTGTGGGAGTTCTAAACGCCATCAATAAAATCGAAACTAAATTTTTTGATCAAAATGATGATCAAATTCTCTCGGCCATTGCGGATGAAGTTGCGTTGGCAGTAAAAAACGCCAGGCTCTTCGACTATGTGGTTGAAAGTTACTGCAAAATAAGACAAGGCGCAAATAGCTGTAAAGGGTGCAAACGACCGCTCAAATCGTGGACGCCTTGTGCGAAGCATCTGGGTCTGTGTTAGGGGTTTAGAGTTCAGAGGTTCAGGATTGAGGTGTCAGGGTTCAGGGTTCAGGGTTCAGAGGTTCTGGGTTCGCTATTTCATATTCGACCTTCGATATTCATTATTCGATATTCGTTATTCCGACTTATAATGGAAACATTTTAAAAAGGAATAAAGTCAAATGAAAGTTAAATTCTATGGCACAAGAGGGTCTGTTCCCACACCTGATCCGGATCATTTACAATTTGGCGGAAACACCTCGTGCGTTCAGAT
>CAZIIV010000492.1:0-1528 GCA_964539365.1 uncultured Desulfobacteraceae bacterium | reverse complement strand
CTGAAACCTGACACCTGAAACCTGACACCAAAAAGTCTTGGAAAGCTATTAACAAACTGGTAATGCACCCGGTAAAAAGACAATGGCTGATAAAGAGGCAGATAAAAAAATTCCCGACTGTTTTGGCGAACTCGAAACGGTATTTCCGAAAGGCAAGAACGGGTTGCGGATTACTCCCGAGACCTGTTTGTTATGTAATTACAAAACAGAGTGTTTAAGATCAGCCATTGACGGGGTCGGCGGACTCAAGGTCCGAGAGGAATTTATCGACAGGGCATATTCCTCCGGTACCATGGGGTTTCTGGAAAGATGGTCTAAAAAAAAGGATATAAAACGTAAGATACAAAAAAAAATTAAAGAGGATCGATAAGGGGGCGAACTCATGAAAACCATTAAAGATATAGATATTTCAGATAAAAGGGTCTTTTTCAGGGTAGATTTTAATGTTCCCATGGATGAGCATCAGAACATCACCGATGATTCCCGGATTCGTGCTGTCTTATCGACATTGGAATATGCACTGGACCATAATTCAAAGCTCATCATCGCTTCACACCTGGGCAGGCCCAAGGGGAAGCCGCTGCCTGAACTCAGCCTTTCTCCCGTGGCCAAGCGCTTGGGCAGATTACTTAGAAAAGAAGTTATAATGGCAACCGACTGTATCGGTCCCGAGATAAAAGTGCTGGTAGAAAAAATGAAAACCGGCGACATCTTGCTCCTCGAAAATTTAAGATTCCATCCCGAGGAAAAGAATAATGATGATGCATTTGCCAAGGCGCTGGCCGAGCTTTGTGAGGTTTATATAAATGACGCTTTTGCCGTATCGCACCGGGCCCATGCATCGGTTGTTGCCATAACAAAATATGCACCGGTATCCGGAGCCGGTTTTTTGCTTCAAAAGGAACTCAACTATTTTAAACGGGCAATGGCCGATCCGCAACGTCCCGTGGTCGCAATTATAGGGGGGGCAAAGGTTTCCAGCAAACTCGGGGCATTGGAGAATATTCTGCATCATGTCGACAAAATAATTATCGGCGGGGCCATGGCAAATACATTCCTTAAAAGTTCCGGTTACGATTTGGGAAAGTCGAAAATAGAAATTGATCTTGTTGAATCCGCTGCGACGATAATGAGAAAGGCGGCTGAAAGCGGTATAAAGTTCTATCTTCCGGTAGATGCGGTGGTGGCAAGTCATTTTGATGCCAGGGCTGAAATCAAGATTGTCCCCATACAGGAAATCCCGAGCGAATGGATGATAATGGATATCGGTCCTGCCACATCCAGGCTCTATGCCGAAGTTTTATATGATGCCAAGACCATTATATGGAACGGCCCTATGGGTGTTTTTGAAATGGACGCATTCAGCCGGGGAACATTCGCCATGGCCAACAGTGTGGCCAATTCTTATGCTCTTTCAATTGTTGGCGGTGGGGATACGGATGTTGCCGTACACGAAAGCGGCGAAACTGATAGGATAACCTATATCTCCACGGGCGGAGGCGCTTTTCTTGCTCTTCTGGAAGGTAAG
>CAZIIV010000491.1:0-1530 GCA_964539365.1 uncultured Desulfobacteraceae bacterium | reverse complement strand
TTTTTCTCAAGTTTCCTGCGCTTGCCCTCCTCCATGCCCTCTTCATAGCCCCATCCAAAAGCGACGCCGGACATCACAGCATCTTCCACGGTAAATTCATTATCGCATTCATCATCACTGATTAGGTCATCCTCAATTCCTGTATCCTCGTCAAAAGGGTCATCCATTTCAAAATCTCCGTCAGAGTCCCCCATAAAATCGCCATCTTCAAACCCATCGTCAAAATCGTCATAAAAATCATCCATTTTTCATACCTCCTTTTATATTTTGAAAAAATTCCTTATATGGGCTTAACCTAATGTATCTAAAAAGAAATTCATCCAGCCGGCCGTCAACTCTTTTGCATGATTACTGAACGGAAGCGATTTCTGATAAACCCTTTCAACAATCGAATGTTCCCAGTGAAGAAAGACCATCTTTCCAATGGATTTTGCATATTCAACCTCATATTTTGTTCCCCCGGTGAATCCCGCTTCTTTGCTGATAAACGCATGAACAACATCATACGCGGATATCAACTGCCGATTCCGCTGATAATACCGTTGGACTATCTCCCATTTGCTTTGTGCATCATTCAGATTCGGAGAATATATTTTAACCTGAAGTCCGCGAAGCCTTGCCGCTGATCCGGCCCATGTGCAAACACCCCTGCATGAGCTGGTAACAACTATGGAATCAACCGGAAGTTTATTAACGAAATCAATAACGGATTTTCTGTCTTTGAATTTTCGTGCTCCAACAATGCCGATAAAAGTCATTTCTGCCTCCTTAAAAACACAAAAGCTCCCCCGGATAATTCCAGGAGAGCCCTTGTTTTTTTGATGTTTATTATTGGTTAAGTCGCCGGACTATCGTAAACTTATGCTAATAAAAGGTCTTTAAATCTTCTGCCCACACCCTTCAGCCAGCCTGAATCTGCAAGGCTAAAATAGCCATCTCCAATGATGATGTGATCGTGCAGCGCCACGTCGATGCTGGCCAGCGCGATAGCAACTTTCATGGTGATGGTTTTATCCTCAATCGAAGGCTCGGGACACCCGGAGGGATGGTTGTGTCCAGGACAATGGCCGTTGATTTGAGCGCCATTATTTTCTTGACCAATTCACGGGTGTAAATGATCGACGCTGAAATCGTGCCCGAAAATATCATCTCAATGGAGATTATCCTGTTTTTGGCATTTAAAAAGATGCAATAGACTTTTTCCACATCGTCTGTTTCGGCAAACAGCGGCTTCATCACATGGTAAGGAACCACTTCATCTGTCTCCTGGAGAATCTCATGTTTCAGGATCGCAAATGACCAGTTGGCTTCGAACGCATCGTTCAACCGTTTAACCACGGCATGTCCCTCGATGTAATCCAGCATTTTTCCAAAATTGCCCTCACGTTGTTTGATCTGATTTCGATCAAACGGTTTTTCCAATAGTTCTCGATTCATGGTGTTACCTCCTATTTATTTTAAGGGTTTTAGAAACAAAAAAGAGCAGCCACCAATACGGCAACTGCTCCTTTTACAAAAAATGATTTGATT
>CAZIIV010000490.1:0-1538 GCA_964539365.1 uncultured Desulfobacteraceae bacterium | reverse complement strand
CCATGGCAGTCTTAGCAACAGTCCTGATTTACTCCCAGGGAGCGCTGGGAATGGCACCTTATTTTTATAAAGGGTTTCAAATCCTTATCCTGAAATTTATGTTCTTCAGTTTTTCAGACTTTAAATAGTGATAAAAGTATGTTATTCACTGTTGTATTGAAATTAGAAGCGTTAATGAACGGACAAGGATCAGGGAGGACCTCGCATGGGAAAAAATATTGGGTTTATCTCCACTCGATTTGCCGGAACCGACGGCGTTACTCTGGAGACCAGTAAATGGGCCCAGGTGCTCAAGCAAATGGGTCACCAATGTTTCTGGTTTGCCGGCCGGCTGGACAAACCCCCGGATCGAAGTATGCTCGTGCCCGAAGCTTTCTTTCAACACGAGGAGAATCGATGGATCAACGAGCAAATCCTGGGGAAAAAAGCCCGTTCATCGGCAGTCACCGATACGATCCAACGCATGAAAACGTTTTTAAAAATTCGGATAACAGAATTTATTGAAAAGTTCTCCATTGAGTTGCTGATATCCGAAAATGCGTTGAGCATTCCCATGCATGTCCCTTTGGGCATTGCCATTACCGAAATTATTGCTGAAACCCAGATCCCCACCATTGCGCACCACCACGATTTCTACTGGGAGCGGACAAGATTTTTCGTCAACGCCGTGGGAGATTACCTTCGGATGGCATTTCCGCCGAATTTGCCCAACATGGAACATGTGGTCATCAATTCTGCGGCCCAGGAAGAGCTGGCCCTTCGCACCGGTATCGCATCGATCATTATTCCCAATATTCTGGATTTTGACAACCCGCCCGCTGAGGACAGGATACGAACGTCTAAACTCCGGCAGTCCATGGATCTTAATCCGGATGATATTATGATCCTTCAACCCACCCGGATCGTCCAGCGCAAGGGAATCGAGCATGCCATTGACCTGGTCAAAAATCTAAACGATCCCCGCTGTAAGCTGGTTATATCACATGAAGCAGGAGACGAGGGGTTTGAATATGCCGAGTATCTCAGAGAAGAAGCCAGGGAGCGTGGTGTGGATCTTCGTCTGTTTAGTATTTTTATGCGGGATCCATGGAGTGACAATGATAAAATAAAATCGGAATATACGCTGCTTGACGTGTATCCCTGCGCGGACTTCATTACTTACCCCAGCCTGTATGAAGGGTTCGGCAATGCCTTTCTGGAGGCCGTCTACTTCAAAAAGCCGATCCTTGTTAATCGGTATGCTATTTTTGTGCGTGACATTGAACCCAAGGGATTTGACCTGATCGGCATGAATGGATTTTTGGCCAAAAAAACCACCGAGAAAGTAAGAGAGGTTCTCAATTTTAAAGAGCGACGGGATCAGATGGTCGAACATAATTATAAGATAGCCAGGCGGTATTATTCTTATTCAATACTTCGAAGATGGTTAAATACATTGATGACCAATTTTTTCGGCATGGAATCCCAGTATTGATGAATTCGTAAAAAGTCTGATTTAGACGGTTTCGTAAAAAAGTCACAAAATACCGTTTTCTGTC
>CAZIIV010000489.1:0-1545 GCA_964539365.1 uncultured Desulfobacteraceae bacterium | reverse complement strand
CGTTCCTGCAAAGTAATATAAAATACCTCCATGAAGCTCATGAAAGAAACAAGGATTTTAACATGGTCAGACACAGTTCTTTCCAGCAGATTCTGAACTATCTCAGCCCCTGGTTCGTCCTCTATCAAAGCGAGCCAAGCCGAAGTATCAAAAACATAGATGGTCTCATTTTCGCTCATCGATTTTTCTATCTTCCCGTCGCGATCGAAGAAGCCTCTCTACCAAATGCTCGCCTTTACCTCGTCCACGCAAATTCAAGATCGAACGTCTAACATCGTCGGCTTTACAAACAGTCGTTTTCTTATTGCGCCGTTCCACAATAAAATCAATGAATTGAATGACTTCGTCAAGCTGTCGGGAAGGTAGTTTTTTTAACCTCTCAATTATTTTATGCTCGGTATTTGTGTCTATCACCCGTCCCATAAGCCTATCACCTCCATAGGTTGACCATAGGTATTAATAAATATCTGAATTATCTTAAAACATGCACAATGCATTGTCAATAATCTAAAAAATCGGTTTAGCCTAATTCCAAAGCGCCAGTCATCTGAAACACCTTTTTGGGCATCTTTTGGGTCAAAAATGGGGACGTTCGTGCACGGCGTGCATAACTTTATGCTGGATACCGGATGTTTCTATTGATGAAGTCCTTTCTTTAATTCCGTCACAGATCTCTGATGGGGGGTGTTCGTGCAGAAATTGTTTTATTTTCCAAACAATTCATCTATGAGATTTTTTTTATTAATCTTTAGGTAGTCTGCCAAGTCGTTTAGGATATTATTAAGAGTCCCGATTTTGATAGGGGTATGATCAGGTATTGTAATTTTATGTTCTGTGCCTTTCGTCTCACAAGCCTTATATGGCTGCCAGTTTCCCTTTTGGTTGTATACTCGTATTTGCCTAACAATTGTGATAATTCTCTGCCCGAAATATCTCTTGGAATTTTAGGCATAGGCGAATCTTTCCTCTCGCACTATGTGTAACCGCACAAAATAAGGTGTTTCTTCTTTATCAAAATGACACTTCATGGCATCTTTAACGTTATCTTTTAGTTCCTCTAATGTTTCCCCTTCTGTAAAAATAGATTCCCCAAGTGACTGTGCGGTATATCCGCCCCCCGGGTCTTCTTCAACAAGAAAGATTATTTCTTTAAGTTTCATGGTTAAAACCTCCTGATCAAGATAAACCTGCAACACAAACGACTGAAATATGCTAAAAGATTGTTCACTATCTTACCAATATCCAATAACCAAAAACTTTCAGAACGAGCCATTGTTTGGATATTAGAATTTCGGTCATTGGGATTTGCCTGCCCAGTTAAATAAATCGAAGATTTAATGCAAAGCATTATTTAACAGGGTAAAATATTTGGGATTTGATATTTGCGATTTCAGTAAGTCAATGAACATTCAACAAAGCAAATCCCCTCTCGGGTTAACTAAAGCCTGACCCTTTGGGCCAGGATTCTTTACTAGTATATGCCTTTAATCAGGTCTGGTGTCAAGAATTGTTTTCCCTCTTTTGCAATTCAGACACTATGTTGCC
>CAZIIV010000488.1:0-1546 GCA_964539365.1 uncultured Desulfobacteraceae bacterium | reverse complement strand
TATTCGTCGGTAAACGGAACAATCGCTTTTGCTGCACCCCGGACGGTCCCCCTCTCGACGTTCACGATGCGTAGGTTCAGCTGTAGCATTTCCTCCAACGGGAGGGTCTCACCGATCAATATGTAGTCGGCCCCAGCCATTTCGCCGATCCGCTTTGCGTCATCGTCAGACACGAGGCCAGAAAGTAAGCTGATTTCCAATTCGGACAAGAGTATTATCATCCGTTCTCGCTCAACGACTTGGACACGGTCATTAAACCGATTCGACAGGATAAATACAACATCTCCCGCGATATAAGCTCCAAGGGAATCGGTTTCACCGGTCTCCGTGTTGATAAATGGAACTACGGCAATACTCGGATACTCGTCATTCGGAATGTTGGACAGCAGCTCTTCTGTCGCGACAGAAAGAGATTCAGTTGTTTCTGGGACTGTTCGGCAACCCATCAACCCGACAAACAATACGAAATAGACAAGAACATACCGTGTCATGAGAAATATCCAATGCTAAACAAACAAATGTTGATACCGGCTTGAAAGTGCAATTTGTTGCTTGTCGCGACCACGGGGAACGTACGGAAACGATGAAACGCGAATACTATCAGGAGGCGCTCCGACGAGCAGAAGGCAACCGTGCGGAAGCAGCCCGACTCCTGGGACTGCCCGCATTCCGGAAGGCGCTCCGTGAGCGCTTTACGGAGTTATGGTCGTTGAAGTTCCTGGCTATTTTCAGGTAGGGTGATATATACTTGGTTATGAGACAGATAACAATTTTTGCGTTTACGCTGTTGGTTGTATTTGCCCTTAGCTGTTGTCATTCAGTATCGGTCGAAAATGGAAACCGGGAACAAGAGATTGATCGGGTAATGGAGCGTTGGAGCTCGGGAATGGTTGGGGAAGATATCGATCTGATGATGAGCGCCTATCACGATGACGCTGTCTCGCTATTCCCCGGATCACCGCCAACTGAGGGCAAGATCGCTATCCGACAGGGTCAGGAAGCCGGTATGGCTGACGGCGACTGGTCGATTTTCGAAGTAGGACGCGCGTCGGAACCGACAGAGGAAGGTGCGGAACGAACGTACACGGTGACAGTACCGGGAGAAGTAACGCTCTACAATTCCTTCACCTACCGAGACACACCCGAGGGAATCTTGATCGCAACGCAACAGATTGTCCCGGGGCCACCGATTAAGTAACGCGGTATCTCCGCTCCCCCGATCCGAGTGCTACCGCGGTCGGGAGGACGGCGCTCCGCAGAACGCCAGTTAATAGTAGGTTGTTATGTTTTCTTGTCAAGCGACGGTTAGGCGCATTACGCGGTAGGTGCCTGGTCGGCAACGTACGCCGCCTGCTTGGCCATGGCTTCCAGGGTGTTAGACTCCTCTGAAATCACAAGCAATCCGGAAGCGAAGAGATCACGATGGTCGATGGCCTGTAACTATTCTGTGGCGCGCCGTAGCAGACGGTTGCGACCACGGGGAACGTACTGATTCCTCGCCGTGGTCGCGACAGAGATTGCCGTGCTCACATAATTGCATACGAGC
>CAZIIV010000487.1:0-1570 GCA_964539365.1 uncultured Desulfobacteraceae bacterium | reverse complement strand
CGCCGGTGGAGGTTTGAGGCAGGCGGATCTATGGACTATGGGGGCACGATATTTAGAGCGCGAAAGTATGAACGGTAAAAGCCCCTGTCTCTTGTTAAAAGCCGATCCGCTTGCGTTTTTGCATGAGCGCCAATGAGAAAATCCGCCAATATGTGCTGGCGATATGGAATATTTTCTTTACAGGACGGGCAGATCATCTGTTGAATATGACCACAAGCGGGGCAGATTACCGTTTTCTTTATTCTATCAGAATATTTTTTCCAGGCAGCGCTCGCTTCATAAAGCGACGCCTCATTTGAGGAAACCAGTCTGATTCCCGTATCGAGCAGGAAAGTGTTGAGGTCCTGGAAAGACAGAAACTGTGAGCCCAATTCAGCAAAAACCACTTCACAAATAATGAGCTCATCATCAGAATTTACACTCATCAGACAGTTTAAAGAAGCTTGTGCGTGTGCTTCGTTTGGAATCAAGATGTCCAAGAGGATATTAGTATCAACGGCTATGATCATAATGGGCTCCCCGCAATTCACCGACGACATTGTCCGTTTTTTTCCCCTTAAGATGGGAAAGAAAGCCTACATATTTTTTAAAGTTATGAGTTGAAATGCCCTTTTTTTTAAGAACAGCTTTGCCTTTATCCAGCTCGAAAACAACTTCATCCCCAGTTTTTATGCCCAAAAGTAAACGGATATCACGGGGAATGGTAACCTGGCCTTTTTGAGTGACACGTGGCATGATAAACACCTCCTAAAATATTACTTATAGTATTACTTTTTTAGCAGCATTTGTCAATACAAGAGAACCAGTTTGTCTGGAAAGGAGACCCTGTAGTTGCATAAAAAATATACCAAAAATATATTTTATTATAACATTTCTATATGTTACGCATGTTAAACAGAAGCTTTTGGAATAAACCCAGCGTGAATTCCAGAAAAAAACGTTTCGCAGGGCATATTTTTAACCCTTTGGGCTTCGCTTTCAGCTACGACCCAACAGGTCGGGAAAGCCCATGATACCATAATTCCTTTGTTGCCAAGGGTTCGCAGTAGTTTACTACAGCGTCACGCTTGGACGCCTTGGACTTACGGCATCCTGAACTTTTGCAACGACAGGGGAGACTTCGCCAATAGAAAACAGATGGGAAGGGCGGGCTGCGCTGTTGGAGGTTTGAGGCAGGAAACAAGATGAAGGACGATGGACGATGGATGAGGGAAGACAGCCTCTGGCCGTCTGAGGTTTGCTTCCAGCTCGTATGAGCTTACAGCTCGGAGAGAGGATCGGGAACTTCGTTCCCTTGAGGGTAGAGGCAAGGGCTGCGGCCGGTGGGAGGTCGGAAATCAGAGGTCAGAGATCAAAGGTCGGAGATCAGAAATAGACGAACACAAACCTTTACCCGTTTCAGCTCAAGGCTGTTTTGGGTAATTCAGCGAAGGTCAAGAGGGCGGAAGATCACCTCGGTGGGATTTACGGCCTGCATAACCATGACCATGTCGGCGAAATCTCCGCCCGTCTTGAAGTGATGGATGGACATTAACTATCTCAAAAAATGCTTGAATTCACGCAAATAATG
>CAZIIV010000486.1:0-1571 GCA_964539365.1 uncultured Desulfobacteraceae bacterium | reverse complement strand
TTATGGTCTGACTTGCCTCGGTTAGCTGGTTAATAATATGAGCTATCTGAAGACATTGGTAGTAATTCTTCATAGCCTGAAAACTTACCCTTGAAAATTTGTGTTCCAGGGCGTATCCCTGTTTCTTCTGCGAGTTAAAACCTTCGTTTTCAATTTTTTGTCGTAATCGACCGGTAAAACTAATTCCATCACAGTTCGTGCCATCCACTTCTAAATTAGTAAGATGAACAAACCGGTGTGTTGTGGTTTCTTTTGATTTTACATTTATGCTGGTTTCAATACACTCCACATAGTTTAGCAGGTGTTTTCGGTAAGGCAACCCATTTAACCAATGATACTTAAGAGTTGTCATCTTAAACTTGTCAGCTCTTTTGACTTCGGTAATTTGTTTTGGAGTGATCGTTTTCTCAAAGCATATGTCCTCCTGTAGTGATGTCAGGTTCCCGTCCTTCAACACCACGATATACTTCCATCTGTTTTGCTGACAGATAGTAAAAAAACCATCCCACGGGTAGAGCCC
Source organism: uncultured Desulfobacteraceae bacterium (assembly GCA_964539365.1). Classification (GTDB taxonomy): domain Bacteria; phylum Desulfobacterota; class Desulfobacteria; order Desulfobacterales; family UBA11574; genus S5133MH16. Next base: position 1,051 of record CAZIIV010000486.1, on the reverse strand, counting down.
GTCAACTGTAATCAGTATTGGAAGGCGAGGATATAGTTTCTTGAGCTTTTTGGCCAGACGTTTAAATGCTTCCCGTTCACAATCTTGTTTTTGGTATTCATCCTTGCCCTCATTTGATATCCACTCGGTAGCTATGGATAAACTCAAACCCGACGGGGTTAACAGTTTTGCCTCCAAAACATTATGATGATAAGTGGTAACACCATTTTTGGATGTCTTCGATAAACAACTCTCGCAGTGCTTATTATCAAAGGTCACTACCCCGGTGCCATCAATCGCAACAACATAATAACCACGGAATTTCCCGGATTCAATTACTTTGTTCCTGATCAGGCGCGAAATCATTCCGGCCTTTTCCTGCTCAAGTGCATTATCGGGCAGGACACGGAAATAAGCATCTGCTGTATCCAGATGCGGTAGACTCATGTTAAACAACTTTTGATAGTTATCTAAAAACTGTTGCTCCTTCCTGTCATTGTTATATGCATTTCGGCTTCCCTGTTTCAATAAGAACAAAGAGATACCGGCCATACATAACTCCGTTGTCTGATACTGTTTTCGTTTACGTGAGTCGGGCAGCCTACTTAAATCTTCGGTTAACCCAGGAAAGAAATGACTTAAAGTCCTGTGCATCTGGTACATAACAGTTTTACCCGGACTTTCGAATACTTGTTTCTCCTAAAAGCTCTGATAAGTCTTAAAAAAAGACTCTTATTTAATTGTAATTCAGCAATTTAAATTTGCTTTTCCGAGAAATAATATCTATCTTAGTAGAAGATTTATAAACAAATAAAAGCCTGTCAATCAATATGTTAGCAAACAGGCTTTTATACAAAAACAAAACTTTATGGAGAAACACTGGCCATGGCCAGTGGCCATGGTATTTTCTATAAAGATAGCGCGAAAAATATTTTTTTCCAAATTCCATTCCTTTCTGAATATCAAAACGTTAAAGAAATCAATTTTTATTCACTGAATCGCTGTAAAAAAGATTAAAAGATTTTTTCCTGTCCCTGTAAATGCCGTTATTCGTCCTTTCTTAGGGAGTGTC
>CAZIIV010000485.1:0-1576 GCA_964539365.1 uncultured Desulfobacteraceae bacterium | reverse complement strand
GTTCGCTGATTACAGTCGAATTTGGATGCAAAATATGTTTTGGGAAAGGTTTTACTTTCTGCCATTCATTTGAGGTTTGTTCTGCTATCCACAAATCAAAATTTTTTTGTAGATTTAGCCAAAAAGATGGAGAAGTATCAAAAGCACGAGATAAACGTAAAGCCATATCGGGCGTAATAGAACCTCTTTCATTAATAATTTTGGAAAGAGTTTTTCTTGAAATACCAAGAATTTCAGCCATATCCTTTATTTTAATAGAAAGAGGTACTAAATAATCTTCCTTTAAAATATTACCTGGATGCGTTGGTTGTCTAATCATTTTTCTCACAGTTACACCTCTCAATGATAATCATTATAATTCACAATATAGGCATCACCATCTTCAAATTTGAAGAAAACACGCCAATTACCTGAAACTTTAACAGAATAGAGTCCTTTCTTATCTCCAGTCAGCTGATGGAGAAAGGAACCCGGATAATTCATATCTTTTATTTCTGTTGCTGCGTTCAATCTATCCAAAATTCTTTCAAGTCTATTTGCATGATTTGGTAATATCCTTTTTTTGCTGCCTGTATAAAAAAAATCTTCCAAGCCTTTATGTTTGAATGATTTTATCATATATCATAATGTAACGCATAGGGTTACGTTTTGTCAAGTAAGTATTTACAGCGAACGTATACGTCACGGGCGGCATGCTCCTCGCCGTCCTGTGCGCGCAAATGTTATCTTTAAGTCAGTATTTTCTTGAAAAGCACCTTGGGATTACCCTTTCCAAGATAATCTAAAGTGACAGATACATCGTCAACAATTCCGTTGCCTTGTTCGATCTCAAAGCCCATTTTTTTATGGAACTTTATCGATAGCTTATTAACGGGAGAGGTGCATGATTTGACAATTGATCTGTTATTTGCCTTGCATGCAGAATAAAATTCTTCATATAGCAATCGCCCAATACCGCCTTTTCTAAATTGAGGATGAACTCCAGCGAAATGGATATATCCAGCATTTTCCTCAGATTGTGACATGAAACCAATTAAAAAACCGACCATCTGTCCACCGATTTCAGCAATAAATGTAGTGTTTTTGAAATGGATGAAAAAGACCTTTAATACCGAGGATGATAAATCGCGCCCGCCCCACCACTCAGGCATTACGGATATGATATTCTCATAGTCAACAGACTTTCCATTTCGGATTTTAACATCATCAAGTTCATTCATAAGATGTCCTGATCTTGCGGTAGAAGATAATATGATTTATCAGTTTTTTTCATTTGCATTCCGGGTGCATCCTCGGGGCGAATATCGAAACCGTTCTTGATATAGAATTCTGCCTTGCCTGGGGCTGCAAAAAGCCAGACTCTTTGTGTCCCTTCGGCAAGCGTGCGTGATAACGATCCTGCCAGAAAGCTCCTTTCCTCTTTTTTCTGGTATTATACTCTTGTCCAATTCTACCGGCTAATAATTGGACAGACTTGGGTATAACATCGGCGCTGCCATTATCATAAACCAATAGGTGTGTGTGGTTTGATGTTACAATATAATCGAGTATTATAAGGTTGTATCTTTTCTTAGCT
>CAZIIV010000484.1:0-1582 GCA_964539365.1 uncultured Desulfobacteraceae bacterium | reverse complement strand
ACAGAGGACGGAAGACGGAAGACAGAGGACAGAGGACCCCGGTTAAATTCGACCCAGTTAAACAAAAAAGATACATAGGTTTCATCCCAGTTAAATGGAACAGATAAATTTAACAGGACAGGCGGGTTAAACTTCGCTCCTTTTCTACGAAACCCCGGTTAAACAGCAAAAATAGGTTTAACTGGGTAAAAATTTAACTGGGCAAGCGGAGGACAGAGGACGGAGGACAGTCGTTTTGCAAAGGCATACCCGTCAAAAGAGTTTTTTCTGTTGTTACAATCGAATCGGTCTTTTAGGATAGAGGTTCAATAAGAATTCTTCACAAGGCATGCATAAAACATTTTTGATTTTGATACGCTCTGTTCCTCTATATAAAAGGCAGGTTTGCGCTTCAGGATAATCTTCTTTAAAGGCGATTAATCCATTTACTGATTTAGGATGTATTTTTGCCGCACTTTTAACCCCTATTGCGTAAAAGGTGTTTTTTCCGTATATGACAAAGTCTACTTCATTCCCTGACTTGGTTCGCCAAAAATATAAATTACATAAATCCCCGCTATAAGAAATCCAGGCCCGAAGATGTTGGGCAATAAGCCCTTCCAGGGCCGCACCATCGATTTCCCGGGGTGAATCCAGCGGGCCGGAAGGACGGATGGATCTGAAAATGCCGGCATCGAAATAATAGAATTTAGGATGGAACGTTAGATTTCGCTTGGCTCGTTTTCTAAATACCGGTATACGAAATGCTAAAAGCAAATCTTCAAGAATTGAAAAATACCCTTCCACGGTTTTACGGCCTATCTGGCAATCTCGAGCCACATCCGAAATATTCAGAACAGCCCCATGGGAAAAACTGGCGGATTCCAAAAACCTGTTAAATGCGCCTATGTTTCGGACAAGCCCTTCCATCTGGACTTCTTCTCTTATGTAAAGGGCGGTATACGCATTTAGCGTTTCATCAGGACGTCCTGAATTTATTATCAAAGGAACCATTCCGATGGTCAAAGCTTCATCCATGAAGAATTTGTCTTCCAGCTCTGCGGCCATAAAAGGGTGCATTGATTTCAATACAGCACGGCCGGCAAGTAAATCAACTCCCGATCGTTTCAGCTTTCTTGCACTGGACCCTGTCAAAACAAAACGCCATTCCGGATGCTGCTCCATCATTTGGTGTATGACATCTAAAAGCTGGGGTACTTTTTGAATTTCATCAATGACAATTGTGCTAACGGAATTTTGCGCTTCAGCGATATTTCGCAGTCTCTCCGGTTTGGCTGAATATGAGCGGAAAAATTCCGGTGCCAAAAGATCAATATATAGAGCGGACTTTAAATGTTGTTTAACCCAAGTTGATTTGCCGGTTCCTCGGGGACCAAAGAGAAAATAGCTCTGATGGCTATCCCGGAAAAAACGATTTAATATCTCCATTTTTGCTTCCTTTTTGGAATTATTGTTTCCATAATTATTATGCTTTCAATTTTATGTCAAGCTTTTTTAGCCTTATATGTTTAAGGGAGGTGAATGGTGTCATTACGTTGACTGTCGTTCGGATGACCCGGAGCAATTTCGTGCTATTGGATGG
>CAZIIV010000483.1:0-1596 GCA_964539365.1 uncultured Desulfobacteraceae bacterium | reverse complement strand
GTCCGCCACACTAACGGCGGATAAAAAGGGAAGAAGGTGAGAGGGTGAGAAGGTAAGAAGGTAAGAGTGTGAAAAAGAAAAGCGATATAAAGCACTTTCGTGATCTTGAAGTGTATAGACGCGCTTTTGAGGCGGCAATGAAAATATTTCAATAGAAAAGGATGTTTTTGATAGTCTTGATAACGAATATGAGCAGATTATTGCAATGTTAAATTCAATGGAATTTAATGCATCAAAATTTTGTTACTAACCTTCTAATCTTCTGACCTTCTGACCTTCTAATTACCATGACATATAGATTTAAAAATTCAATCATAAAGAGTCTGATTACGCTGGTTCTGGCGGTGTTGTCGGTTTGGCTTGTGGTCCATAACTGGCGGTACCGGACAATATATTATGAAAATTACACCTATGAAGTAAAAGAAATCAAAAAGTTCAAGCACTTTCCCCGGGCCCTTTATGATTTGGGGTGCAATGCCTGGTTTGAAAACGATTCCGATAGGGCCGCCCGGTTATTTCGACAGGCCGTATTGCAGGACGTTTTCCATATGTGGGCATGGCTGAAGCTGGCACAGGCTGAAACGGTTCTGGGGGATACGGACACGGCTCGACGCATATTGCAGTTTTCGGACGGTTTGACTAAGAATGTTTACCGCTGGAAATGGGATCAGATTCTTTTGGCACACGAATTGGGGATGGAAAACATAGTTCTGGATAACATCAATTTTTTGATCCGGCACCGCATAAAGGTGCACGATGCGTTTCAACTGCTGGACACGCACCTGGCCGGTAGCGTAATGCGTGCGGTTAACGTGGTGGATCCGCCCAATTTAATTGCATTTCTTGAATGGCTCATGCAATGGAATCGGGTGAATGATGCCCGAATTGCCTGGAACAAGATTATGTCATCTGGAATTCAGAATGAAGATATCCGTTTGAAATATATACACTTTCTTATCAGCAACAAACAGGTCCCCTTGGCAGCAAAGATCCGGGGATCGAACACCGGCATTCAAGAGCTGACCAACCCCGGGTTCGAGGAGGAAATCACAGGGCGCGGATTTGACTGGCGGTATACCGCAAATAACAAGGGAAAATGGACGATACGGCGCACCTTGTCCGAGGCTTTTTCCGGAACCCGCAGCCTGAAAATCAAGTTTGAGGGATCGGAAAATATTTCATTTGGCCACCTGTACCAGATCGTGCCCGTGGATCCGCTCACGCCTTACCGGTTGACGTATGGGTGGCGCAGTCAAAATATTACAACAGACCAGGGGCCGTTTGTGGATATTTACGGGTACGATTGCAAAGGGGTTTATTTCAAGGGCCCCATGATGCTCGGCACTCACCCCTGGCAGGAACAGGATATGGAATTTACCGTTCCCCAAGGCTGCCATGCCGTAGTGGTTCGCCTGTGCCGGCAGCCCAGCCGCCGGTTTGACAACAAGATTGCCGGTATCTTATGGCTGGATGATTTTAAGCTGGAAAAGATGTGAGCTTTCAGGTTTCAGGTGTCAGGTTTCAGGGGGTGTTTAAACAGATGTAACCGTTCACAGGTTCAGGGTTCAACGTTCAGGGTTAAGGACAAAGAAGGCA
>CAZIIV010000482.1:0-1598 GCA_964539365.1 uncultured Desulfobacteraceae bacterium | reverse complement strand
ATTAAACGAATATCAGGCATTGACTTTCTAGGAATGTTTTTTCGGGCCTCCAAAAGATGACTTTCGTTGCCCCCTGGCACTTTGGATGGATCTGTCAAAGTAGGGTGGTATATCGTGGCTAACTGAAAGAATTTGGGAATCTAAAACTGTGTGATTTCTTGGAGATATCCCACGATCTGAAACAGGGCTAATTGGGGTAATTTGCCTTACTGATTTGCAATTTGCTCCCTGTGCAGATATCGTTATGCGACACAGAATATTTTGATGGAAAAAACCGTGCGTTTTATTGCAGCTGTCGGCAATTAACCTTAAAGACCGGGATGAACGAAATCACGAGTTTTTAGTTTTTACCTCTCAAATTTTTAAAAGGTCTATAAAGAGGATCTCCTATCAAAACCATTTTCCAAGACAGGTATGGTAGACTGATCTGGTAACATTCTGACAGAGTTAAATAGCCATTGATGAGTAATCCGAAAAAAACTTCCGGTATAGGAAAAGCTTGAACATAAGGCTCTCCAACCGGGCCGATAGTAACTGCGATACCTTTTTCAAGCATCATTTTGCACCAAACTCGACTGTTTCTTTTTTTTATATAGAATTGAGCGCAGTATGCCCAAAGATTGCTCTCGGTGTCATCCCGATGAAGCCAGGCAATACAGTTTAAGTAAGCATGCCAATACAATGGAAATTATATGGAAGAGGCCCGGGATTTGATCACGCATAATAAAAAAGCATATCAGGCAACAGATTATCCCAATGCCACCGGAAATACCTCCAAACCCAAAGAAGTATTCCCCGCAGGCCAATAAATTGCTTTTCAATGATAAGAAGCTCCGCCTCGAATCATTTGAGGCGGAGTCAAAATTCTTTCTGGGCGGATTCAAGATTTCACTCGGAACAAAATTTTTTTGTTATTTTTGACTTAAATCAAGGTATTTCCATTCTTTGTCTGATATCTTCCAATTAAAATCAGAAATTTTCAGATGGAAAACCATAAAAGGAGGTAACTTATGTTTTGTTTTCAGTGTCAGGAAACAGCCAAAAATGAAGGCTGTACCGTCAAGGGGGTTTGCGGAAAACCCGAAGATACGGCAAATCTGCAGGATCTGTTGATCTATGTACTAAGAGGCATTGCTATTTATGGTGAAAAGGCGAAAGAACTCGGTATATCAAATAAGGAAAACGGGTTATTTGCTGCACAGGCGCTTTTTACCACCATCACCAATGCCAACTGGGACAATGACCGCTTTATTGAGATGATCAAACAAGGCTTAAAATGTAGAGAGGCATTTAAAGATAAGGTTATGGCCGCCTACTATGAAAAGTGTCAGGGAGGCGTTGATTGTGCAGATGCATGTCCATCAAAAGTTTACGGACTAACACATGGAGATACTGTGCCGTATAATAGATGAGCTTGTTGGATCCTGAGCATGTATTGAGACCTTTTAAGAAAGAACGATTGAGGGTGCATTACCAGTTTGTTAATTGCTATCCAAGACTTTTTGGTGTCAGGTGTCAGGTGTCAGCTAATTCGTTTCTTACTCCTTGTATGAAACTTCAACATGTATCAATGGCCTCATCCTTTGTTAAGGTTTGAA
>CAZIIV010000481.1:0-1606 GCA_964539365.1 uncultured Desulfobacteraceae bacterium | reverse complement strand
TGTCCGGCGCCGGTGCTTCAGACAAAAGCGGCCGTTGATGAAGGGAACCCGGGGACACTCAAAGTCATCGTCGATAACGAGGCGTCCAAACAAAATGTCTGCCGGTTTTTACAGTCCCAACACTATGACATCGATGTACAAAAACACGGAAACGATTTTCATGTTATCGGACATCGTGAGGCCGGTATTTCTTCCAAAGATTCGACCCGGGAGAGCATAAAACCCGATACAAAGAAAATCATGGTCATGCTGGCCACGGATCGCATGGGGTATGGGGATGACGCGCTGGGGTTAAAACTCATGATCAGCTATATCAGGACCCTCAAAGAAATGGGACCCGAGCTGTGGCGGCTGGTTTTTGTGAACAACGGCGTTAAACTCACCATTGAGGGGTCCGAAGTATTGCCGGTTTTAAAAGAATATGAAAATCAAGGACTTCACATCCTGGTCTGCGGCACCTGCCTGACCCATTTTGACCTTCTCGATCAAAAACAGGTGGGCGAGACCACGAATATGCTCGATATCGTTACCGCCATGCAAGTGGCGGACAAGGTCATCAGCATTTGACGGTTTCGTAAAAAGTCCAACTTCTGCGTTGTGCTGCATTTCGCAATCATTCAACGTACGAAAAGTACGCCTCATGATTACAAAATTTGCACGCCTTGAATTTGAACTTGTTACGAAACCGTCTAAATCGGACTTTTTACGAGTTCATCATTATTTAAATCAGGGGGAATTATACTGATGACAGATCCAAAAGCAAAACCGCTTCGTCTCACGGAAACCGTGGCAGGATCCGGGTGAGCGTCGAAACTGCCTCCGGGGGACCTGGACAGGGCGCTGTGCGGACTTGAAATTCCCACGGATTCCAACGTGATCGTGGGGTTGGAAACGGCGGATGATGCCGGCGTCTACAAGGTGTCGGACGATCTTGCCATTATTCAAACCGTGGATTTCTTCACTCCCATTGTGGATGATCCTTACTGGTTCGGACAAATTGCGGCGGCCAACGCATTAAGTGATGTCTATGCCATGGGCGGGGTGCCCAAAACCGCCATGAACCTGGTGGCCTTCCCGCTCAAAGACATGGACCTGTCCGTACTCCGGCACATCATCCAGGGGGGCCTGGACAAAATGAGAGAGGCCGGTGTGGTCCTGGTGGGCGGACACAGCGTGGAAGATAAAGAATTGAAATATGGGTTATCCGTTATGGGATTTATCCACCCCGATCGAGTGCTTGCCAAGAAAAATCTCCGGGTTGGGGATCGCCTGATCCTCACCAAACCCCTGGGCACCGGCATTATCAACACGGCCATCAAGGGCGGACTGGCCTCAAAAGAAATTACAGACACCGTCACCCGTTTAATGGCCGCACTCAACAGGGATGCGGCGGAAGTCATGGAAAATTATCCCGTGCATGCATGCACCGATATTACCGGGTTCGGGTTTTTGGGCCACCTTGCCGAGATGGTCTTGGATTCCGGGGCAGGAATCCGGATTCAGGCGAACCGCGTGCCCATCCTGCCCCAAACCTTAAATTTTGCCGGCATGGGCCTGGTACCGGCAGGCACATATAAAAACAGAGAATTCTTTGAATGCCATGTGG
>CAZIIV010000480.1:0-1617 GCA_964539365.1 uncultured Desulfobacteraceae bacterium | reverse complement strand
TCGACCGTCTAGGTGTCGCCGATCCGGCGTTCGCCGCGAGTTGGACGGTCTTCTATCGCGAGAGTATGGATCGTGTTCTTCAAGACGCTCGCAATTCGCTCCGGAACACGATAATTCTCACGATCATCCTCGTCGGTGCGTTGGCCACCGCCCTCGCGATCGCGACTCGGTTGCTTATTGCGCGTCCATTGGGTGACGTAGGCGTAGAGCTGGCGGGTATAGCGGAAGGACGGGGCGATCTTACGCGACGTCTCGATGTCAAACGCAACGACGAGATTGGGAGGATCGGTACCGGCTTCAACGCGTTTCTCGAAAACCTTGCCGCGATGGTGAAAAGGGTAAAAGGCGCGGTCGCAACGAACCAGACGGTTCAGACTGAGCTGTCGGCGTCGACTGAAGAAGCCTCTGCCGCGGTCAACGAGATTACCGCGAATATCCGCTCGATCGAATCGGTGATGGAGCGACTAAACGGCGAGGTATCGACCGCGTCGGCCTCAACCGAACAAATCCAGCGCAATATCTCGCTATTGTCGGAGCAAAGCGAGCAGCAGTCCGCCGCCGTGACCGAGTCGACCGCATCGGTGGAAGAGATGCTAGCCTCTTTGAAGAGCGTCGCGTCGATCACCCAGGAGCGACGGCGGATCGCTTCCGAGCTCGTTGATTCCGCTCGTGACGCCTCATCGGCGCTCGATCAGACTTCCACTGCGATTGGGGACGTCAACACGATGGTGGATTCAATTACGGAGATGACAAACGTCATCGCCGGAATTTCGTCACAGACGAATCTCCTCGCAATGAACGCCGCGATCGAAGCTGCTCACGCCGGAGAAGCTGGAAAAGGGTTTGCCGTGGTTGCCGAGGAGATTCGCAAGCTGGCGGAGAACTCCGCAGAGAGTTCTCGGACCATCGGTAGCAGCGTGCAACAGATCGTCGAGAAGATCGGCGTCGCGAACACGACGACGAGCAGTCTTGCGTCTAAGCTGACGGAGATTCTCGCGGAGATCGAGAAGACCGCCGAGGCGTTCGGTGAGATCAATAGTAGTACAACCGAACTATCTGCCGGTAGCGACGAAGTACTTAAGGCGATGGTGGCGCTCTCCCAGGTGGCTAGCCACGTTGCTGAAGCGGTGCGAGAGATGATGCAAGGGGCGGATCAGACCGTCAACGCGATGGGCTCGGCGAACGACCTCGCCCAGACCACTCGTGCCGCGATTTCGGAGATTGCCACTGGGAACGAGGAGATTCTCACGGCGATGAACAAGCTTCAAGAACAAGCGCAGCTGATGAGCGATAGTACGGAAGAACTGGCCGGTGAGGTTCAGGAGTTTGTTACAGAGTAGCGGCGTTATCTAGTTTGAGGTCGCCGGTATAGTCCGCGGGTCGCGTCGTGAACGGTGCTACTTGGTATAAAGCGTTTCTTACCACATTAATACGCTTAAAACGAGAAGCAAGCAGGTCCAAAATTGCTTCAAATAAGCACACCTTGTCGTCGGAAAGAAAACGTGGAGGGAATAACATGAAAGATGTACAACTTGTACCAATGAGTTGTTTCCCAATGAAAAATTTCCAGGCTGTCCCCACGTCGTTAAAGCGCACAACCGAAGCGCAGGAACTATA
>CAZIIV010000479.1:0-1619 GCA_964539365.1 uncultured Desulfobacteraceae bacterium | reverse complement strand
ATTCGGGGATAAAATCGACTTGTTTAGGAGAACCTGAAATCTTAAAATCCTGCCAGAATCAAAGGAACTGTTCCAGCCGGATTTGCGAACCATTAACCTTGATAAAGCGACATTAGCAGGTTGATTTAAATTCAACCCAGAAATCATAACCTCTGTTAAAGCCACATTTACAGAACAAATTAAAATCTTACCATTAACAGAAGAATATGGATTTAAGCTTTGAGGTAATCCTATCCTGTGCCAGCCAGGATTTTGAATTTTTAAGAAAGGATTTGAGCATCAAGATTTCTTTAAGAAAAAAATCTTGATGCCTGTATTGTTTTCTTCTTGTATTGCTATTATATGGTGTTTTACAGGGACACCGGTAGTGTCTCTCACAGACACCCCCAGTGTATCTCACAAACACCCTTACCCGCAATCGCTTAACTGGCACGGGCTTTTCTCATTTCATCAAGCCTGATGATGGTAGCTTCCAAATCTTTCTTAAATTCATCACTGACATCATTACTGTGCTCACGCATTCTTTCTTCATGACGCTGACGTTTTGCAATTTCCGCTAATCCGGAAAAATACAAATCGAAATACAATGTTTCTTGATAATCCTTTTGCCCAGGAGTCCCGATATAATCACCTAACTGATAAATATTGATTTTGCCGAATTTTGTGTATTTCGGTTTTCTAATGAGCAGTTTCATTTTTTCGAGTTTTGTAATTTGATAACAAACCCAACTTTTATTTGGACTTCCGTCTTTGTAGAACTTTTCAAAATACCTTGCTATTTCAGATGTGCTAAACCATGCACACAGCATTCCTTTTTTATACCAATCGTTATAAATTCTATTTGTTCCAGAGTTTTGTCCTTTATCTCTGACTATGTGTGCCATTAGAAACTTTAACACCCGATATTCTTGGGTATTGGTAAATCTAATAAACTCTGGCGTTCGCCAGTAATCATTTTTTTCTCTTAAATGTGCCATAATATCCTCTCTTATTATCCGCTCGCTTTTATATTTTTTCAGTGTGGGAGAGGGCAGCGAGGAGGCCCGTTCAGCAGAGGTGCGACCTCTACCTAACCCACACTGTTTGTGACCCGCCCCAAAAAAGAAGCGGGCCAAATATAAATTTATCTGTTCATTTCAATCTCGATCTGTTCTCTCATCACGCTCATCAATTGAAAAAGGTTGTAATTCAGCAACGAAAGCTCGCATCTGTCCAGGACTGTATTGTAAAGTTCACAATTTTCTTTCAAACAATTTTCATCCAGGAAAGGACACTTCGTTTTTTTCATTTTCGATTGTTTTTTACGCATTGTTCCGACCCTCCTTTTCTTGCCAGATCATCATTGGCTTTTTTCGCCGCAATGGATAATATGAAACCTTGATCCTGATAATCTTTAATTCCCCGTATCAGGTCAATTTCCCCCTGGGTGTATCTGCGATATGCTCTTTCACCGCATACCAGGCGCTCCGGCTCCGGAATGTATTTTCCTTCCCAAGATCGAAGTTTACGCTGGCTAACACCAGTCATTCTGCTGGCATCGCCAATGGAATACGTTTTTTCAAAGTTTTCTTTCATGTTTATTCCTCCATAAGATTTATTTTCCGGGGCTGAAAAAAATA
>CAZIIV010000478.1:0-1619 GCA_964539365.1 uncultured Desulfobacteraceae bacterium | reverse complement strand
GAAGTCAGCCCACCACACTTACGGCGGGTAAAAAGCCGGCCCGCCACAAAGATCGGCGGATAAAAGGACAGAAGTCAGGGGAATAAAATCAGAAAATAGAAAAGAGGATAAATTAGATGGCCTCAAACCTAACTCGATCGGTAAGCTCGGTGCATTCTTTTCAGTATGCTGAACTTCTGTGTGATGCGGCGAGCATAAAAACGATTTGCTCTTGCTCATTAATTTCATAGAAAAAACGCCAAGATCCAATTCGATACCGCCAGGTGTCCGGCTTATACCCCTTGAGTTTTTTGATATTCGGTCCAAAGTGCGGATGGCTGCGTAGTTGAGGATAGACGAATTCTTGAAGTTTCTCACTCAGTTTACCCTGACCTGACATGGCAATATGTTGCAGATCTTTCTGAAACCGTTCCGTTTCGAAAATTCGGTATTTATTCAACGAAGCGTCCTTTTAGGCTTTGCGCTTCATTCGACCCTTCCTTGATCCGTCTCAATAGGTCTTGATTGGAAAGGATCTCCGCCATTTCTTCATCACCAACAAACTGCTGCTCCCGGATTTTGTTTAATGCTGCGGTTTCGATAAGGTTGGAAAGAGAACGGTTTTCAGCTTTTGCCATTTCAAGGAAAATTTTATAGATTTCGTCTTTTAAGCGTAATGTTACAGTCTTAGACATTTTGTCACCTTTATTCCATTGTATTCGTTTGTATTCTAATCCGATTGCAGGTAAGTGTCAACCCAATAAACGTTTTCCTTAGGAAAATGTTAAAAGAAGTGTAACCATTCACTATGGCGGGGAGTTAGAAATCTGGGATGCTATTAGACTGCGAAGTTTGAAAGCTGGAGGACTGGAAGGTGAAGAAGCTGGTAAGTTGTGAAGCGATGAGGCTGTGAAGCTGGGAAGGCTTGGAGGTTATGAAGCTGGGAAGAAGACATAGGGGCAAGACATAGACTGACAGCACAAAAATAACTTTAAGATAATTTGAAAACAGCTGGATGATGTCACAAGTTCAACTTGGCAGTCCTGATTTTATGCTTAATTTTTTTGCACCATCAAGGCAAATTCGCAGATTTTGAAAGTGATTGTTTAAGTAATTTTTTGCAAAAATTATTCAAGCTGTCACCTTTTTGCATGGCGCGTATCGCCAGGGCTTGATGTAGCTCACTGCCAAGGCGTAGTTGAAACTTTCCAGAATAGTTTTTACTGGCTGTTGCTGGAGGAAGCGGCATGTCGTCTTTCTTGTATATTTCAATCCATTCGTCAACAATTTGGCAAAGTTCACGATAAACTTTTTCTTCATCGTCTCCATGGCAACATTTGCCAATCCAGCCAGGCACAGAGCCAACATAGCATTGGTCTTCATTTGACCATTCAACAATTTTTAAATAACGGTCTCGTTCTTTCATTTTTGAGACTCCTTAATTTTTTTAACCACTTCTTTTTCCTGATAATTTTTTACATCATCTCCGAGCTTGCCGAAAATAGTGAGCACAACGCCCTTTGGGTGAATGAAATTCCGGTGGCTTCCTTTACCCCCTCGATTTATAAACCCAGCTTGTTCAAGCTCTTTGATGAGTTGTCTTATTTTTTTGGACATTGATTTATAGTATTACTTTGATA
>CAZIIV010000477.1:0-1634 GCA_964539365.1 uncultured Desulfobacteraceae bacterium | reverse complement strand
CACGGTTTGTCAATAGAAAGGCATCAGCGTTTACCAACGGTCTTGATTTCCACCCTTTCACCCTTTATCATAAGTTTAGGTCGGGTCATTGAATAACAGGTCCAGCATAATATCAATTGAGCGACAGGCAACACAAAGGATTGTTCCGTCTTTATTAATCATAATTTTGGTGGGTACGCCTCTTACCCCATACATTGATGCAACCCTACCATCCGTATCCAGAAGAACTTTATAAGGAAGTTTATGTTCATTTGCATATGCAGACACTTTCTCTTTGCTTTCCTGGATATCTATATTTAGAATTTCAAATCCTTTTTCTTTGTACTTTGTGTATAATTCTTTTAACTGAGGAATTTCTTTACGGCAATAGGGACACCAGGTTGTACCAAAAACCAAAAGGACCCCTTGACCGGTGTAATAACTTAATTTGACCGTGTTGCCGTTAAGGTCTTCAAGAGTAAAATCAAGTGCTTTATTTTCGATGCTCTGCTTTTTGATATCCCATTTTTCTTGTTTGGAAGCATCTTCCGAAGAAAAGCAGGCGAATAAGCCAAATAAGCTGAAAACTAAAATGATACCAAACAGAAATCTAAATGTTTCTTTCATATCCACCTCACGTTACCCCCGAAAATTTCCGGCAATAATTAAAAGACATCTCGGATTTTATACAACTTCATGAAAATTCCCTGATTTCTTCAACCGTTAAAATTTTTGCACGTTCTGAACCATGTCTCGCATTCATTACGGCCGCTTTGCACGAACATCTTGTATCCATATGAAAAACAAAAAGGATTTTACATGCCGCCAGTCGATCTGATATGCTTTTGAAGATATGAGTTGTGCCGACTTTCTTTGGACACTTCCAAGATGGACGCAGGTACCAGGGAGCAGATGGACCATGGTAACAATCGACAAAAACATCGACGAATGTGAAATTTCCAAATTCGAGACTCTATCTTCCTGCTGGTGGGACCGTGAAGGAGAATTCCGTGCCCTGCATGACATCAATGAGACCCGGGTTCGACACATCAACGCCCGGGAAAATCTTGCCGGCAAACAGGTGCTCGACATCGGCTGCGGCGGTGGAATTCTCACGGAGGCTATGGCGGAGATCGGCGCCCATGTCACGGGAATCGATGCCGGCAAAGGCCCGCTCGATATCGCCAGAAATCATATGGTTGAAAAAGGATTGAAAATCGATTATCGCCAAATCAGCGCCGAAGCCTTTGCCGTATCCCATTCGCAGTGCTATGACATCGTCACCTGCATGGAACTGCTCGAACACGTCCCCAAGCCATGGTCCATAATCAAAGCCTGCAAAGAGCTGGTCAGGCCCGGCGGCCATGTGTTTTTTGCAACCCTTAACCGCAACCTGCTGTCATACCTGCTGGCGATCGTAGCAGCGGAATACCTTCTCGGGCTGGTACCCAGAGGAACACATCAGTACAACCGGTTTATCAAACCTTCGGAGATGATCCAATGGGCGGAAGCGGTCCAACTTATCTTAAACAACATCTCCGCTCTGCTATACATTCCCTTATTGCGCTGTTGTATTCTCGGCGGACCGCCCTGCGTGAACTATATGGCGCATTTTTCCAGGCACGACAGCCTTCAAACATGACAGGAGCACGTGT
>CAZIIV010000476.1:0-1637 GCA_964539365.1 uncultured Desulfobacteraceae bacterium | reverse complement strand
TCTTTGATGAGTTGTCTTATTTTTTTGGACATTGATTTATAGTATTACTTTGATATTTCCAGACTCTCTGTCCTTGCGTGCTTCCTTTAAATCAGCAATAGCATTTTCATTTAAATCTAAACCAAGCAATTCTTCAATTTTTTTAAAGTCCTCAAAGCGGAAAAGCTCTGAGGTGAGGATGCGCGAAAGCTTAAATGAGCGATCTTAACCTCAACGTTGCAAAAGTCGAGGCTTGCCCGCCTATGGCGTGGATGCCTCAGATCCGCGGCGTCAAGGGTACCAGCCGTAGCCATTTACTGCGAACCCCTGACAACAAAGGAGATGGGGCATCATGGGCTTGTCCGCCACTGGCGGGCTTTCCCATGGGGTAAACAACACGGTGAAAAAAGATTCCTTTTTGGATATCACTGGCCGTTGAATTCAGTATATTGGCAATAAATGAACACAACGCTAAATGGTTTAAGCGGTTTTACACAAATCTCATCGTGTTGTTTATGCAACTATGAGGTTAAGTTACATTTGAATTATATGGGAGGTTAGTCAGAGACCGGAGCCTATCAAGCGTTGGAAAAGTTATTCAATCCTCTGGTTTATTTTCAATCAATTTCCCGGAAAGGTACTTATGAATAATACTTGAAACCAGTGTCTGATAGGGTATTCCTTCTTCCAATGCTCTGATTTTCAATGCATTTAGATCTTTTTGGGCAATCCGGATGTTCATTCGTTTGTTTTTAGCAAAAGTTGCTTTCGCATATTCTTTTGATTTTCTAATTTCTTCTTCTATGTCCGGGACTGATTTCCATTCTCCTTTTTCGATGGATTCAGATAATGCCTGTTCTTCTTTGTCCAAGGTGATCATTTTTATTTCTCCTTATTCAAATAAAGTTTTGTGTATTTTCTGCTAGGAAATATTGTTTTTAAAAACCTCTCGTTTTCACCGTCAATAAATGGGACAATATATGCATAGTTGTTTATAGCAACCACATACATTCTCTGGCCCTTGTATTTTTTTTTATTGGGATGTTCTATTACATCCAGTAGTTGTCCATTTTCTATACAAAAGACGACTTCTTCAAAAGATACGGCTCGTTCTATCCTTAACCGTTCGTTTTTTTCATTGTCCCAATTGAACGTTTTCATAATATTATAATACAAAAATGTATGCCTTATGTCAACACATTTTTTTGTGCTGAAAAATAATGGGGGACATCCTATATTTCTTATGATGGAGGACGGGGGGGCGGAGGACGGAAGACGGAAGACGGAGGACGGAAGACAGCCCGCCACAAAGATCGGCGGATAAAAGGACAGAAGACAGAGGACCCCGGTTAAATTCGCTTCGCTCCTTTTCTACGAAAAATTTAACTGGGCAAGCGGAGGACGGAAAGGCAGAAGATCAGAAGTTGAGAAGATAAGAAGATCAGAAGACGGATGACAGGCGATGGAAGACGGAAGCCTCCGGTTAAACAGCAAAAATAGGTTTAACTGGGCAAGCGGAGGACGGCGGAAGATATAAAGGCAAGACATAGACTGACAGCACAAAAATAACTTTAAGATAATTTGAAAACAGCTGGATGATGTCACAAGTTCAACTCTACTGATTAGATGAAGCTGCTTTTTCCTGCTGGATCCTTTCA
>CAZIIV010000475.1:0-1642 GCA_964539365.1 uncultured Desulfobacteraceae bacterium | reverse complement strand
CACTCATCGAAGAGGCATGCCTGAAATTCAACCTGTCGCCCATGGATGCGGATTTCTTACTCCGCAAACTGCTTGAGACAGAAAAGTAAGTAACAATAAAAGATCCTGGCCCAAAGGATCAGGCTTTGGTTATCCCCGGATGGGATTTATTGAAAGTTTGTTGAATTACTGAAATTCCAAATAACAAATCCCAAAAAACAAATAAATAACAATGACCGAAATTCAAAATCTCAAACAAAAAAACAATCGCTCACGTGGCGCAAGCGCCTGCGCTTCGCGTTGAACCGGTTTGTAATTTGTAGTTTGGAATTTGAGATTTATTTGTAATTTGCCTGCCCGCCGGTTTTTTGGCGGGGTGCTTGGGATTTGTGATTTTATACACAAAATTCCAAGGCAGAGCCGGAGAACTCTGACCTGGCTCTCCGAGGCGTAGGCTCTACCCTCCGGCCTGTAAGACCTACGGGCTGGAAGCGGAGCCGGAGGCCCAAAGGACCAGGCTTTTCAGGGCAAAATAAATACGAATGATGTCCAAAATAAAAATACTTCCCGAGATCCTGTCAAATAAGATCGCTGCGGGCGAAGTTGTCGAGCGCCCGGCTTCGGTTGTCAAGGAGCTTGTGGAAAATGCACTGGATGCTGACAGCAAAAGAATCATTATAGAAGTGGAAAAAGGGGGACGTTCTCTGATCCGGGTCTCCGATAACGGAAGCGGAATGAACAGTGATGATGCCCTGCTGGCCACGGAACGCTATGCAACCAGCAAAATTTACAAAGACGAGGATCTGTTTGCAATCCATACGCTGGGGTTCAGGGGTGAGGCCCTGCCGAGCATCGCGGCTGTTTCCAAATTCTGTCTGGTAACCAGAGACCAGACCTCCCGGGCAGGAACAGAAGTTGTGGTTGACGGCGGCACAATAAAAAAGGTTTCCCAGATCGGAGCTCCTTTAGGAACCATGGTCACCGTCCGGCAGCTTTTCTTTAATATGCCTGCCCGGCGAAAGTTTTTAAAAACCGTGAACACAGAGATGGGGCATATCGCAGATACGGTTTCAAGCATGGCACTGGGACGTCCCGATATTCAATTCAGGCTGACTCACAACGGCAAAGAGATTAAAAACTGGTCGGCCACGGGTGATGATGTGAGCAGGGTCTTGGATGTTCTCGGCAAAGATGTCAAAAACGATCTTTACAAAATAGAATTTGCATCCGATTTTCTTACCGTTCAAGGCTGGATCTCTTCTCCCCGGATCACCCGCAGCACATCCCGGGGAATATACCTGTATGTAAACCGGAGAGTTGTCCGAAACCGGGTCATCCAACATGCTCTTTTTCAAGGGTATGGCTCAAGATTGATGAAAGGGCAATTTCCCGTGGCGGTAATCTTTATCCATGTTCCCTCCGACCAGTTGGATGTTAATGTTCATCCAACAAAACACGAGGTAAAGTTTGCACAACATAAAAAAATTCATGATGCGGTTGCCGGAGTTGTGGCGGAAAGGTTGCGTCTTGTGGATCAGCCGGAATGGGCTGCTCCGAAAGTGCGGGAAAGTCGATCGTCCACAAAATACTCAGTCATTTCAGAGCAGGCCAGTGATTTTGGAATATTCGATAAACAACCCCTAAGCCAGTATCCAGCATCCAG
>CAZIIV010000474.1:0-1659 GCA_964539365.1 uncultured Desulfobacteraceae bacterium | reverse complement strand
GCAGCTTCGGGCCAACCATCGCCAAGTTGGGCGCATCCCAAAAAGATATACTGGCAGGATCAATATATGCCGTTGGGATTGAAGATACAATTATGGTAAAACGAATAGAAAAGCATCCCGGCAAACTGATTCTCAGAAGCGACAATAAAGATTATGAACCTGTTTATCTGAGCCGGAATGACATGGACAGCTTTCGTATTATCGGAAAAATTGTGTGGATATCGAGAGATGTGATATGACCTGCTATATGCTTAGTGATTCAATTTATTATCATTGAACCTTTTTTTCAAGTCTTGCCACCGACTCTATGTGATAGGTGTGGGGAAACATGTCAACGGGCTGTACTTCCAGTACGCGATAACTTTCTTTCATCATACCCATATCCCTTGCCATTGTCGCGGGGTTGCAGGATACATAAACAATTCGATCAGGGGCCATTTCAAGAACCCGTTTGACAACATCCTTGTGCATCCCCGCTCTGGGAGGATCGATAATCATAATTTCAGGTCTGTCTGTGATTCGCGCAAGTCCGTCCTTAATATCACCCACAATAAACCGACAATTGGAAATGCCGTTAATCTCACAGTTTTTTACTGCATCGGCGACAGCACCCGCAACGATTTCCATACCGATCACTTTTTTTGCACCATGGGCAAGACAAATGGCAATAGCCCCGGTTCCACTGTAAAGATCCACAACTGTTTCCCGGCCTGAGAGTCCGGCATAGTCCTTGATAGTATGATATAGCCTTTGAGCGGCAAGGGTGTTGGTTTGAAAAAAAGAGTTTGCCGATATTTCAAACTCCAACTCTCCGATTTTATCCGTTAAGAAGGAGCGACCGGAAAGCTGAATCTCATATTCTCCCACGGCAATACCGGCTTTGCGGGAAGTTATATTGTTTACCACCGAAATGATTTGAGGGTATTTGTCCATAAGTTTAACTGCAAGGGGCCGGACTATTTCCGGTTCTTCTTTTGCAGTAATGATGTTCACCATCCAGCGATCATGTGCAACAGAATGTCTGAGCATGAGAAAACGCCAGAACCCCGTGTGACTTCGAAGCCCGTAAACAGGGACGTCGGAAACCTTGATAAAGGTTCTGACGTCATGGAGAATGTGGTTCCCAAGTTCCGGCTGAAGCAGGCAGGAACGGGTATCAAGAACTTTGTAAAAAGTCCCCGGCACATGAAGCCCTAAAGCAAACCCCTTGTCAACCCCCTCTTTCCCCATTTCATCCGGCAAAAGCCATCTTCGGTCCGAACAGGAAAACTCCATTTTGTTCCGGTATCCAAAAGTGGTGGGCGATGATAGTGTCGGATGTACGGGTACGCCCCGGATAAGTCCGATTCGCTCAATGGATTCCTGAACATGCTGCTGTTTGTATTCAAGCTGTTTTTCGTAAGTTAAAAATTGCCATTTGCAACCTCCGCAAAAACCACTGTACATACAATCCGGAAGGATTCTGTCCGGAGACGGGGCAACCAATCTATGCACACGGGCCTCGGCATATTGCTTCTTTTTCTTTACGATGCGTGCAATAACCAAATCCAAAGGTACCGCGCCGTCAACAAAAACAGCAAGCCCGTCCACCCGGGCAAGACCTTTGCCGCCAAAGGCTATTCCGGTAATTTCAAGTTCGACAAGTTGTCCTTTTTTAAT
>CAZIIV010000473.1:0-1670 GCA_964539365.1 uncultured Desulfobacteraceae bacterium | reverse complement strand
TTGAATTATAGCGGCATGTTATTCGCTATTCACGCTCATATGCTTTCTCGAAAGCGTGTCGGGCATTTTTTTCCGTACTTGCTGCAAAAGGTTTCGGTGATCTCCCAAAGGTCCGGCGTTAAAAATTCCTTTACCTTTGTTCGGATATAAGTTGGAACTTCGCCATAGAACGCTTCGGCAATTCCTCCGGTTATGCATGCGAGAGTGTCGCTGTCGCCTCCTAGTGATATGGCATTGCGTATGGCATCCTCGTATGACTGGGAATCAAGGAAAGCGATGATGGCTTCCGGCACCGTTCCCTGGCAAGAGACATCGAATGTATAGGTCGGTCGGATGTCATCCACTCTGCGATCCAAATCGTAGCCGAACCGCTGTCTTATCTGCTTTCGGATCTCCTCTTTGTTGTGCACGGTTCGTGCGAGAAAGACTGCAAGAGCGGCAGCTTGTGCGCCTTTGATCCCTTCCGGATGGTTGTGGGATATTTCGGCTGTCTTTTCCGCTTGGCGAAGAACCTCTTTTTCTGTGGGAAATGCAAACCCTACGGGGCTGACCCGCATTGCGGAACCATTTCCCCAGCTGTTGTATGGCTGCGGATCATGACTATGGAGCCATTGAATAAACAAACCTCCATATCCGGCACCGGGATAACGCCGGCCAATCTTCCGTACGGACTCTGAATATGAACGGCCGGTAAGAATCGAATAGGCAACGGCAACAGTCAAAACGCTGTCGTCCGTGAACCTGCAGCGGGGATCGAACAGGGGAAAGTTTTTCGTTTTGATGGGGCAGTGCTCGTAAACTGACCCAATGATATCTCCGGCGATGGATCCGATCATGTTTCTTTCTCTTCAGTCGAAAGGTGAACTGAGGTGCCGGGGAAAGACGGCCGAAAGTCTATAAAAAGGCTCTAAATTTTGTGGAGATATGGCTTGCAAAAAAGCTCCGAACTTTCCCGGTCCTTCTCCTGTGACAGCTTCGGCTCCTACATTGCTTCGTCAAATTTTTCTCTATACTTGATTACACCAGACACGCCTGGCACTAATCTCCCAGCAGGGTTTTAACCGCAATCAGGCTGTCGGTGTCGCCGGTTTTTTGAAGTACGCCCATGATCGATCGGAAACACTCCCGGATGATGGCTGTTTTAGAATTGGGAGAGGTCATTTGTGCATCGATGGATTTTAAATCGGCCATCAACTCAGCCAAAGAATCAAAATCCAATCTTTTTTCACCTATTTGGCCTTTTAAATCCGCGACAATTCGTTCCACGGCCTGACAGGCGGATTCATTTAAAACCGGTGTATTTCCGAGTACGAGCCCCGGATCGTGCTTGCCGGTGATCGAGGCCCCCAATTGTTGCACTTCGGCCACGCCGTCAGCAGTAATTCCTATACCGCCGCTG
Source organism: uncultured Desulfobacteraceae bacterium (assembly GCA_964539365.1). GTDB lineage: Bacteria > Desulfobacterota > Desulfobacteria > Desulfobacterales > UBA11574 > S5133MH16. Next base: position 271 of record CAZIIV010000473.1, on the reverse strand, counting down.
AGGGTCTTAATTTCAGCAAGTCCGGTGCCAAAAAGATTTTCGGCCGTCTTGGTGGATGCTTCTCGATCGAGCCCCATGGTTTCACCGATATCGAACCAGGAAACCGTGACTGAAGGATCTCCCTGGGTTTGAAGATACAGTTCGACAAGAAACAGGGGTGACTTTTCTTTGACATCATCTAAAGTAAACATTAAATTTATACCTTTCAGGTTAAATGGTCGATAAAATTCATCTGTGGATCAGGACCCATGAAATTATCGTCCGGATTGAT
>CAZIIV010000472.1:0-1675 GCA_964539365.1 uncultured Desulfobacteraceae bacterium | reverse complement strand
CCACGTCTATGTTTTCATATCCCCTTAATCCGCCCTTGGTAAAAACCGGGCTCAACTTACCCTTTACCATGTCGCCAAACTCAAAAAATGTTCCCAGCACATCTTTTCTGACCGTAACTTTTACACCGCGATCGGCCGCAGCTTTGAGTGCGGATACAATTCGCCGTCCTATGGTATCGTCTTTCCATATGAATATTTGAACAAAAATCGAAGATCGAGCACCATCAATTGCCTCAAGAATTTCATTGAATGCCTCCTCACCGTCCACAAGAAGCTCAAGCTGACTCAAGTCCTGGACCGGTGTGTCGAAAAAAGCCCGAGAGAGCACTGTCTCCGGCTCGGGGCCAAGTCCCAATGGATTGAATACAAAGACACCGGCGGCAGTCAGAACGGCCAGCGTCAGACCGCATCCCCATAGCAACCTTGATTTAGAAACTCGCATGATTATCCTTTCTGTCCGGCATAACGCGTACGCAAAGATAAATTTTTTATACAAAATTCGGACTAATAGTCTTCTGCCAAAAGATGCATATTCCCTATATGGACATTTCGCAAACCGGCTTTTTGGGCAGCATCACGGCAACGTAGTGCGTGAGACCGGGACGTAGTGGGAAGATCGTTGAGATAAAATTGCGGGTAAAATGCCAGCAGACTGTAAGGGATTTCTGGATGAAGGCTTGAAATAAAACTGGCGATTTCGGACACTTCAGGTTCATCCACGTATCCTGGAACCAGCAGCGTGCTGGCGATAAGCAATGGTGGTTCGGGTCTTTTTGTTATCCATCCGGCCAGGGTTCGGAAATTTTCAATGGTTTTTGTATTGGTTACCCCGCAAAGGGCGTGATGAATGCCCGGATCCCACGCCTTTAGGTCGAATTTGATGCACCCTCCGGTTTTTAAAGACAGATCCGCCATCATGTTCAAAAAAGGCTCCTGCATGGCTCCGTTGGTTTCCCAGCATATTCTCAGGATGCGTCCATGGGCGTTTTTAATGGCTATTCGGGAAGTTTTTACGGCATGGAGGATCTGTGGGGTGGGATCACCGCCAAAATAACAGATGCAGTTGGTTTTTTTGTCCACGGCCCCGGCAAGGGTTTTTGCGGTGATCTTTTTCCCGGAAAATGTGTGTTCCTTAAAATGGTAGTTTTGACAGTACAGGCAATTAAATGCACAGGCATGGTAAAATACGGCCAGTTTCCTGTAGCCGTGCTCGGGTCCTTTTGAAACCGCATATTCGGGATATCCGCATCCCGTGCCGGCGGGACAGACAAAATCTCCCACGCAATTTGTGGGAAGGGGATCAAAATAAAAATACAGATTTCCTTCGTGAGGCCTACCCCCATGGATCCTTCCGTTTTTCCTTCGACGCAACCCGCAAAAACCGGTTCCATTTTCAGGAATCCGGCAGTTGTGGACACACAGACCGCAGAGAATGCCGTAATCTGATCGGGGAGGATCTTCCGGGAGGCCGTAGGCCCTTCGGCTGTGTCGGTGAACGGTTTTAATTTTCGGCCAGACCCGATCAAAATGAGCTCTGATGCAGTCGGCACAAAAACCGATGGTATTTGAAATTGTTTTAGCACTTTTTTTACAAAAATTGCATGTGCCCATAATTATAATTTATAATTGATATATGATTAGTTTTCAATTAACTTTTATATTATGAAATGGGTTA
>CAZIIV010000471.1:0-1683 GCA_964539365.1 uncultured Desulfobacteraceae bacterium | reverse complement strand
TTTCCCCGGCATAATTAACTTGCCAGTTTTGGTGCCGGTATTTTAACCAAAAGGGATTTTTTACAAGCGCTTCTTTACCTTTATGTTTATCTTTAGCATAATTGCCTTTTACTTCATCCAATGGCCAATAATACCTGAGTTTTCCATTTTCAAAAACTTTCAGATCTTTTATAGCCATTGAAGGAACATCTGAATTTTTAAACTGCTTGTAGTCATTCGCCCCGAATATTATTTTGAATGATTCTTTCTCTTTCAAACCAATATTATCCTGAACATATAAAGAATCGGAGGTATATAAGATTAATCTGTCATTATTGAGAAGAACTTTCACTCGTAATTTAATCCATTTATTAACATCAAAATTCGTATATTTTATTGGTAAACTTGAATTTGTTTTGCCGATAACTAAATTGATTCCTAAATTTGGTGGTGGTGTATTTAACAAATCAATATTATCTCCTTCTTGATTAATCATTCTTAGAATATAACCAAAAAAGCTGGATCCTGAATTTAACTCTTCTGATGTAATTTTATAATTAAAAGTGATCTCAAATTCGTCCTTAAATTTCATAAATCCATCAGGCGTCAAATTTAACTCAGTTCTTTCATCAAGCTTAACTTCCTGCCCATAGAATTTCAAACCATAGCTTTCTGCGGCAACCTGATTTGAGTTCAAAAATGAAAAGAATCCCAATATTAGACTAAGAAAGAATTTGAAAATGTTTTGTTTTTTAAGATATATATATATTCCCACCACAAAAAATAAAGTTAGCATCATTTATACTCTAGTTAAATAACTAATCCCCTTAGCAAAGATAATTTTTTATCATGAAAAAAGACAACTACCGATAAAATATCCTTTGCCATAAACAATAAAAAGCTGACTATTTTTATTAGGTCTTATCAAGGTTGTTTTATATCTTTATCAAAGATATTTAAACCATGGCACGACTCTTTCTCATCATATTCAGCACATTTTTGCTTTCATCTGCATCACACGCCCAGCTCCATTACTGGGTGCAATTCAACACGAAAGTTGGTACGCCTTACTCCATCAATAACCCCGAAGCATTTTTATCGCAGCGTTCTATCGAGAGAAGAAACCGGCAGGGCATCGCGATTGACTCAACCGACCTGCCTGCGAACCCTGCCTTTGCCGATTCCCTGAACTCGCTTGGGCTGAACGTTAAACATACCAGCCGGTGGCTCAACGGGGCCATCGTTACTACCCCCGACACAGCCCTTGTTTCAGCATTGGATTACCCTTCGTTTATCGACACCATTCAGGTACGTAAAAACCAGCCACTCAAAAGTAGTTTCAACAAATTTTCGGATGAAGACAGCCTGTTGCAAAACCACTATGGCGAATCGTACAACCAGGTAAACATGCTCAACGGTCATTTGGTGCATGAAGAATCGACCGGCGAAAACACATGGGTTGCTGTTATTGATGCCGGTTTCCTGAATGCCGACTCGCTCCAAGTTTTCGATTCACTTTATGCACGCAACGGCATTCTGGGCACCCGCGATTTTGTCAACCCGGGGGGTAATGTTTATGATAGTCATTACCATGGCACTGCCGTATTATCGGTTATGGCTGCCAACCAACCCGGCAGTTTTGTAGGCACAGCCCCGGGCGCATCATACTGGCTGTTACGTACCGAAGATGCCCCGACTGAATAT
>CAZIIV010000470.1:0-1688 GCA_964539365.1 uncultured Desulfobacteraceae bacterium | reverse complement strand
GTGTCCTATTTAAGTGGATGCTATTTCGTCATTTTTATTACCAGGAACCCTCGATTGGTTCGCCAGATGAACATGCGGATGGGCTCATCTTTTTTGATTTCGCCGATAACTTTGTTAAGATCGCTAACCGTTTGAATGTTTATATGGTTTACCTCCTTGATAATATCAAGCCTTCTAAGACCTGCTTCCTCAGCCTTACTGTCCGGTTCCACAGCGCTGATAATAACCCCTTTGGTGTCTTTGAGATTAAATCGACGTGCAATCTCAGGGGTAACATTTTCAACGCTGATCCCGAGTTCTGTCTGCTGTTCTTTACGGGTGCTTCTGGCGGAAATCCGGGTATCTTCTCTTTTGGCAATTTTGACTTTAAATGTTTTGGTTTTTCCGTTTCGCAATACTTTGATCTTTGCGGTTTCGCCGACACCGAACCCGGCTATCATATTGGTAATTTCTCTGGAAGACTCAACTTCTTTTCCATTAATGGACAAAATAATATCCTGGGGTTCTATTCCGGCTTTATCCGCAGGATCATCCGGAAAAACTTCCGTAACCAGAACGCCTTTTCTTGATTTTATTCCGTAATACTCTGCGACTTGCTCGCTGATGTCCTGGATACCCACTCCCAGCCAGCCCCGGATAACCTCTCCACTGCTTTTGAGCTGGTCGATAATGTTTTTGGCAAGATTTATGGGAATGGCAAATCCGATACCGCTTCCGCCGGCGATAATGGCGGTATTAATCCCAACGGCCTTGCCCTGCATATCGATAAGGGGCCCCCCGCTGTTGCCGGGATTAATCGATGCATCGGTCTGGATAAAGTCATCATAGGGCCCTGACCCGATAACACGCCCTTTGGCGCTTACAATTCCTGCCGTAACGGTGTGCTCAAGGCCAAAGGGATTCCCGATGGCCACCACCCACTGGCCGACCTTAAGCGCATCGGAATCTCCGAATAACAATACCGGGAGATCACGATTCGGCTTGATTTTTAAAAGGGCCAGATCCGTGTTGGCATCCCGGCCGACAATTTCGGCGTCGAACTCTTTTTCATCTTTGAGTATGACCTCGATCTTGTCGGCGTTTTCCACCACATGGTTGTTGGTGACGATATAACCGTCCTTATCAATGATGAATCCTGATCCAAGGCTTCGCTGCTTAAAATCATAGGGTCGCTGTTCATCGAAAAAACGGTCAAAAAAATCATGAAACGGATCGTCTTCGCCAAAAGGACCTTTTTTGAAGTGACGGAATACTCGGCCGCCCCCTTTGATTGTTTTTATGGTCCTGATGTTAACTACCGCCGGACTGGCATTTTCAGCCAGCCGGTTGAAACTTTCCGGGTAGGAGAGAACAGGCCGGTCGTTTGTTTCAACTGCCGAAGCCGGGTTAGCGCTTGAAAACGCAACGATTCCAAATGCCAGGAGTACGATGAAAACAAAGGGTTTGGTTCTCGAAACATGTTTTATGTTTGTAAAAAATTTCATGGGCAGACTCCTTTATGTTTTTTTTAAATATTTAATTATGGATTCGGAAAAAGCAATGTTTATGCCATAATTGACAAATTTGTAAAAAGTGAAAAGTCAAATGTAAAATGACTACATTTAGTACATTACAAGGCAATATTACACAATATATAAACTTTTCACCTTTAACGTTTCACTTTTCACGTTTTACGAAGCCGTCAACCT
>CAZIIV010000469.1:0-1694 GCA_964539365.1 uncultured Desulfobacteraceae bacterium | reverse complement strand
GTGCTTGCGCCGCGTGAGCGGCTGTTTTTTTGTTTGAGATTTTGAATTTTGGTCACGCGCAGCGCAGGCGCTTGCGCCGCGTGTTGTTATTTGCCTGCCCTGTTAAATAAATCATAGATTTAATGCGAAGCATTATTTAACAGGGTAAATTTTTTGGGATTTGCTATTTGGAATTTTAATAAGTCAATGAACTTTTAATAAAGCAAATCCCCTCTGGGGATAACCATAGCCTGGTTTTATGGACCAGGATTCTTTACAAGGAGGATTACATACCATGCGAACCGGTCTTGTCCATATGGGAGCAGGAGAACTGACATACGAAATTCGCAACATCATCCGCGTGGCCGACAAGCTTCAGGAACTGGGGGTGCCGGTCTATCTGGAAAATATTGGCGACCCTGTTGCCAAAGGCGAAAAAATCCCTGTTTGGATGAAAGAAATCGTTGCCGAACTGGTTAGAGAGGACGACTGCTACGGCTACTGTCCGACCCAGGGGGTTTTGGAAACCCGGGAGTTTCTGGTGTCCCTGAACAACAACAACGGCCACTGCCGCATCACACCGGATGATATCATCTTTTTTAACGGCCTTGGGGATGCCATTACCAAAACCTACGGGTTTTTGCGTCGTACCGCCCGAATCATTACGCCGTCACCCACTTATACGACCCATTCATCTTCCGAGGCGGCCCATGCGGGGTTGCCTCCGGTTTGCTATCCCCTGGATCCCTGCAATCACTGGTTTCCGGACATAAAGGAACTGCGGCGCCGCGTAAAATATAACCCGGCGGTGGGCGGCATTTTGTTAATCAATCCCGACAACCCCACGGGTATGGTCTATTCCGTGACCATGCTCAAGGAAATTGTTGAGATAGCCAGAGAGTTTGATCTGTTTATCATCGCCGACGAAGTTTATCAAAACCTGGTATTCAACGGCCAAAAAACCGACTCGCTTGGTGCGGTCATTGGTGATGTGCCCGGAATTTCCATGAAAGGGATCTCAAAAGAACTTCCCTGGCCCGGGTCCCGTTGCGGCTGGATCGAGGTTTATAATGTGGATAAGGATCCGGAGTTTAAGTCCTACGTCAAGAGCATTCTCAATGCCAAGATGGTGGAAGTCTGTTCCACCACTCTGCCTCAAAAGGCTCTGCCCCTGATTTTACGGCACCCCCGGTATCCTGCGTATCTGGAAGAGCGCCGGCAGCGATATGAGCGCTTCTCAAAAATTGCTTATGAACGTCTCGGCAACATTCCGGGGGTCGTGGTTAACCCCACCAACGGTGCGTTTTATATGAGTGTGGTTTTTGAAGACGGTGTGCTGAACCACCGACAGACCCTTCCCATTTCCAACGGGGCCGTAGGTGAACTGGTTGAAAAGCTTATGGGTGGTCCGAAGATTCAACCGGACAAACGATTTGTCTACTATCTGCTGGCTGCCACGGGGATTTGTGTGGTCCCTCTGACCTCTTTTAATACCGGTATGCAGGGCTTTCGTCTGACGCTCTTAGAGACGGATGAAACCATGTTCTGTAAGATGCTGGATGGGCTCAAACAAGGGATAGAGCAGTATATTGTCTAGAAGTGGTTTCAAAACCTCCCATCAGGCCCAATTCCTGTGTTGGACCGAGCGATTCAATACTCGAAATATTACATATATTCCTGCGCTTGAATCCCTCGGTCCGCCTTGACTTTGAACC
>CAZIIV010000468.1:0-1700 GCA_964539365.1 uncultured Desulfobacteraceae bacterium | reverse complement strand
CTTTGCTGGTATCTCCCTGATATTCAGGGAAAAGAACCGGATTTCATCCTGTTTTCAAACAATCTCGGTTTAGTTGTTCTTGAAGTTAAAGATTGGAATCTCAACCAAATAAGAGAGGCCAACCCCCACTTTTTTGTTATTGCGAAAGGTTCAAAAACCGAACAGCACCAAAACCCCTATCAACAGGCAAGGGACTATCTCATACAGTTGATAGAGGCCATAAAGGGGGACAAGCGACTGGTCTCCAAAGATCCCTTCCACCGGGGTAACCCTAAAATTCCAATCAATTGTGGGGTCGTTTTCCCGAATATAAACAAGTACGAATATATTCAAAAAGGTTTCGATCGCGTAATTGGTGAAGAAAATATTTTCTTCTGGGACGACCTCCATCCCGAGTCGCCAATCTGCTGTGATTCAACGGGAATCTGTTTTGCCCAAACCGTCGAAAATATGTTCCCGGTCAAATTCAGCTTTAATTTGACCGGTGTGGAACTGGACCATCTCAAACAACTAATATTCCCGGTTGTAAGAATCGAACTTCCGGAGAGAAAAACTGAACGTTCCTACACCCGACGAATCAGCCGTCTGAAAAGCCTTGATAATCACCAGGAGGCACTTGCCCGCAAGTTTGATGGCGGTCATCGGATTATAGTCGGGCCGTCCGGCAGCGGAAAAACGCTGATTCTTGTACACAAAGCCGCCTTTTTAATGCGGTACAATCCCGACATAAAAAACATTCTGTTTGTTTGCTTCAATATCACTCTTGTAAATTACATCAAAAGGCTTTTGGCTGACAAGGGAGTTCCTCTTGGGGAAAATGGTGTTCAGGTTTTTCACTTTTATCAACTCTGCTCTGAAATTATCGGAGAAGAGGTCACGTATGAAAAAGAAACATCTGAATATTATGAAGTAATAGACAAGGAGACATTGTCAAAAGTTCAGGACTATGGACTTAAATATGATGCGATCCTGGTGGATGAGGGGCAGGATTTTTCGGATGACATGTACAGGATTGTATCTACCCTTTTGAACCCGAAAACAAACAATCTCACCATTGTTCTTGATGATAACCAGGATATATACCATCGGGAATCTTCATGGAAAGATGTCGGCATTCAGGCCCGCGGACGTGTACATAGAATTTCGTACATCTACAGGAACACCAAGGAAATCTCAGAATTCGCTTCTAAATTTATTAAAGAAACAGACCCAACACCTGATGTTCAAAAAGCGGAACAGCTTGAACTGTTTCCGGACTTTTTCGACTTCACCGGCCCCAAGCCCGTTTTGAAGCAATTCTATGATTATGAATCAATAATTTCTTACATGTCTGAAAAAATACATGAGACCGTCAGTGCTGATGAGTGCCCTTGCTCTGAGATTGCCATCATATTCACAATGAAAATGCCCGATGCGAATATGAAAGAGCCACTTCCTTTAATGATTAAAAAAGCTTTGGAATCCAATGGCATATTGAGCAACTGGGCATCGGAAGATTACAGATCGAAAACAACTTATGACATCACCACAAACAGCGTAACCATATCGACCATTCACAGCGTAAAAGGGCTCGATTATTCATGCGTATTTTTGCTTGGGCTGGATGCACTCAAACCTAAAGGATGGACAGAAGATCAGATAAACAATCTTGTGTATGTTGCGATCACAAGAGCCAGATATCAGCTTTTTATTCCATATAT
>CAZIIV010000467.1:0-1715 GCA_964539365.1 uncultured Desulfobacteraceae bacterium | reverse complement strand
GCAGCTTCAATCAGTTTTTTTCCTCTTCCTCTCTCTGTTCTTGTTCAAAACCACTGAGCACCTTGAAACAACGCCCTAAAAAACGATCAAAGGCCGGGATTTTCATTAGGGCGAGTTTGTTTTCTCGGGTACAGGCAATTACTTCTCCGGTCTTTTTGTTTTTAAAGTTTTCAATATCCACAATCGCGTAGTCGTAAGCGTCTTCAAGTTCTTTTCGCTCCTGGCCTGGTGTTAAATCATCATAATAAGCAACTCTTTCCATTCGCCGTGTTTTCGGATTTAGAACCATCTCAGAAGCTTTTTTGCGCTTCGCCAACTGGTCTGATAAAAATTTAGCAATTTGCCGAACCTTTACCCTGGCATCACTTGCAGGGGGGTCAAAAACAAACTCGCCCTTCTTTTCGTCAAAATGAGAATCCTGATATCTAAACCAGGTACCATCATCCTGATTGTCAAGATCAATCTCAAGCATAAAACCTCCTTTAAATTAATATTACGTGACCTGCTCCATTGCAGCACCGGAAACCTGACCCTCAAACGAAATCTTACCATAAGCGTTCCTCGGCATTGTAATGGCTGATGCTTTGGTTACCAATATATGGCCGCCACTTCCAACACGCCAGAATGTTGAGGTATTCGCGTACAGATATAGATTCGTTATTTCAGTTCCGGCAACACAAATATCATGTAAGGCAAGTTGACCATTAGTGTCTGCCGGATCATAGTTTCCGCTGAATGAAATCGTTCCGGGATCGCCCGGCTCGGCAATGTCGTATTCCATGACAGTATCGGTAAATGCTGTATCCTTTTTCACAATCGGAAACGACCATCCAGACATGGACCATTCAACCATGTCAGCCACTACTTCCGAACCATACATAACTTTTCCATTTTTCCCACTAAGTGCACTCATTTTCTTTTCTCCTTTTTGTTATTTAAGCTGCCGAAGTCATAAAAGCGATTTGCTCAACTGTTTCTTTCGGCAACCCTATTGCTGTTGAATCAAGCCTCATACCATTTTTTATTTTCTTAAATCGGTCATGCAGCAGTTTATAGTTATCAATAAAAAGCTGATCAGGAACCCATGAAAATGGCCTCATACAATAATGTTCCGCATAAGCATCAATTACCCACGCCTCACCGTTCATTTCCCATGCCTGCAAAACTGCCAGTGTTCCGTAAAGATCGAACCCCTCAAACGATTCGTCAAACCTGAATCCTGATTTTATGTTTACAATGATACAGCACTCATCAAAGCAACACACGGAATGCGGAAATTCGTGGATGTGGGAAGTGTTAAATCTTAAAGGACATCGCATATCCTGAAACTTCCCGCAAATCATGCCGTCCATATCTTTGCCTATAATCCCGGCAACTATCCAAGATTCTGGTAACAGTGAAAGCTGCTCCTTGACCTGATCATCCCAACCCTGCCTGTAAAACATATCCTGATGAGTTAGTATTGCTATTTCATTTCCCTCCTCCTCGATAATATCTAATAGTTTGTTCAGTCCCTTGGTTGCCGACTCTGGGTTTTTGATATAATGACAACCTGTCTTCTGAGAGTCTATTTCAGATTGACGTAAAACCATATCAAGGCGCTGAAGATCATTAACCATCACCCCGAACGCCATCTTTGAATTAGTGTAATCGTTTATTTTTATCGGCGTTGTTTTTTCATCCAGATATTGAGCACAAACTTTCCTGGCATCATG
>CAZIIV010000466.1:0-1721 GCA_964539365.1 uncultured Desulfobacteraceae bacterium | reverse complement strand
TTCGCTCACCATTGGGGCGAAGCCCTATATTTTTTTCTTCGTGTCTTGGTGCCTTGGTGGCGGAATAGAAAATATTGCCACCAAGGCACGAAGGCACAAAGGATGAAGATCGTTCGCTTCGCTCACCATTAGGGCGAAGAAGACCCTAAGTTCTTTTTCTTGGTGTCCTGGTGACTTAGTGGCGGAATAGAAAATATTGCCACCAAGGCACGAAGGCACAAAGGCCAAACAAGTTTGTTCGCTTCGCTCACCATTGGGGCGAAGCCCTATATTTTTTTCTTCGTGTCTTGGTGCCTTGGTGGCGGAATTTTACATCTCAACAAAATAGCTGTCCCATGCGGCGGATACCGTCTGTTTTGTGAGTTCGGGTTTTAGACCGTGATACCGCGCGCTGTCTATGATATGTTCTATAAGATCACGGCAATGGCAGGAGCTAAGCTTGACATTTCTCTGATGATAATGGTTTTCGATAAGATGATTAAACACATCTTCAGTAAACTTAACGCCGTTAGAATCGCATACTCTTTGAAAAATTTCTCTGTATTCACTCAGGTCCGGGTGATCAATGTTAATTTTATAGCGAATCCTTCGCAGAAAAGCATCATCCACCAATGTGCGGGGTTCGAGATTCGTTGAGAAGACCACCAACTGGTCAAAAGGAATTTCGATTTTCATTCCGGTGTGAAAAGATAAAAAGTCGGTCCTGCGTTCCAGGGGTACAATCCAGCGATTCAAAAAATTTTGCGGATCCACCTGCTGCCGTCCAAAGTCGTCAACGATAAAAAGGCCGTTATTGGCCTTCATCTGTAATGGCGCCTCATAGAATTTTGATATGGCATTGAAGTCAAGATCCAGAGATCTGAGCGTCATTTCTCCACCCACCATGACGACCGGCCTTTCTATGAGAACCCACCGCTGGTCCACACTGTCAGTACTATACTGGGGTTCAACAGCCACATGGCTGGCCTTGTCATAGATCATGATAATTTCACCTTCAGTCAGCACAGCATACGGCATATAAATGCTTCCCGGCAAAATTCTCCCGATAGTTTCAGCGATAGTGGTCTTTCCGTTACCCGAAGGGCCGTACAAAAAGATGGCCTTGCCCGAGCTGACCGCAGGCCCGATGCTTTCCAGAAACCGTTCGTTTACAACGAGATTTGAAAAGGCATCTCGAATACTTTCCGGGTTCACAAAAATGCTTTTGATGGTCTGTATTTCCACCATGTTTCGGTAATCATCGAAAGTTACGGGCGCCGGCCCTGCATATCTTGAGACCTCCAGGAGACTGGACGCGCGTCTTATGCCGGCTTCGGTAAGGCTTAAGCGGTATGAAAGTTTCGAGAGCTGACTGGCGCCTTTTACCTCAACCAGCTGGTCATGTCTCAACCTGTCAATGGCCTCATCTACCACGGCTAAGGTAAGTTTTGTTCGTGCTGCCATTTCCGGAATGGAGAATTCTCCCATATTCAAAGCATGTTTGGTTATCAGATCCACGATGAAAGAAAAGTCGAGTCCGGTTTCCTTTACTGTTTTGGGAACGGCCGGAGCACTCCTGAAAAAATCGTTTAGTTCATCCTCATCTATAAACCCCAGAGCGACCATATTTTCCCCGAGCCTGCCTCCGTGAAGTCGCTGGCGCTCCAAAGCCTTTTGAAGCTGCTTTTTACTTATCTTTTTTTTCTCAATTAATCTTTCGCCAAACAAAAGCCCGCTCATAT
>CAZIIV010000465.1:0-1722 GCA_964539365.1 uncultured Desulfobacteraceae bacterium | reverse complement strand
ATCAAAAACACATCGGTGGCGACATGCCCGGATTCTTCGGGGTGCTGCACACATGGGGTCGTCAAATGCCCTATCATCCGCATATCCATTATATCGTCCCGGGGGGTGCATTTTCCAAAACCGATGGCAAATGGCACTGCTCTCGAATCGACTTTTTTCTGCCGGTCAAAGCCATGTCAAAAATCTTTAAAGCCAAATTCCGAGACATTATGAAAAAGAACAAACTTTATCCCCAAATCCCCTCCCATGTTTGGATTCAGAAATGGGTCGTTAACTGTCAGGCTATCGGCGCCGGCGAGCAGAGTATCAAGTACCTCGCCCCCTATGTTTTTAAAGTAGCTATTTCAAACAGCCGCATCGTAAAAGTCGAAGATCGAAGGGTCTTTTTCAAATACCGTAAAAATAAAAGCAACCGCTGGCGCACCATGGCCCTGGATGTCATGGAATTTATCCGCCGTTTTCTTCAGCATGTGCTGCCCACCGGGTTCATGAAAGTTCGGTATTACGGATTCCTGCACCCGGGATCTTCAGTTTCGTTGGAAAAGATCGCGGCTCTGATTGAACTAGCGTTTGGTTTTGAAATCGTAACGCCAAAAACAGTGCTCGAACCTCCTGAGCCCATGATCTGCAGCAGTTGCGGCGGAAGTCTGATGTTCCGCACTTCACTGTTGCCGTGCAAAATAGTATCTGCGGATTCAGGGTAGCTGAGAACCTGTAAATACTATTTTTACTCAAATTGAACAGGCTGCCAGTCTTCGCTTTCAGCTACGCCTGACAAGCCGATATCCGGTTGAAGCGGCACAGGACAGCTGCGCCTTGACACGGCTTTTGGCTCCGAATACCGTCTATTTCTTGAAAAATTATGTCTTTCTATCGATAAAAATTCTTTGTTAATCTCCGGCACCCCGAATTTTATTGATTCAGGGGGCCTTTCCTCACTCAAATTTATCGGGTCGTAGCTGAAAGCGAAGACCGATCATCAAATCAATACCCTTATACAAATATCTCAGTAAACCGGGCTTCTTGAACAATAGATTGAAAACGACCTTTCAGGTCGTGTCAATCCTTAGAGGTTATGCTACGGCTTCTTCCGGAAGCTTCCAGCCCGGAAAAACCAGAACTCCTGGATGGACCTTCAACGCAGTGGCTAAAACCTTGGCGCGCTCGACGCCCAGTTTGACACGATCATTCTCGATTGCGGAAATAGTCGCCTGGGGAATGCCTGTAATTGCAGACAGTTGATTCTGGCTCAATTCCTGAAGTTCGCGGAGGATTCGTATGGATTCACCCACGGAAACCTCTATATGCTTTTTGGCAGGATGATAATCATTCATTTAAGACCTCCGATAGTCATGGGCGGTTATCGAGGCAACCTGAAACAGCAACGCTTCAGGAACGGTTCGGTATATCACGCGCCACTGGAGCCCAAGCCGGGAGGAGCGGTATCCCTTCCACTTGCCAACCAAGGCCTCGTCGTGAAAGCCCTTGATCAATCGCAACCCCGATGGGCCGGAAATTGTGGCGATGTCCTTCCATTTTTCATATCGCTTAATTATCTCAATCGGAAGCGAACCGATTTGCTTGTCAATCCGTCTATGTTCTTCGATCCGCCACATACCATATATAATATATAACCTGTTTGATATGTCAAGCCCATTTTTTCAAGAGCATGAAAACGCCTACGGCATCATCAACGACCTGATGAAAGGAGATGACCATGAC
>CAZIIV010000464.1:0-1730 GCA_964539365.1 uncultured Desulfobacteraceae bacterium | reverse complement strand
ACGGATAGATCAATTCGAGTTTTTAGTAAGAAGAAAAATTCCAGTTAAATTTTTTGAATCACTTTCGCCCCAGAGCATTCTTTTTCGATTTTTCTGGCCTTTTTATCTGGTTAACCATATAATTAAATCGAACTGTCCAAATCCGAATGATTTCGGCGGGATATTGGATAAAATAAGAGCAACTTTGCCTTTAAAGGCCGGCATCCAGAAACCGGCATCCAGCATATTTTCCATGAAGGTACAAAATGAAACTCGGAATTATAGGTCTTCCCGGATCCGGTAAATCGACCATATTTGAGGCAATAACCCAAAGCGTTCTTCCTGAAGCCCATAAGGGAGAAGATCGTATCGGTACGATACCGGTTCCTGACCAACGTCTGGAAGTTTTAACTCAGATGTATACCCCCAAAAAGACTATTCATGCCCGGGTGGAATTTTTCCTTCCGGGAATGCGGGGTCAAAAAAAAGATCAGAAAATCTGGAATCAGGTAAGGGACTGTGATGCTCTGATTCATGTAATTCGAAATTTCGGCGGGTATGGTTTTGAAGAACCCGGACCCTATCATGATTTTCAAGCCATGGATCAGGAATTGATATTTGCGGATCTTGTTGTGGTTGAAAAAAAACTGGAAAATATCGAACTGGACAGAAAACGGGACAAAAAGACAGCTCCTCAGGAAATTTCCCTTCTAAACCAATGCCTTAAAAATCTTGAAAACCAGACGCCTTTAAGAAAGTTCCCGGATCTTGCATCCGCCCATGAGTTAAGGGGATATGCGTTTTTATCCGCAAAACCCATGCTGGTTATGTTTAACAACGAAGATGAGGATGACGCGATTCCTGAAATAGAAGAGCTGACATCCACGGAAAATTGCACGGTGATCAGGGGTAAACTCGAACAGGAACTGGCCCGGATGTCCGTTGAAGAAGCAGAGGAGTTTTTGTCCGAGTTCAATATTACCGCCTCTGCCATGGACAGAGTTATCAAACAATCCTATGAACTGCTGGGTCTTGTCTCTTTTTTCACCGTGGTGAATGATGAAGTAAAAGCCTGGACCGTAAAAAAACAGACCCAGGCCGTTGATGCGGCAGGGGAAATCCATACGGATATGCAAAAAGGGTTCATACGTGCAGAGGTGGTTTCCTATGAAGACCTTCTGAGCGCAGGCACCTATCATGAAGCCAGAAAGAAGGGGAGTATAAGACTTGAGGGAAAAACTTATGAGGTTCAGGACGGAGATATTATAACTTTTCGGTTTAATGTATGAATTGATCTTTTAACTCATAATTTCATTCGGCTCGGACTAACGCGTGCTAACGCCCTTCAAACAGTCAGTCGGTTTCCAAGAGAAACACGCCGTGGCTACGCTGCACGGAAAGCAAATGCATTTACCCTTGCTATCCGATTCGGTATCCGGGGTTTTGGATATGTTCGCTTTTGCAGCGCGGGCAACGGCTCGGGCGGGTAAATCTCTTTCTTTTTTCAAAAATAAATCCGCACTCCAGACACTCTGCAGGTATGATCATCAGCTTTTTTTTTCGAGCAGTTACAGAACGCGCAATATGAGAAAGATGCGTATAAACCTCTTTTTCCCGAATACTCAGGGTTCGCGAGAGATCTCTGGCGCTCATCTCTTTGTTATCCAGAAGTTCAATTATCTGCTTTCGTATGGTCTTCATGCAATCCCCCGAAAATTAAGGAGTCACGATTATTTTTCCAAGCTGAATGA
>CAZIIV010000463.1:0-1732 GCA_964539365.1 uncultured Desulfobacteraceae bacterium | reverse complement strand
AACGAAGGAGGGATGAAAATGGAGAAAGAGGAAAATATAATCGACGGCGCAAAACTCAGGCGGCTTGCCGAAGAGGCGTTGGAGGAAGCGCCTGATGACCATGGTGATCTTTCAGGGATTTCTCCTGAGGAAATGACGGGCTTGATCCGTGAGCTGCGCGTACATCAGATCGAGCTCAAGATGCAAAACGAAGAGCTCCGACGCATTCAGGGAGAACTTGAAAAGGAGCGGGATCGATATTCCCATCTGTATGACTTTGCACCGGTGGGCTATTTTACGGTCAGTGAAAAGGGGATCGTTGTGGAAGCCAATCTTACAGCCGCCACTTTGTTGGGGATGGAAAGATCCGCACTTATCGGACATCCCTTCAGTCGTTTTGTCCTGCGTGAGGATCAGGATATTCTTTATTTTCATCGAAAACGTCTTTTAGAAACGAAGAAACCACAGTCCTGCAGATTGCGGTTGGTCAAAAAGGGAAGCAGCGAATTTTACGCGAATCTGGAATGGATGGTTGTTGAAGATGGGGATGGCGGTCTCAGGCAGGCCAGAATTGTGGCCAGTGATATCACGGAACAGAAGGAACTCGAAAACAAACTTCTGCAAGCACGAAAAATGGAAGCCATCGGTACGATCGCAGGCGGAATTGCCCACCAATTCAACAACGCCTTGTGTATAATTACAAGCAGGATTGACCTGCTGGAGATGGATTTTCCCGGTGATGAGAACGTATCAAATCGTGCCAAAGAAATAAAAGATTCCACTTTCCGTATGACTCAACTGACCGCTCAACTGCTGGCCTATGCCAGAGGCGGAAAATATCATGCTAAAACAGTATCATTAGGTGATTTCGTCAGGGCAACATTACCTTTGGTGAGACATGTCGTTGATTCTTCCATCAATGTGGATTTAGAGTTGCCTCTGGACATGCTCAATGTAAAAGTCGACTTGGATCAGATGCAGATGGTGCTGTCTGCTGTTCTGGTCAATGCGTCTGAAGCAATGGAGGGCCAGGGGCGTATCCGGATTGCCTGTAGAAATGAAATAATAACGGAGGAGATTGACGGAAATTTTCCCAATTTAACGCCTGGAAACTATGCCTGCCTGATGATCGCTGATGATGGAAAGGGCATGAGTGAAGAAACTAATATACGGGTATTTGAACCTTTTTTCACTACCAAGGGTGCGGGGCGTGGTCTTGGGTTGGCGGCCGCATACGGTATTGTCAAAAACCATGATGGTTGGATATCGGTTGATTCCGAATTGGGCAAGGGAACTGTTGTTAAAATCTATCTGCCTGCAGCAGAAGCTCCTGTCAAAGAAAATGCTAAGTCAAAGCCAGGGGCCGAACCGATTAGAGGTCAGGGCACCATACTGGTTATTGAAGATGAAGAGCTGGTTATGAAAGTAACCCGGGAAATATTAGAAAGACTGGGCTACCGTGTCTTAGGTGCCAAAACAGGGCAAGAGGCCATTGACGTTGTCAAGACTTTTGATGGTGATATTGATCTTGCCATGCTTGATATTCTTTTACCTGGCATGGGCGGCGACATCATCTATCCATTGCTCATGGAAGCTCGTCCCAATTTGAAGGTGCTCGTTTTCAGTGGTTATTTCCAAGATGGTCCGGCACAGAAAATTTTGGATGCAGGAGCTGAAGATTTTATTCAGAAACCGTTTACGATGGTAGATTTATCAGAAAAACTGAAGAAAATATTAGGTGGTGAGCAATAAG
>CAZIIV010000462.1:0-1749 GCA_964539365.1 uncultured Desulfobacteraceae bacterium | reverse complement strand
TGCAAATTCAATAATTTAACAAAATTATTTCAGTACCAGCCATATTATATTCTGAGTAACTACTCAGGTCTTAATTCTTAAAACTTTTTGGTGGAGGCAAAATCCTGTTTACAGGTAGCAACATTGATGGCGAACCGTATGGATTCGGATGGATTTCCACCCTTTTTAATTATCGTATCAACAACAGATCGCAATACTGCAAATATTTCTGATCCCCGATCAGATCGAAACCCTCCGGATACTTTTTGCTTGACTTTCAGGTTCCGGATTGCCCGTTCCGAGCCATTATTATCGTATGGAACATCCGGATAAAACAGGAAGTTGAATACCTGGTGCTTTCGTTTCTTTAACCTTCTTTGTAAAGGGAATAGTTTCGCATATTTTTCTGGCAGTTCTTGTTTTATCAACTGGTCAAAGTCATTGAGAAGTTCACTTCTATCTTCTAATGGCTGATCATACTGTTCCGGGATCATTCTGTTTTTTAGGCTTATTGCCTTTAACAACAGATCTTTCATGTCAGTTGCCCATTTGAGATGGTACAACTCCTGAAAAAAGTTTAACTCCCTTATCAGATGTGCCAGGCATAACTGATGCCTTTTGGCAGGAGTTTTTAACTGTGCCGCCCATGAGTCGCTCACTAAGGTAGCCTGAGGCAACCCGTCAGGAAAAATTCTTTCCACAGTTGTATACCCTCTGCCCGGGGAAATTGTTATAAAGGTTGCATTTATAGTCTGCCATGTCCATGCCCAGAACTTGTTAGCTTTTACCTTAACACCGGTTTCATCTCCACCGATTGTGATAGCTTTTGAAATCTCCTGTTTTATCCCTTCATATATTGGAAGCACCATGTTAGCTGCCTTGTTCAGCAGATTATATACCGTGCCCTCACTCATGGAGACATTTGTTATGCTATTTATTAGCTCAGACAAACGATTGTAAGGGATATACTGCCGGGAACTCAAATAGGCTACCAGGGAAATCAGATTGTTCCCGTATTGCACCGGAGCTGTTACTCCAGCCGGAAAATCCCCGGCAGAAACATGCCCACAACTACAAATGGTTTGAAAAACCCGATGTTCAATAACGCTGGCTTTAATCACAGGTATATCTACAACCTGTCTTTTGCCAAGCAACTCGAATGAGTTTTCACTGTGAATCCTGCCGCACTGCGGACAGATACCATCCGGCCTGTGTTCTATTACTTTGTCCGGATCAGGTGTCATTAGAAGTGTTTCTCCTTTGTGCCCGGGTTGTCCGCCCGATTTTCGATTGCTTTTCTCACGAAGGCTTTGATTTTTTATACGATACATATCCTGAGATGGAGGAAGGGAACTATTCCCGCTGTTCTTTTTTGTTTTAAGCCTGTCGACCTCGGCCTGGAGCATCTGAACCTGTGATGTCAGTGCATCGGACTTGATTAAAAGTTCATGCACCAAATTGACCAGTTGTTCCTTGCTTCGCTCACTTAATTCCTCCTTCGAGACCATAACTCTTTTGCTTTTTACAAAGATCGTAACGATCATCACAGCAATGCAAATATTTTGGCACCTCTTTATAAACATCTAAAATACAGGTTATCAACAAATTTCGATTAAAAAAAGGATTTTAAATTTGAACCTCGACGAGAATCGTCTAAATGAAATCAAATCCAAAAAATCACCCTCACTTCAAGGAAATTGAGTTAACGCAAAATATTACGATTCTTATTTTTTCTTCATACATTTATCCCTCAATAGGTACCTGAGTAGT
>CAZIIV010000461.1:0-1750 GCA_964539365.1 uncultured Desulfobacteraceae bacterium | reverse complement strand
TTGGCTTCTTGGTTCACTCTTCGTGCTTTTGAGAAATCAAGATCGTCGGTCAAGTTCTCACCTAATTCAAACTTTTTATCAAATTGTTTAGCTTTCATAATAATCAACCTCCTTGCCCCTTGAACGTCTCACAGAAATTATTCTTACAATATCATTTCGATAGGTGATTACTGCCGACCAGTGCTTTTGTCCGATCTTACCTATCAAAAGATATCTTTTTTCGTCTTCCAATTTCTTTGCCGGGATTTCAAGCAAATCAGGATCGTTCCAAAGGGCTTGGGCCTCTACGAAATCGATCCCATGCTTTCCTTTGTTGGACTCACTTTTATTCATGTCAAATTCAAATTTCATAAGAATAATATACTACAATAAAGAAAAGAAACAATTATAAATATACCTTTGCTATCCCTTATGAGGTCTTGCCGAAATATGCGGTAAAATATTTAATTTGCTGATTTCCATGGCAACTACGTTCCATGTTTTATGCCCTGTTTTTTTAAATTTCTAAAGAAGAACAATACTCTCAGCACCACCAGCTTGGTACCGTAATTTGTTACGGCACTTGATGTGATCAGCAAAAAAGCTGGAACAATCTTCTGTCTGTTTTCCACTCCATCTGTTCCTCTTCAAGACGCTTCTGTATCTGGAGTTTTTGCACTTAGTGGGTATAATGAAACTGAAAAATTTCCACCAGAGCAATGTTCCTTTTTTCTCCATACAGGATAGAAGATTGTTCTAGAATCAGTCAAGATAATTGCTCCATTTTCGGCCATCACCGGGCGTTGATAGTACTTTCTTAGTAGTCCGGGCAGCGATTTGACAGGTCTGGTCGTGCTTCAGTTAGTATCTTACTCATTGCCTGACACTTCTGCCAAATCTTTGATGGAGAATTCGGTGGGAGGGGCAGGCTCTGGTTAAAAAAATATGGCCCTTAGGCAACTGAGGTTCATAGACATGGTGTAATGGTCTAAAATTGTATGAAGTTACTATAAAAGGAGGACTACCGGGATGAGAACTTCGGAAGGATACCTTCTCGTATTTCCGGTAATACGTACTTATTTCATTAAGATTATACTTTTTTCCGGAAAATTAGCTCCGGAAGTCTTTTTCAAATGAAGGTGTAAGTCTATTAATAACATCTAATTCTCGATAGTTATCTTATTAGCTCAAGCATGGTATAAAAATTGCTGGAACAATGAAGTACAGTTTGTTGAAACCAAGAGAGAATCGAATTGAAACAACTTTCAATAATTTTTCAATAAGGTAAAAGCATGAAAAAGAAAATCTGCGTTGGAATTGCTTTAGGTATCCTTTCTGCTCAGCCAGTTTTAGCCACCACAATAGACTGGGTAGATTGGACAGGTTTAACATCCGGGGGGAATCCGACAGGTACAGTCAATGGACTAACTGTTACATACACAGGACCCTATAGCTTTCTAGAACTAAACCGCTACGCGGAAAAAAGCAACCCTGTGCATAAACAATCTATTTAGTTGATTCCCCATATTATATTTCTTTTTACCCAATCGCACTCATTACACTTGTGCGCTTAGGGCTTCGCCCACGCGCACGTTTTTCTGATTTTGCATCCCACCCTAAATTTCATTTTCAATAATATCCCCTTTTGGGCCGATAAGAACTTGTAGCACCATTCTTATTCTCTCAATCAAGGAGGTATGCCATGAGCACCCCGATCAGAGCCAAATTCATTGAACACATGGAGTTTTTAGGTTTATCAAAGCAGACACAG
>CAZIIV010000460.1:0-1761 GCA_964539365.1 uncultured Desulfobacteraceae bacterium | reverse complement strand
ACTGATTTTATAAAGGAGGGTTTTATAACTTATTTTTAAAATTGTGCTTGCTTTGCTCCGGTTCCAGCCTGTTTTTTCAAGGACAAATGAAATAACCTCTTTTTCGATCCTGTCCAGCGCCTTTTTCTTGATTTTTTTAAGAGAAAAAGATGCATTGTCTGACGAATAATCATCCTTAAAGTCTAATAGGTTATCGAAAATTGAAGTCCCGTCCGTGGAGGGTTCATCCGACATTGAAATCAAGGAGGATCGGTTTTTCATGGAAAGATCATCGATAACTTCTTTCCAGTTGCCGATAACCATGCAGCTTTTTAGCACATTCTGTAGTTCCCTGACGTTTCCCGGCCATCCGTATGAAATGAGTTTTTCCATATCGTCACGGCTGGGTTTCGACAGCTTTTTTTTATCAAACTGTGGAGCGTATTTTGTTATAAAATGGTCAATTAAAACAGGGATATCTTCGGGTCTTTCATGAAGGGGGGGGATGTATATTTTTATGATATTGAGTCGATAGTACAGGTCTTCTCTAAAAAGTCCTTTTGCGACCTTGTTTTCGAGCTTCTGGTTTGTTGCTGCGATAACCCAGGCATCTGCTTTAACATCTTTTTCGGAACCCAGCGGGGTAAACTCGCCACCTTGAAGCACATGAAGAAGTTTGGATTGAAGGGCAAGGGGCATATCACCGATTTCGTCTAAAAACAAAACCCCTTGATGTGCCAGTTCGAATTTCCCGCGTTTTTTTCGTTCAGCTCCGGTAAACGCACCTCTCTCGAATCCGAAAAGCTCACTTTCAAGCAACCCGTCCGGCAATGCGGCGCAGTTGACCTTTATGAATGGTTTGTTTTTTCTTAAAGATTTATGGTAAAGGTTTTGAGCAACAACTTCTTTACCGACACCGCTTTCACCGGAAATTAAAACATTTAATCCCGTATCTGCAACGTGTTCGATCAGCTCATTAATTCTCTTGATGCTGTTACTTGTTCCGATTAATAATGGAGGTACCATGAATGAAACGTCTCAGAATTTTCTTTTTTGGACACAGATGAACACAGATTATCTGGATTCTTAAATTGAAAAATAAAAATATTATCTGTGTATACCTGCCCGCTTGTGCCTCGCATGGCAGGCGGGTCTGCGAAAATCTGTGTCCTATTTAACTTTTGTAAATTTTAGATAGAAAGCAGCTCCCTGATTGCTGTGTCAAGCTCAGAAAGATCAAATGGTTTTTCCAATACCCGGTTAGCTTGGGCTTCCGTGGCCAACGCTTCGGGATGCTCACCCCATCCGGTTATGGCAATGACCGGTAAATCAGGAAATTTTTTCTTGATTATTGAAATAAGGCCGACCCCGCTTATGTTGGGCATAACGAGATCTGTTATTACCAGGTCAAATCCTTGCTGCTGTGTTTCAAGCAATTTCAGTGCATCCAAGCCGTCGGAAGCAGAGACAACATCATATTTTTTCTTTCTGAGAAAATCGGTAAGTGCCGCCAAAATTTCTTTGTTGTCATCAATTACGAACAATCTATATGGATTAACCATTTTTCTAATCCAAAAATACCTTTAATGGTTTCGCAAAAAGTTCAAATTCAAGGCGTGCAAATTTTGTAATCATGAGGCGTACTTATCGTACGTTGAATGATTGCGAAATGCAGCACAACGCAGAAGTTGGACTTTTTACGAGACCGTCACCTTTAATTGTTTGATAAAAGAACCTAATATGTTTAATTTTAACCACGAATGAACACGGATAAACACGAAT
>CAZIIV010000459.1:0-1764 GCA_964539365.1 uncultured Desulfobacteraceae bacterium | reverse complement strand
CGTGAGGGTCACGGTCCTTGCCCAGGAATCCTATCCGATCATTGTAGATGGTTCTGCAATATTTCACATAATTTGGTAATATAATTTTTCTGCTGCCCGAAGCCCGGAAAAGGCAACGTATAGATTGGACAACATATATCTGCTTTTCTCAGAGCTTTTTTTACATGGGATTCAATCCTTTTAAGGACGATTACGATTGCCACCGGGCTATATTCTTTTAAGCGGACGGAAAAATATTCTACGGAGCCTTTAAGCATCATGGTTCTTTCTTTCGGAGGCAATTTATCGACAGGCTCAAGACATATATCTTCGAGGTAACACCCACTTAACCGAAAAAAAATCAGAAAAGACTGAGTATCAGAAAACACCCTGCCAAAGACCTTTTCGAACGCCCTTGAAGTGAAATTCGTTAGGGAGCCTTTATTATAAAAGAAGTTGCCGCTCCTTGGAGGAGATTCGCCAATAAATAGAAGTTTGATTCGATCCGGTTTATAAGATTTTCGCAGTGTCTCGGTATCCATGGGTAAATTTAATTTTAGAAATCCGAAGCGTTCCGTTCGCGCCTCACGGCAAGCTTATCTTTTTCTTCAATCTATCACACGTATACGTTCCTTTTTATTTTATTCTATAAGATTTCTTGAAAGATTGACATCGTTAAAATTGTCGGTGAGCGGAGATGATTTTACAATTGTCAAAAATAGAATTTACTTGACCTGAGATCAGAACAATATGATATTTGTACAGTATTTGTTGTTGTAAATGGTGTCGTACAGTGCCAGGTAACCATAACATTCAATTTCGGTTATAAATCCAATAGGTATGAGATTTGAGCGAAGAGAAAATTGAATTTAATTCAATAGCAATCAATGAGGCGCAACTTGTTTTAGCAGAAAAGCGCACATCCTTAGCCGTTATGCGGACAGGTATAGCTATATTAGCATTACCTCTGTCGGTGATGAGCATTCTGATAGCCACTTCAAGATATTATGATGCCCTTCATGTATTACATTTCCTGGTTCCATTGGGGATGCTCAATTTTGCTTTGATTGTTTTTGGTATTTACCTGATTATCCGTTCGATATTCAGGATGCGACATTATGATCGTCTTATTCATAACATTAAGTTAAATCACAGTATAATTGGAGAATTCATTGATTGAATTCAGGGGACTATTCAAACCGTGGAAATCCAGTAACACGGGAAAGGAGTTAATTATGAAGCGACGAATATTAGTGTTATTTGCTTTGGTAATCGTTCTGCTTTTGTCTACTGGATCCGCATTTGCAGCTGATCAGGAGCGCGCTCAGGAAAGCGTTCAAAAACAAGAGCAAATCTACGGGAGCCAACTCATGACCCAGCAAGAGCGTGCGGAATATCGTTCCAAAATGCACACCGCGAAAACTGCCGAGGAACGAGAACAAATCCGCAGGGAACATCATAAGCGCATGAAAGAGCGCGCAGCGGAGCGTGGTGTAACTCTGACCGAGGAACCCCCCGCCAGAGGGCGTGGCATGGGTCCCTGTGGGGGACAGATGGGACCTGGTGGAGCTGGCAGGGGGCCTCAAGGTGGTGGCATGGGACCCGGTGGGCGTCGTGGACGCTGACATCATCTAACTATCGTTACCCTAAAGGATTGTAAACAAAATGGGAAAAATATTTTTTACCGATGGAGTTTCAATTCCCGAAAATAGCGAAAACTTTTCATTGATTTTTTTGGTAGGTCTTTCCGGGGATACGGGGCATTGCCAAATTATTTGAGCCGTA
>CAZIIV010000458.1:0-1779 GCA_964539365.1 uncultured Desulfobacteraceae bacterium | reverse complement strand
CGGGGGTGCTGCCTGTAAACAATTGTCTTGAAAATTCCCTGCTCTTTTCTTTGTCCTCCTCATGGGTTATGTCAGCCATGCGTTTACCGACAAGTTCCTGTTCGGTATATCCCAATAAATTACACAACACCTTGTTCACCGCGATAAAAGTATCGTCCGGTTTCACTAATCCCATTCCGAAAGGTCCTTCATCAAAGATGCTTCTGAACCGCTGTTCGCTTAACCGCAACTTTTCCTCGGAATTCTTTTGCTGCGTGATATCGATGCAGGACGCTATGCTGCGATTGGTTCCGGGAATCATGTCCGCGGCCAGCAAAAGATTTCTCGTTTCACCGTGGCGGGTAATGAAACGAAACTCATACTGGCGTGGTGCAGCGTCCGGATTCCGGCGCCGCAAATAATGGTTTTCCTTCATCCAAACCACATCATCAGGGTGAATAAATTCGGTCCAGGATTTTTTCCCTTCAACCTCCTGCCTTGAATATCCGGAAAGTTCTTCGAAATAAGAGTTGGCATGGGAAATGATCGTATCCTCTTCAATAATGAACATGGCTGTGCCGGAGGTCTCGAATATGGTACGATAGTAGTTTTCAGACTGGCGCAGGGCTTCTTCCGAGCATTTTTGTTTTGTAATATCCTCAACAATACCCATGCAACCGATAACGGTGCCGTCCTCGCTCGTCATAGGCGAAAAATAGGCTTTTACCGGCGTTGATTTTTTCCCCGTAATTGAGTGATAAACACCTTTGTAAAAGCCCTTGCCGCCTGCCAGGGCCTTACGCATTTCCATGACGATATTTTTATCGGGCAGAGTATTCACGTCCAGACCGACAAGAACTTGCCGGGAAGAACCGATAATTTTGACAAAATTGTCGTTACAGGAGACGATCACACCATTTTCATCAACATGAAACACGCCGAGGGGGGACTGCTCAAACAGCAGGCGGTAATGTTTTTCTTTTTTTAGTTCGTTAAATATCCGCCGGGCTTCTTCATGCGTAATTTTTCCCAGGTCTATGTCTTCCATGGGGGTTGTCCTTTAAACTATTTCGAATCCGTCTTTAATATAGTCGCTGCATCCCCTTATGTAGCTGAAATTACAGAGCCGAGACATCTCCTGAATCCTGTAAATTAAAATTTTCATACTAAAAGCGAGCCCGGTTGTCAATCGCTTCTTTTTAACAATTTTTGCCCAACCTCAGAAAATTACAGGTTTTTCAGGTAAAGCTTTCCCGTTGATCTCTCGACGGGCTGGCTGTTAAAAGTAGGCTTCGATCTGTGAGTTCAGATTCCAGGATACAGGAAATCTTATCATCAGCATCGGCTTTTTTCCGTTTTCCGCGCGATACGTTGCTATAGTAGCCATAATAGCGAACCATCTGCTCACCTTTGTTAGGAATGTGAGAGCACATGGTGGCGAGCCACTCCAGCGCTTTTGTATCAATGGCCGGGGAAACAGTAAACATGCCGTTTTCGTGAAAACAGCCGTCGGAAACCAGAATATGTAAGTGAGGATGACATCCGAGAAAATCGCCGAACGTCTGTATCGCGACAACAGCTCCGGATACCGCCTTTTGATCCCGTGTGATGGTTTAAAAAAAAACAGCGGAGCTGGTAAGGGTCACCGCCGTGCCGCCCAGGACCGCAAAGCTACCCGCAAGTATCCAGATTTGGCGCGTCCGCGGCCAGTGCCGCGTGAAACGGCGCCGCTAATAAAAGTGCGGCGAGAAGCACCAGGATGACGAGTCTTGACGCAACCCTGGTAAACGGATGTATTCG
>CAZIIV010000457.1:0-1784 GCA_964539365.1 uncultured Desulfobacteraceae bacterium | reverse complement strand
ATAGCTTCCTGACGATTCATATCACCCTCTAGGTTTGGTGCATATTCACTTGTACTTACCCCACTGAAAAGTCCTAAATCGTATAAGGTTTTACCCATATCATAGTATTTATCTAAGTCAACCTCTCCATTTTCTTCAGGTTCTTCTGATTCTTCAGGTTCCTCCCCTTCTTCAGGTGGTTCTTCTACTTCTTCAGGATTTTCTTCTTCTGGAACATCCCCGTTATTATCTCCACATCCAACTAGAGAAAATACTAATGCTGTAATTAAAATTAATAAAAGAATTTTTTTCATGCTATCTATCACCTACCAATTTAATATATTAATTATATCATGTTTTCGACTATGAAATATACTAAAATACTTTTTTCTTATTAAAGCCAATCGATTTTAACTTTATTTCTCGGTACCGTCTTTATATAGTTAACATCTGGGTATCCTACTATCAATGGACTTACTACTTCTTCGTAATCTTTGATTTCTAAGAAATCTCTAATTTCCTTGCTTTTAGCAAAAGCTGTCATAAAGTATCCTATATAGCAGGTGCCTAGACCCATAGTATAAGCCATCAGTTCCATTCTGGATAAAGCTATTCCCAGCTCCATTTGAGGTTTAGGTTTCAGCCTTGTATCACCTTTTGCTATAATAAGAGTATCACCATGGAAGAAAAGTCTATCTTCTCCCTCTTGAAATTCTTCGTACATCTTTTCCCAAGCTTTGTAATATCTATCTAAGGTAGCTTTGTTGTAGTCGTATCCCTGGTCATTCCCGTTTTTTATTTCTTGACTTAGTTCATATAGTTTATTAATTGCCATTTCTCTCAACTTTGGCAACTTGTCCTTTACTACCGTGTAAGAAATGTGCTGTCTGTTTCCTCCGGTAGGTGAGTATCTTCCGGCTTCAATTATTTTTTCTATTTTATTTTTTTCTACATCTTTATCCTTATAAGTTCTTATACTTCTTCTAAATTTAATAAAGTTAAGGAAATTTTCTTCTTCTATATCAAATTTTTCTGGATTATATTTTTCAATCTCATCAATATTATAGTGATCTATTTCAATAGCATCTACTGGGCATAGTGCTACACAGTGACCACAGTAAATACATTTTTCTTTCACCATTGTAGCCTTGCCGGCTTTCATTTCTATATTGTCCTGCAAACAATGAGGTACGCAGTTTTCGCAACCTATGCATATTTCTTGTTTAACCCTTATCATCTAATCTCCTCCATTATTTTCTTTAATTTCTTTTATTATAGTTATATAATATAATAAATTAAGAATAACATAAAGAAATTTAGGTGATTAAATGAAAAAAGCTTTAATTATTATAATACTAATATTGGGAGCGCTGCTGTTAAATATAGTAGTAGCTAATGATTTTGATGGTTTTTCCCTAAGTGATTTGGATTTTAATCCACAATATATATTTGACAATCCAAACTCTCAAGAGCCAAAGGTGAATTTTTATCTAAATAATAAGTATAGAGCTCTAGACTATAACATTAATTGGAACTACAAAGATTACTTTGGTAAATATATTGAAAATAAATCCGACTATTCACAAAACTCTGAGGAACCGGTTCTGACGAAAAATGATGAACTATCTTTATTAAGCGACTTAGATTTTGATGACATAAACTACAATATTTATCAAGAGGATACTCTTATTTCATCTGGAAATACCTTCGATGAAGCCGTAGATAATATATCTGAAGAGGGCGATTACAAGGTGGAGGTAGAGGCTGTCTGGGTAGAAAAAGAGGATAGAGATTATCACGGAAGT
>CAZIIV010000456.1:0-1784 GCA_964539365.1 uncultured Desulfobacteraceae bacterium | reverse complement strand
GTGACAACCGTCTAACCTTCAATACAAAACAAAAAACCCGGAGCCGCAACGGCTCCGGGTTTTTTTTTAATAAAACCTAAAACCCATGACTACTGCTGCAGTGGATAGGCAATCACCTTGCTTTTGGGCTTTATTCCCACGACCAACCCGGATTTGATCACCAGGGGAGCCACCACTTCCTCATTTCCGTCATTGTTGAAATCTCCGACGGCGAAATCACTGAAATATCCTTTGAGCTTCCGGGTCTTCCATAGCAACGACAGCGCAACGCCGTTCCAGGAACGGATCTGAATTTCGCCGTGGGTAAAATTTCGATATGAAATCATATCGCTCAACCGGTGATTTTTAACCACAATCACTTCGTTTTTTCCATTCCCGTTGATATCCCGGATACGGATGCGCGCCGGATAGTATATTTTGTCTTCATATTCGGAGGTACCCTGAGGATTAATATAATATTCCATCCCCCCCCCGGAATGTTCACCGTCTTTCCATCTCTCTGTGCCCGCCAGACTGAATATGCGCAGGTAATCGAGATTGTCATATGCCAAGGCCACATCCACGTCTTCGTTCATGGCGTTTCCATAGGTAACGCCCAGTACATGGGTCCGCCGGCCGTGCATAATTTTATTGGCAGGTTGGTATTCCTTATTTTCCCAGACCATTTCATAAACCTGGCCGGAAAAAGGGGTATAGCCTTCATGCTGCTGTCCGATCAGGATCTGGCCCCGCAACGGATGATCCACCACCCTGAAATACCAGCGACTGTCCGAAAGAATCTCAACATAATCCTGGCCGTCGAATTCCAGTACGAAGGATTTGACCATGTTTCTGTGGGGATTCAAACCGGTGACGAAAATCTCCGGTGTCCCGTTGGCATTGATGTCCGCCACATCCACGCCGATTAAATTATCAAGACCACGCTCTGAAAGGATCTTTATCTTAAGGAAATGATTGTTGTCAAACCGGTACGCCTCCACGGAATGCTCTGTGATAATGACGGTTTCCTGTTTGCCGTCGCCGTCGATGTCTCCGATGGAAATACCGTTGATCCGGTGCCGGATACTCCGGCTTGCCCAGAATCCCGCGGATTGGCTGCGGGCCTCCTGTGTGGCCAGAAATCCCAAACCGGGAGCGGGTTGTTGGGGTCCCTCGGCGTCAACGCCTTGAAACCCGCCGGCTACCAGTTTTTCCGGGTGCATCCGAACATTGGTTTGATCTTCCTCGGGGTGAGTCTGCGGAGTTTGGGGCGCGGGCGCAGCAACCGCTTTCTGAGACGGCATGGCCCGGCCAAATGCTTTCTCATTGATATCCGTGGCGAACAGGTTAATTGCAGGGATGACCCCGTCCAATCCCCGGCTCTGGTTGAAAAAGGTCAACACGGGCTGGTCTCCCGAAACATCCACCATTTTGGCATCCATACTCACGCTTTCTCCGAACACCGTAAGACTGCCAAACAGCACGTAATCCACACCCAGACGGGTTCCGATTTCCCGCGCCTTGCTTTCGTTCATCGGGGGTGAAACCGTTTTCAGTGCCGTGGCAATCTCCTCACGGGTTAATACGGAAACCTTGTCTTCTTTGTAAAGCCGGGAGGTGAGCATATCCACAATGCCGTCTCCCAAAAACGACAAATCCTTTTCCGCATTAATTTTAAAGGGCACTATCGCAACCCGCTTGACTTCAGCGGCTTCGGATGGAAACCCACCGAACATCATGACAAAAAATATCAAACCCATCAAAAAACACTTCAAGGTTGCTCTTCGTGTTGTTTCCAAAAATCC
>CAZIIV010000455.1:0-1785 GCA_964539365.1 uncultured Desulfobacteraceae bacterium | reverse complement strand
CTAAAAACATTGCCACCAAGACACAAAGAGTAAGGGTTCAGGTGTCAGGTGTCAGGTGTCAGGTGTCAGGGGGCAAGGGTTCAGGGGTTCAAGGTTCCATTCTTATCCCCGGACTGCATTTGGGATGCGTATTTACGATAAAAGCGTCAGTTTCGTAAGGCCTGATCCAACATTTGAAGCTAAATTGGCAATTACTTGGGAAAATGAACATTTGTAATGAGGACTTCGAATTTTCAATGCCTTCTTTGTCCTTAACCCTGAACGTTGAACCCTGAACCTGTGAACGGTTACAAAAAATATATGATCATGGATAAACTTTTCGGCACAGATGGAATCAGGGGGGGTGCCAATCAATATCCGATGACCCCTGAAATGGCCGTAACCATCGGAAGAGCTGTTGCGGGGATATTCAAAGAAGATCATCGGCAATCAAAAATTGTCATTGGAAAGGATACCCGCATTTCCGGGGATATGCTGGAACATGCCCTGATCTCCGGAATCTGCTCCATGGGTGTTGATGCATATCTTACGGGAATTCTGCCCACTCCCGGCGTGGCTTTTATGACGTCTTCAACAGGGGCAGATGCCGGTATTGTGATTTCCGCATCCCACAACCCTTATTATGACAATGGAATAAAAATCTTTAAAGGCAACGGATATAAGCTGTCCGATGAAGAGGAACGTCAAATAGAACAGCTTGTATTTAGTCAGAGCATTGCTTCACTATCAAAATCGGTTCGGGATACCGGCCGTGTTTATAACATCCATGATGCCGGCATGGCTTACGGTAATTTTCTGAAACAAACCGTTTCCGAGAATTTTCCTTTTAAAGACATGAAGATCGTTATGGATTGTTCAAACGGTGCAACCTTTGAAGTGGCACCGGCAATTTTTACCCAACTTGGCGCAAAAGTTACAACACTTTCTGTTACTCCCAATGGTAAAAATATTAATGACAACTGCGGGTCCCAACATCCTGAGAACTTGGTGAGAGGTGTTGTTAAAAACCGGGCCCATATCGGCTTTGCCTTTGATGGAGACGGTGACAGGCTTATAGCGGTTGATGAAAAAGGCACCGTTGCAACCGGTGACCAGATCCTGGCGGTTTGTGCAAATTTCATGAAACAAAAAGGGCTTCTTAAAGGCAATCAGGTGGTCAGTACGGTTATGAGCAATATGGGGCTTGGTCAAGCATTAAAAAAAATGGGTATAAACCATATGACCACGGCGGTCGGGGATCGTTATGTTATGGAAAAAATGGTTTCTTCGGGGGCTGTTCTGGGAGGAGAGGATTCCGGCCATATGATTTTTTTGAATCACCATACTACCGGAGACGGGATTCTTTCGGCGTTAAGACTGATTGAAGTCATAAAAGATGAATCAAAACCCTTGTCCGAACTTTGCAGCATAATGACCCTATTTCCTCAGGTTCTCATAAACGTTAATGTTGTCCGCAAACCGGACCTAAACAATATTCCGGACATTAAAGATGCCGTAACATCGGTTGAGACCGCGCTGGGAGAAAAGGGCAGGGTGGTTGTTCGTTACTCCGGTACACAGCCGATATGCAGGATAATGGTAGAGGGGCCAACCATAGAAGAAACCCGAAAGTATTGCCAACAACTTGCTGATATTGTAAAGGAAACTCTCGGGATTTAAGGTATCGGGTGTCAGGTTTCAGGTGTCAGGGGGAAAAAGGTTTCGGGTGTCAGGTTTCAGGTGTCAGGGGGAAATGAGGTGAGCCATTCTGTTGCCCTAAAATAGGAGCTGAAGTTGATTGAGTCG
>CAZIIV010000454.1:0-1793 GCA_964539365.1 uncultured Desulfobacteraceae bacterium | reverse complement strand
TCAGCCATTGCGGTTATCCGCATTTTTCTGAGTTTTTCAACTGTTTGATTGTTGTCCATAATAAATTTATTTTTAGTTATTATTTATAATTATATGCTCCCCTTATGTTTTCATGAGAGGGTATGTGTGATTGATTAAAGTCAAGATTTTGTTGTATATTGGTTTCTTTATCCATGTTATTTTTCAAAATATTTTTCACAAGCCTATATGATGGGATATTGGCATAAATAGCTCGTTCACATGCATTATTTAGTCTTTCTGAACCATATGTTTTATGCAACTGAATAATGCCCATAATGCTCTTATATGCTGTTTCCGGGTAATCATTTGTAGCAAGTATCTCTTGAACGTAAGATAAAACGGCATGTCCATGCTTGGCTGCCATTTTTTTAAAATAATCAGGACTCCATTGTGAATAAGCTTTGTGTGAACTGCTTAAATGTTCTTTATTCGTTATATATATCCCTTTTGAAATATTACGTTTGTGAAAAGCTATTCGATCATGATAAAAATATACTTCAACTGTATCCGGGGTATAATGGATGTGGGTTGATTTTCCTATAAAACGATATGGTACACTATAATAAGTCTTGTCCGGGGAAAAATATACATAGCCTATTTTCTGGACTTTTGCCCTTGTGTATTGTTTTATCTGATAAGTTTCTTGAGGTAATGATTTTAAACAGCCCCTTTCTATTGTTTGAAACAGCTCTTTGCGACTGATTTCTTTACGTTGAAGCAACATGTTATTATATCTTTCTAATAACTTTCTTATTTCTCTGTTTAATTCATCAAGAGAAAAAAATACCATGTCTTTTATCGGGTAATAAATGCGTTGATATACCAGACGAACAGCATTTTCAACTAAAGCTTTATCTTGCGGACTGTATCCTCGGGTTGGGTTAACAGCACAGTTGTAATGACAAGCAAATTCTTTAAAAGTACGATTAATCTCAGGTTCATATTTACTTGCTCTTGTAACTGCAGATTTCAGGTTATCCGATACAATAGCCTTGGGAACACCTCCATAAAAAGAAAGTGTATTACGCATACATTTTATCAGGTCTTCACGTTTTTGGCTTGAGCAGGCCTCAACATAAGTGTATTGACTATGTGGTAATATTGCAACAAATACTTCAATATTTTTAACTTCTCCTGTTTCCTGATCAACAATTTGAAGTTTTTTTCCAGCAAAATCAATAAAAAGCTCGTTTCCGGCAATATGTTCCAATTTCATTGAGCCTTTTATCTTTGAATACTTACGCTTGTAATGCTCCATAAACTGTGTGTAGCTGTAAGGATCGTTACTCTCTTGCTTGTATTGGTGGTAATGATACAAAAAAGTAAAGCCCGGGTGTTCCCTGTCTTTATTAATTTTCTCAAAGAAAAGCATTAAGTCATTATACCTGGAGTTGACAATGGTAGTATGGGATGAAAACATTGAGTTAAACTGCTTCTGATCAAGTCCCAATAACTCTTCTAAACTGTATTTACTACCCTTGAAAAGATGCATGTAGGTGTTGACTGTGTTACGGCAAATGCCAAGAGTCTCTCCAATTTTACGGTTACTAAAACCATCAAGATGTAGTGTGATAATTTGTTTAATGTCCATAAGATCAATCGTATTAGCCATATCGCATTGTTTAAAGTTAAAATGCGATAAGATAATGTTTTTTTGATCTTTTAAAGTGGCACAAAACGAACCGTTTTAAAAAGGGTCCGTCCGATAGTTTTAAGTTGGCACAATTTGACCGAAATCACTGGCACAATAAAACCGGAATGGGTGGCATAAA
>CAZIIV010000453.1:0-1804 GCA_964539365.1 uncultured Desulfobacteraceae bacterium | reverse complement strand
AAATAATCATGTTTATCTGAAAAAATGGATTCAGAGCGTCTCCCCCGGTTCATGACATGATACCATGCTCCGGGATATGCTATTCTAAGCGGACGTGACATGGTGTAACATATGACATTTTCTCTTATATGGGTCAATAGTAGACTTGACCCCATTTCGGATCACTCGCCAGGGTGGTGTATGCCATGTATAACGGCGGCCCTGGTGAATTTAAGAAATTTCTTAAACGAAAACAGGCAAAATCCTATTACAAGAGCGATAAATTATTCTGGGAGAAATATCTTCTCTCCAAACAAGGAAAGTTCGATAAGATTTTGGATTCGCTATGAACCGAGGATAGTACGTTCGTGCAGAAAGTGATCTACTATTGCACTTTCTGCATGAATGTCCCGTATTACGCCCTTGTCAATGGATTTAATAATCATGTTTATCTGAAAAAAATGGATTCAGAGCGTCTCCCCCGGTTCATGACATGATACCATGCTCCGGGATATGCTATTCTAAGCGGACGTGACATAGTGAAACATATGACATTTTCTCTTATATGGGTCAATAGTAGACTTGACCCCATTTCCACGGCTAAACCTATATAAATTAAGTCTTTGAGCGCAGATGAATTTTTGAATATTACAAGGTTTCCTTTCATCTTTATTCTTCGCATTTCTTTCCCTTTTCATCAGGTGCCATTAGCGTATTATATATTACTTCATATTTGCTGTTAGTATTCATGTTTCGCCAATTATTAATATAGTCTTTATCACTTTTTAAAGGAGCAAAAAATTCATCCAAAACCCATTCAGAAAGTTTAACATTCTGCTCTTTCCTAATTATTTTTATATACTTGCACTGATCTTCAACTGCATTTTCAGATAGGAAAAAGGTCATTTCGTTAATAAAGGCTAACACAAATAAAGCATCATGGTATCTTTCATCCGATTTTATAAAAACATCCTTTATTGCTTGGTAATAGCTCTTGAGCTCTAGCTTTTTTGATTTAAGATATTCTTTTGCTTCTGTGTTATCTTGTCGAAAAATAGTCGACTTAATTTTTCCTTTGTCCACCAAATTTTCAACATTCATCACTTTCAATAAACGTGTTGCGTTTTGAATAATTGCCCGGGCCTTCATACTATTTTTTTTAAAGTTGTCCGAACTGCAACCTTCTAAAACTATAATAATTAGAAAGAACAGTGCAACAAACAACTTAAGATCCGTACGCTTCATATTTGCCTTTCCTTATTCAGTCAGCCAAACATATCCAATTATAAATATGTAGTTAGGGTATGAGAGTAACAGGTTGACCTTGATAATTTGGACCCTTTGGCGGGCATTCCGTAACCACACCTATATGCCCCATATAACGCCTATGTATAGGGCCTGTAAATTTCTTATAATCACGCCAGCTATCCCATTTATCCTCATAAGAAATACCTTTTTTCAACCTCACTTTTCGGGCATAGACACAACCTCGACATTGATGCTTTTTAAAGTAAAAGCAAATATAACTTGTTTCAGTAATCTCTCTGATAAAATCCCTTCGTTGTGTCAAATAGTCACAAAGCCAACCATCTGTTCCTGTATTCCAAGTTCTTTCTTCGAAACCACCTAACTTTTCTCTTCTATTCTTATTCCAATAAGGTATACATATCGGTTTACAGGCTAAACCTTTTTCGTCAATCTTGGAAATCGGATTTGAAAAACAATATGAATACGGCACCAATGTCTCGGGGTGATTGATATGCCCTTTGAAAGGATCTCGTTTTGTATATGTTCCGGTTTCCGGCTCGAAGTATCGATGCCAATT
>CAZIIV010000452.1:0-1813 GCA_964539365.1 uncultured Desulfobacteraceae bacterium | reverse complement strand
TATTGGTGATCGGTCTGGGCCAGGGTTAAGGAATTCTGCCAATTATATAAAATCACCGGCTTCCGGCTCGTAGAGCCTACAGCTCGGAGAGAGCGAAGCGACACCATAACTTTAGGCACTTTAGATCACTTTAGACACTTTCAACTTGTGCGGTTTCAACTCAAACAGCCCCTTTTAGGGGCAAACCAAAGCCTGGTTCTTTGGGCCAGGATTCTTTACTCTTTAGCCTTATATCAGGATGAAATAGAGAAGTAAACGAACAATTGCCAAAGGAGGTATGGATGTGGTATCTGATATCCAATCATAAAATATTTGCCACAAGGGCAGGAAGACAGGAAGGGTTATTTTTTAGATAACAGGTTTCAGGTGTCAGGTGTCAGCTCTTAAAGTTTCTCGACCCTGACACCTGACACCTGAAACCAAGTGGGCATGTCAATCTTAACAAACAACAGTCTTGATTCATACCCTTTGGTGTCTTAGTGGCAAGGAGAAGAAAGTTTTAAAGGACAATGAATCGCATCAGTGTAATGAAAAATACCGTTCAGGAATATGCATGGGGGTCTTTTACGGCTATTGCTGAACTTTTGGGCGCTGCGTTCCCTGCAAAAACTCCGCAGGCGGAACTGTGGATGGGGGCTCATCCCAAAGCGCCTTCCATGGTAATATGTGATGGCAAGTGGATGTCGTTGCTTGAATTGATCGAGGAAAATCCGAGGCATATTCTTGGGAAAAAGGTTGCGGAAAAATTCGATAATCGGCTTCCGTATCTGTTCAAGGTTCTGGCCGCGGCAAAACCGCTGTCCATTCAAGCTCATCCCAGTAAAAATCAGGCCAAACTGGGGTTTGAAAGGGAAAACAGACAAGGCATTCCGATAGATGCTTACAACAGAAACTATAAGGATGAGAATCACAAGCCCGAGTGCATCTGCGCACATACCCTTTTCTGGGCCTTGAACGGTTTTCGGAAAATTTCGAGTATTGTTGGCCTGATGGAAAAAATATGCCCGAAAGGATTGAAAAAACAGCTGGATACGCTTGGAGGGCAGCAGAGTCCGATTGAGTTAAAAAATTTTTTCCGGATCTTGATGACAATGGATCACGAGCAGCAGACCCAGGTCATTTCCCATGCCGTATCAAATGCAAAAAAGTTTACAGATGATGATCCGGCCTATAAATGGATGATTGATCTTCATAAGGAATATCCGGAGGATATCGGGGTATTTTCTCCCATTCTCTTGAACCTGATATGCCTTGAGCCGGGTCAGGCAATGTTTCTTCCTGCCGGGGAACTTCATGCTTATCTGGACGGTGTAGGGATTGAATTAATGGCAAACTCGGACAATGTACTAAGGGGGGGGCTGACGCCGAAATATATTGATATTTCGGCGCTGTTGAATGTCCTTAATTTTGAAGAACGCGATGTCAATATCCTTGAGACAAAACAAATCAACCAATGTGAATGGGTATATGAAAGTTATGCCGAGGAGTTCGTTCTGTCTATTATCCATTTAAAGCAAGGTATGAGATATAATAGTCCTGTCCATAGAAGCGTTGAAATACTCCTGTGCACGGATGGAGAAGCAAAGATTACCGATCTCGGGAAAAATGATGCGGTTGCCATTGCCAAGGGAAAATCGATTTTAATACCTGCAGGTGTAACCAAATACGCTCTCGAGGGAAGTGCCACTCTGTACAAAGCAGCGGTTCCATGATGTGACGCTTTCGTAAAAAGTCCAACTTCTGCGTTGTGCTGCATTCCGCAATCATTCAACGTACGATAAGTACGCCTCATGATTACAAAATTTGCACGCCT
>CAZIIV010000451.1:0-1815 GCA_964539365.1 uncultured Desulfobacteraceae bacterium | reverse complement strand
TCTGTCCATCCTCGGTCTGGTAGAGGAGGAACTCGGCGGGTTCGGGTTCGTTCTGTAATTTATCGCTCACCATGCCCATACCTCCTTGGCAATAAACAGTGGTTTTCATCATATGGAAGATCGAGAACTCCTGCCGGTTGTAAAATACGGTTCCAGAAACGATGCTCTTTTTTATTTCCTTCAAACGAAAAAAACATGCCTTCTTTGACAGAATGGCTGGCGGGGTTTCCCAAAATAAGCAATAATGGAGGTCTGTTATCAGGTTTCGTGGGGATAAGCTGCTCGGATTCATATTTTAACCGGTTTCCTTTAAGGTCAAACAGATCTTTGTTGCACGAATCTGATTCAAGAAAGTCTTTCCACTTTTTATCAAATCGTTCTCTTTGTTTCGGGACAGGAAGAAGTTTTTTGAGGTCAATTTCGCACCGAAGTCTTATCGGATCTGCTTGGTTATAAGAGAGTATGGATCCTGTCATAATAAAAGTCCCTTTAGATATTGGTTTAGTAAAATTTTATACACATAAAATTTTTAACATGAATGTTTCATCCGTGTCCTTGAAACGGGTATTCTCTCCAGCATCTTCATTTTAATCAAGAATCATGGTTTGACCCCCGGTCCAACTCTTTTTATTCAAGGCTCCCAACGAATTACAGCTCTTTTACCTGGATATGCAGCCTTTCGTTTATTTCGCCATTCAATTTCCAGTTCAATAGGCACTCCGATTTTTCTGGCAAGTTGAATAGAATTGCTCCATACTTTACTAGCGCTTTCTCCTTGGATAGACAGGTTCGCCTTTGAAAGAAATCGAAATCCTTCGTCGGCTCGTTCTCCTTTAACAATATTTGCACTTGTGATTTCAGCGACTTTTTCAAAAGATCCGAGTTTCTCATAGGCTATCGTGTGAATTATTTGTGA
The DNA here is from genome assembly GCA_964539365.1 of uncultured Desulfobacteraceae bacterium. Taxonomy (GTDB): domain Bacteria; phylum Desulfobacterota; class Desulfobacteria; order Desulfobacterales; family UBA11574; genus S5133MH16. The sequence goes on along the minus strand of CAZIIV010000451.1, from coordinate 899 downwards.
AAGATGATTCCAGTTATTCACTCTTTCTCTACCTACCCGCCCATTAAGGACCTTTGTGTGTTTCAGTTCTAAGAAAGCTTCTGGATCTACTTGGATATATAGGTCTTTTTTATGTTTTATTCAATTTTTTAAAAATGTTTTTTAAGAAGCTCTTTCAATTGTTCTATGGCTTCTGGGCTAAAACGAATGGACTGGCTTTTCTTTCCAGGTATCTTTCTGGTTGCAGATCCATAGGTATCGATTTGAAGGAGTTTTTTGCCTTCCGATTCTAAAACTGAATAAGTGCAATCTACTTCAGTGTGTCGACTGTCTCTTTCAAGCTCTATACGTTCCATTTTTTTTACAATTGCCATAACACCTCCAATGGTGCTAATAAACGCCTAAAATCCAACCTTCGAGTTTGACTTTATCCTTTTCTTCCTTGGTTAAAGGAGGATTGAAATATTTAGAAAGAACTCCACGGCAGTCCATTTCTTGAAGCCATCGAACAATGGAATAGGCATCGTGCTCGTCACCTGATTTATATATTTTTGGAAATCGCCTTCGAAATATCGAAGGATAGACTTCTGCAATAACTGATGTTCTGGTAGGAATGTTAAAGCCATCAAATGGCCAGAAATGAATTTTTCCTGACAGATCAGGATGATTCCTCAAAAATCGGAGCCATGGAATGCCTGCGTGACTTGACATAGCAACTTGACCTTGCATACCAAACTGAAAGACGCTTTTAGCACTGGTGGTCCAATTTTCGGTTAATCTGAATTCATCGGACTTACCGGTTCGCTCGTTATTTTTGCGAAGGGATTCAACTGTAGTGTTGTCTTTATCGGTAGGCCAATGCGTTTGAAAGTCTTCAAGGAAATGATCCCAGCTACTTATTTCGTTTCGAGCCATGTAGC
>CAZIIV010000450.1:0-1819 GCA_964539365.1 uncultured Desulfobacteraceae bacterium | reverse complement strand
CCAAGTCAAGTAGCTGAAAAAGCAGGGAATCGGATGTAAAAAGGTCTTGATTAAAGGGCTATAATCGTCTTTTTGGTAAGGAAATAGAGGATATAGTAAATTCAGCGGCAGGAGCAAATCGGCATTTTATCCCGGGTACCAAATGAATGTCTCTGCTGTAGGTCGGCAAATTCGAAAAAATTCTGAAGGCTTTGAACTTCGAGAGTCCCGATCATCCCATAGTGCTCTTTTTGGCTCAAAAAACGAAGATATAGAGGACAAAAACCGGTTTATTTGGAACTCATATATCGAATTATCAACGGGTTAGCTTGGTCTGACCCCAATGCCTAAAAAAACAGAAGGGCATTAAACGCCTGATTTTGTGTGGATGCAGCAACTTTTTTCCCAACAGCGAGATGGGCAAGAAATTCTTTTACATCTGAAGTGGATAGCAGCTTCGGGTCTTTGCTCTTTGTAAAGCCCTGAAATTGACGAACCCATGTTGTATAGGTTCTCAATGTGCTTTTGGAGTAGTGCCTGATTTTTATTTCGGCATTCAAATCGTTATATTCCGGTACCCAACTGGCGTTCGTTGGTTTCAAGTTGTTTTTTTTACTTGATTTTATCTCGTTATTGTTCTTAAATAAGACGTTCTTGTCTTCAGGTATCGTTTCTTCACCATAATATGTTTGTATTGCATCAGCCGCTTGTTTTTGTTTCAGATCGTTTTGTTTTTTCTCTTTTAGTTTCTTTATAAAATGCGGTAGGCTTTTTGTGTCTGATTGTATAAAACCGTATTTTTGGCAAAAATCCAGGTAATATCGCAGCCACTTTCGATAATAAGGATGGTATTTATCCGGAACTGCTTTTTGAATAAGCAGAGCACTATAGAGGGTGTTTATATTTTGGGGAATGGGTATCATTGTGGCATAACAGTTTTCTATATAGCATCTTTATTGTGAAGTTATGTAGCTAAAAACTACATATAATACCATTATTATGCAGAAAACTATAGACTAACTGGTTCTGGCGCTGAGTTTTTTGAGATAGTACTGGAAGTCGATTACCGCAGGCCCGTCTATTGTTTGCAGGTTTTGTGAGCAGATAAAGTTTTTGAACAGGTCCAAATCAACGCGATTGCTTTTAAGCGTTTGCGGGCTGATCTCATAAATGTCCTGCCGGTAATTAAAAAAGTCATCCATGTGCCTAAAGAAATTATCGGAGGTTATTGCTATGAAAGCCTCCTTTTGTTTGAGTTTATCCGACACATGGATATAGATGGAGGTATCGGCAATCGAGTCGTGTCCCATCATAGCCTGAATGTCGGACAGAGGAACGCCACAGTGATACATTTCTGTGGCAAAAGAGTGTCTGAGCACCCGAGGGGTAACTCCGGCAGTAATACCGGCCTTTTTCGCGGATCCATACCAGACCGCAGGTTAAATCGATATCTTCGATATTCAAAGCGATCAGCGTACGGGTTCTGAGGCCCAGAGGAACAGGCTTTGGTTATCCCTAGAGGGGATTTGCTTTATTAATAGTCCATTGACTTATTGAAATTCCAAATAACAAATCCCAAAAAATTTACCCTGTTAAATAATGCTACGCATTAAATCTTCGATTTATTTAACAGGGCAGGCAAATCACAATGACCGAAATTCAAAAATCCAAACAATGTCTCGTCATGGAAGATTTCGGTCACGCGCAGCGCAGGCGCTTGCGCCGCGTGTTGAATATTGGAATTTGAGATTTACCCGCCTGAGGCGGGTTAATTTGTAATTTGCTTGCCCGCCGTCCTTTTGGCGGGGTGCTTGGAATTTGTGATTTTAGACACAAAACT
>CAZIIV010000449.1:0-1821 GCA_964539365.1 uncultured Desulfobacteraceae bacterium | reverse complement strand
TATTTCATTCTTTAATCCTGGCAACTTACCGGATGGATTAACCATAGACCTTTTGATAAAAGGGGACTATTCCCCTTCCATCCGAAACAAACAAATTGCGTCAGTATTCAAAGAATCTGGAATAATCGAAAAGTATGGGTCGGGAATCAAAAGAGTTCTCGAGGCATTTAATACGTACGAACTGCCCCAACCGGTTTTTAAAGAGATCCAAAACGGGTTTAAAGCAACGGTTTTCAAAACCACCCAGAAAACCACCCAGAAGACCACCCAGAAGACCACCCAGAAGATTCAAACGCGTGATCAGATCCTATCACTTTTAAGTAAAAATTCAAAGATGACGCGTGCAGATCTTTCCAGAGTTCTCGCAAAAAGCCCGAATACGATTAAGGGGCATATAGCAAAATTGAAAACCGAAGGAAAATTAAAACGCATCGGAAGCGATCGAAACGGATATTGGGAAGTGATTTTAACTCATTGAGTCTATATTTCTAAGGGGAAAGAATTTGTTTCCGATCAAATGGGGTAGTATGGAGACAATATGAGACAGGATGAGCTTCTTGAAATGATTGCAAACGGAGAATCGTCAAAGGTTGAGTTCAAAACCGATGATGTTCATCCAAATGCCCTGGCTGAAGAAATTGTTGCCTTTGCCAATTTTGAAGGAGGAACTATTCTCATCGGGGTTGACGATTCCGGTGAAATTAAGGGGTATGCCCGGGATGATATCGAGGAATTTGTCATAAACATATGCAGAAATAATGTAAAGCCCTCCATTATTCCTGTTATTGAAAATATAACTGTTGACAATAAACATATTCTTGCTGTGACTATTAAACGCGGGGATACGGCCTATTCGACAAACCGGGGACTTTACTATATACGAGTCGGTTCAACAAAACAGGCCCCCACCCAACAGGAACTGTTAAGGCTTTTTCAAAAGAGAAATATTTTTCAGCTTGATGAGACTCCGGTGATGAACGCTTCTGTGAGCAGCATTGATACGGGAAAGGTTAATTCATATCTTGACAAACTGGGCCAAAGTTTGCTGAATGATGAGGATAATGATGCCCTTGTACGAGAACTCATCAATCTTTCCATCCTGCTTGACATTGACAATAAGTTGTATCCTTCACTTGGAGGCATTCTTGCTTTTGGAAAAAATCCACAGAAATATTTTTCTTCCTACAATATTCAGTGTGGTGCTTACAGAGGCAAAGATTTTCTGTCAGATACTGTTCGTGAAAAGGATTTAAAGGGAACGCTGGATGAACTTATTGAAGATGCAATTGCTTTCCTGATGATGGTTATGCCTCAAAACCGGGATCTGGATAGAGGTGTTCGTCGAAAGGACGAATACCTCTATCCTGTTGAAGCGCTCAGAGAGGGAATCGTCAATGCAGTATCTCACAGAGACTATACCATATCCGGCTCAGCCATCAGGTTGTTTTTTTTCAGCGATCGGATTGAGATACGCTCACCGGGCGGGCTCCCCAATACCATAACCCTTGAAAATATGCGTTATCGGCAGTTTACACGCAATCCCATGATCACCTCGTTCCTTGCAGGCTATGGCTATATGGAACGCCGAGGCAAAGGGATTCTAAGGATGCTGAGATTATGTGAACAAAATAATATTAAATGCGAGTTGTCGCTGACACCGGACAATAACGAATTTGTGGTGACATATCGTCTTGCTTAAAAAAAGGAGGAATTTGTGTGAGGTTCAGGGTTCAGGGTTAAAGGTTCAGAGGTTCAGGGTTTAGAGGTGTCAGGTTTCAGGGGGCAGGGGGCAGGGATAGAGGAAAGAGGATAGAGGAAAGA
>CAZIIV010000448.1:0-1830 GCA_964539365.1 uncultured Desulfobacteraceae bacterium | reverse complement strand
GAAGACGCTAAGATAAAAAATAATTTAAAGAAAAAAATGTCTCACGCAAAGGCGCCCCAGTACGATCTTCCGGACCTACGGGGTAAACAAAGACGCTAAGATAAAAAATAATTTAACGTGGGTTGGGGGACATCCTTAAATACTCAAATAACTTTTTCAAAATTGTACAGAAGCGAGCGAAGGGAAGGAAGAGGGGATAGGGGGACGGTCATGATAAAATGCATAAACCGGTTTTATGAACAGGTGAAGCGTGCATGGCGTAAATGGCTTAATCGTCGATCTCGTAACCGCGATATGCCGTGGGACCGATTCAACCAGTTACTGAAGCATTATCCATTGCCGAAGCCACGCATCGTGCACAAATTTGCGTAGTGAAACCATAATCCCGAGGAACCGTATGCGTTAATCGCGCTCGTACGGGTCTGTGGGGGCTCTGGGAGGGAAGCCTCCCAGTTCTACCCGGAACGAAAGAGTAAGGAGGTGACTCGATATGGGAAGAGTTATTATTCAACCTGAATCTGCTGCTAACTTGAGAGATTTGATTCGATCAGCGATGGAGAATGAGCTGAAAGTCATAGAGTTTGGAATTGCCAAGACAAAGAGGAAATTGGGAGAACTGGAAAAAGAATTTGGTATGAATTCCAGGCAGTTTTATGAGGATTTCCAGAAGGGAAAACTTAGTGATGATTTAAAATTCATCAGGTGGGCAGGCGAGTATGAGACATTAGAAAAATTGCAAAAAGATTATAATGAGTTGCACGGAGCCGAATTGTGCTCATAACCGAGTATTTTAGCAAAGTCGAATCTCATATTGCCGAGTGTATTCATGTTGTTGAGTCCAATCTTAGTAACTTCTCATTAGTTCCGGGCAGGAATCAAAACGGGTTCAATTTATGAGCAAAGTTTTTCTCGGAATTTTTTATGGAGGGGATAGACCCAGATTGATTTGATGGGAAGCTGTGGTTTGTTTGTGTTGCCAAGCCTGCCGACCCCTTTTGTTTTTCCCAAGTAGAGCCAATTGGCTGCTTTGTAACACGTGCCAGCAAAGCGGCTGATTTCGACAAAAGTTTCAGTCAAGACCGGAGAGTAGTGGTAACGTTGCTCCCAATCTTGTACAACCCGTTTTGTGGTCATGCTCAAGATCCGTGAGGCCAGGTTAGGAGCCTGAACCCAGGGCAAGATGAGAAAACGGGCATTGTTGATGATCAGGTGAAGGTTTTCTTTGCGTTTTTGGTGAGTCCAGCCGATAAATTGATCTCTGGGCGCTGTTTTCCAGACCGCCGCCCTGAAGCTTAAAAGGGCCATCGTCTGATCCAGAAACCGGACTATGTAGCGGATTTGATCACCGGGTACGGGGGCATAGCCGAGATAGTGATAGCGCTGGATATATTCATTCCAGAGGTGGGATTGATTGCTGTCCTGTACCGGTTCCACCTTCAAGGCAGAGAAGGCAGTTGATGGTATGACGACAGGAGGCTTGGGATCAGTTTTTTGGGTCTGGCGGGAATAAGGTTTCCCATTGTTATTCCCGTTTCTGGGAGGAGGCAATTGCAAGAGGCCATCCTCGTGCATGCGGAGCATGGCCACACGACAGCTCATCTCTTTGAGCCTGCCGTCCAGACGATACCACTGCAAGAGTTGGCAGACAAAACGGGACAATGCCGCACGAGTTGCCTTGGGATTGCTTGCGATAAGTTCTTTGATATTGCTAAGTTCGATTTGGGTAAAGGTCCGTCCGCAATAGCGCATAGATTAGCCGGGAGCCCTGGCTTTCTGCCTGATGCAGTCGCCTAACCTGGAAATTGTGTTTTGCCCGGAAAGTCGATCCTG
>CAZIIV010000447.1:0-1846 GCA_964539365.1 uncultured Desulfobacteraceae bacterium | reverse complement strand
GGCTCTGCGGTTAACAGTTTTTTAATGATTACAATATGAGAGACATTAACAAATTAAGCAGTATTATCATCGGAGCGCCTATAGAGGTACACAAAGACCTTGGACCTGGTTTGCTTGAATCCGCATACGAAGGATGCATATGTCACGAGCTGAGTCTGGGAGGCCTTTCATTAGCAAGACAGAAACCTTTAGCTGTTCGGTATAAGGGGATAAATCTGGATTGTGGGTACAGGCTGGATGTGGTTGTTGAAAACGCAATCATACTTGAATTAAAGTCATGCGAGAAGATTGAGCCGATACATAAAGCCCAACTTTTGACATACCTTAGATTATCTGGCCTTAAATTGGGACTACTCTTGAATTTCAACGTGCCGCTTATGCGAGATGGCATAGTAAGAATAGTTAACGGGTTAGAAGCATAATTAAGTTTCTGGATGGTCCTTATTGTTTTCCGTCCTCTCAACGGAAAACAATAAAGAATTATTCTCAGCGCCCTTTGCGACTCTGCGGTGAAATATTACCATCTATTCAATCCATCCACAAAGAGCTGAGGCCACAAAATGGATCTTGAAAAAGAATTAGAACAGCTTAGAAATTCTCTCCAGCAGGCGGAACGCATTGAAACCGAACTGGACCGGCGGGTTTATTATCTGAAAACCCTGTATGACGTGAGCAAGGACATCTTCGGCAGCGTGGAGTATGAGTCTATACTGAAAAACTTCCTGCTCATGACCATGGGTAATTTTGGCGTGGCCGAAGGGTTTATCCTTACGGTGAATGTTCCCTCCGGAGAAATAAACGGATTTGTATCCGTAGGATTTCAGGCTGACGATACCTCCTTATTGAGAACCGGCGGAAGTCAAATTCTGCTTTCTCCCGATCTGGTGGAGTCTATGCAAAAACAGTCGGACCTCAATAGCCACCATCTTCTTCCTTCGGCAACGATCTGTGCATTCCCGTTTACCGTGGATGCGGATTGTAGAGGAATTATGGGGCTGGGATCCAAAATTGTGGGGGACCCATACAACACGGACGATGAAGAACTGCTGTTCACCCTTGTCAACAACCTGATCGTTGCCCTGAAAAATGCCAGATCATTCGAGGAAATCAAATCCCTGAATAAAAATCTTCAAGAGAAAAACATTCAGCTCCAGACCGCACTTACCGAGCTCAAGGCCTCTATGCGAAAGGTTGAAATTCTTGAAAGCGTGAAAGAAAACCTGAGTAAATTCGTACCGGTCACGGTCTCCAGGATGATCGAAAAATCTCCCACAAACACAATTCCGGAAAGCAGGCAACAAGATCTCTCGGTCCTGTTCCTGGATATCGAAGGGTACACCAAATTGTGTGAAAAACTCGGAAGCAGCCAAACAAATGAAGTCATTGAAAAGCATTTCAGTGTATTTATGGATGCCATTTACGCCAATAACGGAGATGTCAACGAAACCGCCGGAGACGGACTGATGGTGCTTTTTCTGAATGAAGACAAACAGGCCAGCGCTCTGGAAGCCGTGAATACCGCCCTTTCCATCCGGAAAGAGACGGCCCGGATCTGGGAAAAGTGTTCCGGACTTTACCGGCAGTTGGATATCAACATGGGGATAAATTCGGGCCAGGCCCTGGTCGGGGCCGCCAAGTTCGAAACCTATTCCGGTTCCCGCTGGACTTACACGGCCAGGGGCAGGCTCACCAATGTGGCGGCCAGAATCGGCGCTCTGGCAACCGGGGGAAGTATATATCTTTCCAAGACCACGGCAGACAGAATTAAGGATCACTTTTCGCCGGTCTCCAAAGGCAAATTCAAGCTGAAGAATGTTTCGGAGGAGGTTGAAATTTTTGAACTATA
>CAZIIV010000446.1:0-1853 GCA_964539365.1 uncultured Desulfobacteraceae bacterium | reverse complement strand
ACTTTTTATGATCTTATCCATCGCAATGCGGTATGTTTCAATGATACCGAAGCATGGTACGAAGCCGACGACAACCGGAGTGTAACATTTAACCGGTTTAAAGAGAGGGTCGATCGGCTGGCCTGCGGTTTGCAGCGATCCGGTATTAAAAAAGGCGATCGTATCGGAGTGTTAGGAAAAAACAGCCTTGAATATTTTCTTCTTTACGGTGCGGCAGCGGCATTGGGGGCCATTATCCTGCCGATCAACTGGCGTCTTTCGGTTGATGAAATCAATTTTAACATAGATGATTGTTTGCCGGCAGCCTTTTTTGTTGATTCAGAGTTTCAAGAACTGGTCGAAAGTATAAAAGATAAGCTTCTTTCAGTAAAAAATTATTATACCCTAAAACCCGGGGGAGGCAATTTTGTTGAGTTTGATTCTTTAATGAATAACCGGGGCAATTTTGAGGCGGCGGATGTTTCCAATGATGATGGATTTGTCATTATTCATACCGCGGCTGTTGCAGGAAGACCCAGGGGAGCGCTCTTAAGTCACGGTAATCTTTTATGTGCCGGGCTACATTTGAATTATTGCTTCAACCTGACGTCACAAGATGTGCATTTAAATCTTTTGCCCATGTTTCATGTGGGCGGCTTTTTTATGGCCGCAAACAGTTTTCAAGCCGGTGCATTGAATGTGAACATGAGCAAATTTGATGCCCAAAAGGCGGTTAAACTTATCGAAGAGAAAAAAGTGTCTCTATTTTTTGAATTCTCGCCCATACTCGCCTCCATTCTTGAAGTGCATGAACAAACCGGTAAAGATATCAAAAGTGTCAGGGCCGTTATGGGCCTGGACACACCGGAGACCATCGAGAAATATCAAAAAGTCACCGGCGGAATCTTTTACTCTGTTTATGGGCAAACAGAAACAACGGGTTTGGTGAGCATGGGGCGTTATGATGACCGGCCCGGTTCCGCCGGTAAAGTGATTCCGCTTGGAGAAGTAAGGATTGTGGATGATTATGATCATCCGCTTCCCATGGGACAGGTGGGTGAAATTACAATGAAGGGTCCTCTGATCTTTAAGGGATACTGGAATCTCCCGGAAGACACGGCATACACATTCAGAGAATGCCGGCACCATACCGGAGATTTGGGCCGTTTCGATGAACATGGATTTTTATGGTTTTCAGGCCGTAAGGCCGAGAAGGAACTTATCAAGCCGGGTGGTGAAAATGTCTATCCCGTGGAGGTTGAAAAAGTGATTCTCCAGCATCCGTCCGTTGAAAAAGCCGTTGTTTTCGGAGTCCCTGATCCCAAGTGGAAAGAAGGAATCAAGGCGGTCTGCCGGTTAAAAGCGGGTGAACATATGGAGCCTCAAGCGCTTATAACATTTGTGGGTGAACGTATGACCAGCTACAAGAAACCTCAATATGTGGAATTTATAACTGATTTCCCCTGTCTGGAAGACGGGTCGCCGGACAGAGTTAAATTAAAAAAGCTGTATGGAGGCTCAAAGGAAATTTAATCCTGAAGATTGAGAATTTCTTGTTTCGTATAAAGGCAAATTTATCTTTTCCAATCTTCAACGTACAACTATTTAGCGCCTGAGCCAAAAGTCATGTTCAGGCGAAATCCGAATATTGTTCGAACCATGCCTATCCGATTAACACAGGTTCGCTCGCTTATGCTGGACTTCCAAGTCGTTATGGGAAGGTGACCCTTTACGATTGAGCCAGTCTGCCCTGAACAACCAGTAATCATTAATATTTTCATCAACCTCAAAAGATCCGTCACCAGCGCAATGCCTACAATTCGTGCCGCAACCGCCACTGCCCCAAGTGCCAGACCATTACAAAGGAAAAGTGG
>CAZIIV010000445.1:0-1861 GCA_964539365.1 uncultured Desulfobacteraceae bacterium | reverse complement strand
GAAAAATTATAAAAAATCTATTTCCATAAGCAATGCTGATATAAATGTTAAATTTTAATACCCCGGTAAAGAAAAAATTCAGATTCTGATTTTTTAGATTTTAAAATAGATAAATGTCGTATTCAGCTTTCCGGTATTTGCCACTATCGCATTTCCGTAAGAAATACGATACATGTAATTATAATTGAGATGGTTGAACCTGTGTGCATGGCAAGTTATACAACAAATCACTCACAATTTTAGACTTGATAACATCGAATCTGAAAAGTAAAAACTTCAACAAGGTTTAAAACAAAAAGAACTCTCTTAAAGAGCGTATTTAATAATTCTCCCAATCGCGCTCCCGGTAGTCCGATCATAGAATCCGGATTTTCAGCATCCACTTAAGGGTCGCTGCAAAATCACTATCTCACTTCTTGACCCCTGAAATACAGCCTGGCAAAGGTTTGGCCCCTGGTACAGCATCCTTCAACCAGCAGCGTGCTTTTGGCCCCTGGAGGCCCGGCTTGACATAGGTGAATGCCTTGCAGCGGGGATCATTCTGACAGGCTTGCAGGCAGAAATCCATGTCCGGTTGCTCGAGGTCAAAGTTCCGGTAATTGTTGCCGGGTCGATCCGTATCACCTTCAATTTTTTCGAAAAGATCAAAACGGGGTTCAGATGAAATCGCTTCGCCCATTTGCGGTGTAGTTTCGGAACCGGTATCCGCACCCTTCATCTCTTGGGTCTGCTGCGGGGTAATCACTTTAGCCTCGTGAGGCGCCATGGCAAGCTCTGCATCCGAGTCTTTTTCAGGGGTCTTTTGAGGCGTAATAACTGTAGCCGGTTTCATCTTAAACACCTCATCACCCACACCTTGGACAATCAGGGAAGATATCTTGTTCTTGAACTGGTAGGTTCCGAGGTAGTAATGGGATTTATCCTGACTGGGACCTGCACCTGGGAATTTGAGAGATGGTTCCTTGAAATCATTGTGTTTGTAAACTGTAACAACCACGTTTCCATAGAGATCGAGTTCATCTGCCTTGTCGTTCATGTAGTCCGTAAGATCAGGAAACATTGCCTTGTCCTCGGTTTTATTTTCCGGTAAAGGAAAGAATTGTGTTCCTTTTCCGCTCAAATTTATACCCACGGGATGTATTCTATGCCGAGGAAATATGATCATAGATGAAACCTTGTCATTGATATCCTCCTCAAGGATTACAGTGGCATTTTTGGCTATGAAGATCCAATTATGTTTTGAAAGCTTTTTTGCAGAGGCTGCTATATAAGTAGTAATACCTTTAAAATCAGCATGCTTGTAAACCCAAACTTTTACGTTCTTGCCCACGAGTATCGAAGATACTTTGTCGTTAAAATTACCCAGTTTGGGTACCAGTTTGTGGCGCATGCCGGGTTCAAGGGTGAAAGGTTTACTTTTTCCGACAAAATCATTGTGTTCGAAAATGATGACCTGATTAGGACCGACGCCCTGTCCGAATACTGGAATCGCTAACAGTATCAGTATTACCACAAAAAAACACTTTTTCATGACGCACCTCCCGAATACTGAATTGATAAGAATTGGCTCATTGAAAGCGGATGGATTGAAGGATTATGATTATGTATCGAAATCATACAAACCTCAACATATGGAAGCCTGATCGGTTGGGGTGAGAACTAAAGTTTTTATACCAAAGGCGAACCAGGGTGTCAATTGGTATCTTTTTGCTATTCTTGACCCAATTTAATAAAATTATACGAAATTTATAAAAATTTCCCTTTGATCCCGCCTCGGGGTCGGCCGGTAAAAATGGGATTTGATCAGACAATCATCCATGGATGAAAGGAGATATGAATTCAAAATGAAATACGGAGCATC
>CAZIIV010000444.1:0-1868 GCA_964539365.1 uncultured Desulfobacteraceae bacterium | reverse complement strand
GGGTCGTAAAATGAGCTCGCGTTGCAATGGTAATATCTGACTTGGCAAGTACTTATAGGGAGAGCTTCAATGCACCATGCGGCTATTGCTCGCCAGTATTCCGGCTTTGGCGGAACAAAGGAATGACGGATTCAGGGTGAAGCTTCGTGGATGGCCGGGAATGCTGATGCCAATGGCAAGACGGGGATCGCTGCCCCGATTACTGGGAAATATCGGCAGTGGCTTGCAAATCTTTGTAAAAAAGTTATTCTTTACGTTATTATTCCGGAATAAATCAAAAAAAGCCAGCCACAAAACAACGGGTGTTTGCTGATGACAGATTTTTATACAACCGGTGATATGGGGGGAGGCCCGCCGAAACGACCGTTCCGCCTGGAAGACATTAATTTTCCCAAGCTTACAAGGTTCGTCCGGCTCATATTGCTTGGGCTGGTTGTTTTGGGCGTCTTAATGGGTCTCAACTGGGCGCGGGGATTTTATACGGACTGGCTGTGGTTTGCCAACCTCGGCCATGAGCAGGTGCTGTTTGTCCGCATAACCACGCAGATATGGCTTTACCTGCTTGCAGTGCTGGTCTTTGTCGCTCTGGCGGCGCCCAATTTGTATGCGGCTTACAGAAACACGGCTGATTATCAATGGCGGCAGGGAAAGGAACTGTCCCGGCAAGGCTATCAGGACGCCCGGCGGCTGATTCTGTGGGTCGGCATACTCGCCATCGTGCTCGGGGCCGCATTGCTGGCGGTTTACTTTTCCGCCCGCTGGGAGGCTTTTCTGCGGTTTTTTAACGGAGCTTCCTTTAACGAGGCGGATCCGGTTTTCAAGCGCGATCTGTCATTCTACGTCTTTAGCCTGCCTGTTTTAAACTTTCTGAGAAGCTGGCTATTGGGCGTGTTTGTCGTGATCATTCTTTTTGTCGCGGGTTTTTATTACCTCACAGCCAACCTGAAGGGCGAAACTTTTTCCTTTGAAGGCCGCCTGAAAACACACCTGCTCATACTCGGCTCTTTTATTTTCTTTTTGGTTGCCGCGGGCCACTGGCTCGGGAGATACGATCTTTTGTTTTCAAAGACCGGCACGGTTTTCGGAGTCGGTTACACGGACGACAATATTATCATTCCGGCCCGCACGATCCTGACTTTTATTGCAATCGGCGCCGGCGGCACGCTTCTGGCGGCCACCCGGTTCGGAGGATACCGCTTGATTGCAGCAGGTATCGGAGTGTGGCTTGTTTTAAGCATTTTGGGCATAGCGGCCCTGCCCGGCATTGTCCAGCGGCTGCAGGTGGAGCCCAGCGAACTGGCCAGGGAAAGGCAGTATATCGCCAAAAACATCGAGTTCACAAGAAAGGCTTACGGGCTTGAAGATATTGCGGCTAAAAGCCATCCTGCACGCGGCGAGGTCCGGTCTGAAACAATTGATGAAAACCAGGGCACCATCCAGAATCTGCGATTCTGGGATGAGGGCCCGCTGCTGCAGAGTTATAACCAGATCCAGTTTTTCCGGCTTTATTACGATTTTTTGAGTGTGCAGACGGACCGCTACATGATCGACGGGAATCTTCGCCAGGTAATGCTCTCCACCCGGGAGCTGTCCTCGGAGAAGCTGCCCTCAGAGGCCCAGCGCTGGGTCAACCGCTATCTCCAGTTCACCCACGGCTACGGGGTCGCAATGAGCCCGGTAACAGAAGTGGCAGAAGGCGGCCGCCCGCAGTTTTTCCTTCGGGATCTGCCCCCCACTGGAAAGATCGAGCTTGAGCGCCCGGAGATTTATTACGGATTAAAGAGCCTTCCGTTTGCCATTGTCAACAGTGACATGGAAGAATTCAATTATCCCGCACAGGACGGTCCGGTTTATACCCATTACCAGGG
>CAZIIV010000443.1:0-1870 GCA_964539365.1 uncultured Desulfobacteraceae bacterium | reverse complement strand
AAATATCCGACGCTGGTGCTTTTTGAAATCGTGCGCCGTTCCCGCATCATTCCTGTTTCTGATGATTCTCTGCCGATCGTGTCCCGCGACCTTATGCTCGTCAAAGGATCGGCCAGCGATTTGCTCGCCATGCTGAACGACAAGGTCGTCGAACTGCCCCATGCCGACCAGAACCTTAACTTTTCTGCAGGGGATCAGAACACCTTGACCGTGGAACTGATTATCCCTCCCCAATCGTCGCTTGTCGGAGAAAGGCTGATGGACACCCATCTACAGGGAGACCCCAATGCGCATATTATTGCGATCAAGCGGAGAAGACTGCATTATTCGGACCAGAAAATACAGTCGGTCAGACTCAGGGTCGGAGATATCATTCTGGTTCGATGCCCGATCAACACGCTGGAACAGATCCGCACGGGTGCCGATTTCATCATCGTTGAAGATGTGCATCACGAAATCATCCACAAACGCAAGGCCCGCTGGGCAATTCTGATCTTTACCGGCCTGATTACTGCAGCCACCAGCGGCCTGGCGGACATCATGGTATGTGCACTGACCGGTGTTTTTCTGATGGTGCTGACGGGGTGCCTGAATTTGAGAGATGCCTATCGGGCCATTCGAGGGGATGTGCTGCTGCTGATTGTCGGCACCATCGCCCTGGGCGCGGCCATGGAAAAAACCGGCGCCACACGATTCTATGCGGAATGGTTTCTGAATCCGTTCAAAGACGCCTCTCCCGGAATGGTATTGGCCGGCACCATTGTTCTGACCAGCATCAGTACGCAACTGCTCAGCAATAATGCTACGGCCGTTCTGATTTTGCCCATCGCCATTGCCACGGCACTTAAATTGGGAGTAAATCCCAAACCGTTCATCGTCGGGGTCTGTTTCGGCGCCAGTGCCTGTTTTGCTTCCCCCATCGGCTACCAGACCAACCTGTTGGTCTACGGTCCGGGCAATTACCGGTTCAGCGACTATCTCAAGCTGGGCATTCCATTGAATATCCTTGTCATCGTCATGGGGTCGCTGCTGATCCCGGTCTTTTGGGCATTTTGATTTTGTGTTTGTTTGCCCTTTTATCTGTAGTTTTACGAAACCCAGGATAAAACTGCTGTTCCAATGATTATCCAAACAATTCCGAAAAACCTGTAAGTTTGATCTGAAAGAGAGTTTAAAAACCAGTTCATCATTTCATCATATAAGTTTTTAGGATTAAAAAATATAATGCCTCCTTTGATGACAGCCATGACACCGAGCATTCTTAGAAACCATGAATGAAGGCTCCATGATGCGGAAATAAACAGCAGAACACCTATGACGGCTGGAAAGACCGAGAGAATTTTTCGGTCTGTTTTATCAAACAAACGTTTCATAACGTTTCTGGATTCGGTTGTATAAATAATACTTAAAGAACCCGCTGTAATCCACAAAAAGCTGATCGCATAAAGAAACCATTTCATGTCCGAGATCCTTTTTTTACAAGAGTTGAAAATTTAAACCGGAGAGCCCATAAACAGTAACTGAAACACATATCCTTATTTTAACGGCAGTTGTCAAGGATTTCCCTTGGGGTCAGACTCGAATTTTAACCCGCCGGCGAACTTTGGCGGGTTAACCCGTCATCAAATCAATCACTTGTTTTTGCTATGCAAATCTTCGAGCAATCGAATCATTTTTTCCTGGTGTCTCAATTATTAAGCACATTTTGTGCCAAATATGAAGTTCGGAAACCTTATTGACAATGTGTATGGGAGGTGTATAATAGGTATCAAATCCACCTCAACGTTGCAAAAGTCGGGGATGCCTCAGATCCGCGGCGTCAAGGGTGAAGCCGTAGCCATTTACTGCGAACCCTTGACAACAAAGGAGA
>CAZIIV010000442.1:0-1880 GCA_964539365.1 uncultured Desulfobacteraceae bacterium | reverse complement strand
GTAGAGACGTGATAAAAGATATAGTTTAGAAACTGTGTAAAAGCAGTTTCTTTTTTTATCATGATTTATAGAATAATTATATTTAATTAGGGTAAAATATAATATAAGGAAATGGAGGTATATATAATGTTAAAAGAAGAGCTAAATGTTATAAAACAAGGAATAATTAATGAAGTAGAAGGTTACGAATTTTACATGATGGCTAGCAAAGAGGCAAAGGATGAAGATGCAAAAAAATCTTTACAAGTTATAGCCGAAGAAGAAAGAAAACACTCTGAATATCTCAGAGAACTTTTCGAAAAGATTAAGGACGAGGAAAGAGACGGATTTAAATTAGCTTTCTTAGTAAATCCACCTTCACCAAAAATATTCAAATGGGAAAATAAGCAGTTCAATAAAAACTCTATATCAGTTTCTATATTTGGGACAGCCATAAATTTAGAAAAAGCATCTGTTGAGTTTTATGAAGAAGCAAAGAAAAATACTGAAGTAGAAGAAGCAAAAAAACTTTTCGATCTTTTAATTGAGTGGGAAAAAGTCCACTTAGAGCAGTTCAAGGACGCATATGATCAAAGTATGAAAGATTGGTGGAATGAACAAAATTTCGCACCATTTTAATATATATAAAAATAATATCTTTAAAGAGAGGAAATTTTTCCTCTCTTTTTTTCTTCACAAAAACAGGATAAAATGATATAATCAAAAAAACAAACAAATGTTCGGTGGTGATAATTTGGAAACTAAAAATACAGTAATGCATATAGATGTTAATTCTGCATTTTTATCCTGGCACACAGCATATTACAAGCAGATGGGAATAGAAAATGATTTTTTAGAAACACCTACAGTTATAGGAGGAAATGAAAAAAAGAGACATGGAATTGTCCTGGCAAAATCTATACCTGCCAAAAAATCCGGTGTCAAAACGGGACAATCTTTAATGGAAGCAAAAATTGCCTGTTCAAATCTAAAAATTATACATCCCCGATACGATGTATATGTAAAAGCAAGTAAAAGTTTGAGAGATTTTTTAAAGACTTACACACCGGATGTGGATGTATTTAGTATTGATGAATGTTTTTTGAATTTTACTGATAAAAATAAAAATTATGAAAAGCTGGCTTATGAAATTAAAAATACTATTAAAAAAAATTTCGGATATACTGTAAATATAGGCATATCAAACAACAAACTACTGGCAAAGCAAGCCAGTGAATTTGAAAAACCTGATAAAATTCACACATTATACAAAGAAGAAATCAAAACAAAACTATGGCCTCTTGATATATCTGAATTATATATGATAGGAAGAAGAACAGTCCCTAAACTAAAAAAACTGGGGATATCTACTATAGGAGATCTGGCCAACTGCGACTTCAATCTTTTAGTAGCATCATTAAAATCCCACGGGAAATTAATATACGATTATGCATGGGGTATTGATAATTCTATGTTTAGAGAAGAACATGACATAAAGGGAATTGGAAATGGAAGTACAATATCTTTTGATGTAGAAGAAAGACAGGTAGCATATAAAATTATAATGAGTCTATGTGAAAATGTAGGTATAAGATTGAGAAGAGAAAATAAACTTTGTAAAACCATATCTATAGGAATAAAAAATAAAGATTTCAAATATAATATTAAGCAAAAGAAAATAAATTACTATACAAGCAGTACAGAAGATATTATAGAGACGGCAAAATATCTATTTGATGAGTTATGGGACCAAAGGCCCATAAGACATATGAATGTTAGAGTTAGCGATTTTATTGATAAAAAAAATAAGCAGATAAACTTTTTTGAAAAAGAAGATGTATTAGAAAAAGAAAAATTAGATGAAGCCATAGATAAAATAAGAGAAAAATACGGTAGTTATT
>CAZIIV010000441.1:0-1894 GCA_964539365.1 uncultured Desulfobacteraceae bacterium | reverse complement strand
AAATACGATCTTTTTCCCTGACTCGCGAAAATCATGTACAATTTTTATCAAGTCTTGTAATTCTAATATCTTAGATAACATACAATTATACAGCCCGTGCCAGTGTTATCACATCCACCTGCCCGGCACCCCCCTTCAATAAAACCTTTGCACATTCATTTACAGTAGCTCCCGTGGTATACACATCATCCACAACCAATATTCTTTTCCCCGTGATTTTCGAACCATTTCTTATATGGAATGCATTCTTAATGTTTGCCAAACGTTCCTTGCGCCGTAAACCGGTTTGGGGTTCCGTCCATCTTTTTCTTTCAAGAACATTGATGTCAATCGGTATATCCGGTATTTCCACATGTAAAAATTTTGCAATGCGTATCCAGTCCTTTACCAGAAGAAATGACGGATTGAATCCCCGCATTCTCAATTTTTTTACATGTAACGGAACCGGCACGATCAAATCCATGCTCCTTTTATCCCAAAAATTGATAAACGCAGCAAAAAGAAGGGTCCCGAGAGGTCGTGCCATCTGGGTTTTTCCTTTGTACTTGAAACAGTGTATCGCCGCCATAAGTGTGTTTTTATAAATCCCCGCTGATCGTGCGATTTGGAATCTTTTTGGTGAATTCAGGCACTCTCCGCAGACGTGATCTTCCCCTTTCCTGCTTTTAAACACCATGCCGCATCTGGAACATTGGGGAGATTCAACGGGCAAGAATCCCGAAGTGCAGGTCGGACACAAAAACGGAGCCATCCATTTCCCAAAGACTTTAGGGAGATTATCCGAATAATAATTACCGTTGGCGGAAGTTAATACTGGTTTTTCAATAAATTCCCGGGCAATGGTCGAATGGTTCCCACCCATATGCCCTGCTTCCAAATCACATATTTTATGCGCTGCGGCATGAAAAAAAGATCCGCACACCAGACACCGCGTCGGAAAAAGGGCTTGCTTAAAGGTGTTGGCGATACGAATGAACATATACGGTTTTATAATCATCAAGTTAAATAGGACGCAGATTTTCGCAGATATACACAGATAATATTTTTCTTTTTAAATTTAAAAATCTTGATAATCTGTGTTCATCTGTGTCCAAAAAAGGAAATTCCTATATTATCAAGATAAGTGTCGCTGTCTGAACGCTTCATACATGGCAATCGCTCCCGCCACGGAAGCATTCAGGGAATTTACCGGCCCTTTCTGAGGAATGGACATTAAAAAATCACAATGTTTTTTTACCAGAAGTCGCATGCCTTTTTCCTCCCCGCCAATAACAATTGCAAGATGACCTGTCAAATCACTCAGGAAAATCGACTTGTCGGATGCTTTATCCATTCCGGCAATCCACCATCCTTTTTTCTTCAACGTCTTGATTGTGTTCACCATGTTTGTTGCCCGTGCAAGACGGATATGCTCCAAGGCTCCTGCCGATGCCTTGGATACCGCAGGTGTGGGCGGAACAGATCTGTCCTTTGGAATAATTATACCGTCCACGCCAACACAAAGTGCGGTTCTGATCAGAGCGCCCAGGTTGTGAGGATCCATGACATTATCGACCAGTAACAGTAAATGATTTGTATGATCCGGCCGGATACCGCCTATAATGTCAGAAATTTCCGACAGCGGGAACCCGCTTGTCCTAACTCCGATTCCCTGGTGTTGATCCGTTCCGGCCAGAGATTTTAATTGTGAAGGTTCCACCCTTTCCACAGGAATTTTTTTCGCTTCAGAAACTGTCAGGATTCTTTCTAAACGTTCTGAGGTCTTTTTCTTTACAACATAGACTTCGAAAAAATTTCTACGTCCCGCGTTTAAGGCTTCAAGAACAGGATTGATTCCAAAAAGAATCTCTGTTTTAGGTTTCCCCATTTCTAGCTTTACCCAGTGTCCCTCTGC
>CAZIIV010000440.1:0-1905 GCA_964539365.1 uncultured Desulfobacteraceae bacterium | reverse complement strand
ATCACGCCGGTCAGCTTCACCAATGAATACAATTGGGGCGACTTCAAAGGCGACCCAGAAAAGCTGATGGAACGTTATTTCGATGCCCACGTTTATGTGGCCAATTGGATGACAGCTATATTCATGGTGCGTCTGCCCATGGAGGCATTGACCCATGAGACGGCCAAGGCCGTGGCCGTGCCTCACCTGCTGGATATCAAGGCCACCAAGACCCATTGGATCATCACCTGGAGCCTTGAGGAGTCGGAAAACTACGACCGCTTCGGCATGGAGGACGGCCGCGGCTGGATGGCTCGCCTGGCACCGGTCCGCGATGAGCTGCTGCGCGGAGACCTGCGCAGCCTGTATATCGGCTGGCTGCCGGCCGTAGCCGGGGAGATGATGGATGACGATGAGATGGAGCCGCTATGCGTGAGCGGATTGGGAAACCTGACGGCGAGCCAGCAGGGGCTGGCCGAATTTCTTGAGGTGGACCCGGGCCTGCAGGCCGGTGCCGGCATGGGCAGCCCGTCTGCTCCGAAGGCGGAAATTTCGCCACAGGAAATGGATAAGTGGATCGATGCCCTGCCAAGAGAAGAAGTCAATTCGATCCTGAAACAATTGCTGGAGGGCAAGGGGCAGCAGGCCGAACGGTCCATCAGGAACCGGTTCGCGGCATGGCGGCGCGGCTTACAGACGGGCGATACCGACGCACCCCGGCGTACGGTGGGAGAATTGCGGCAGAACGCCGAAAAGGCGCGTCTAATCCGGATGGAAAAGCAAAAACGGGACCGAAAGCAACGGGAGATCAAGCGACGGGAGAAACGCAAGGCGTACCTGAAAAACCTGTCCAGCGATTTTCCCAAGGCCTGGACGGCGGTTAAAGAACCTGTCGAGCGCGGATCGGGGCGGGGCTATGACGAAGCATGCCGTATACTTGTCGACATCGCCGAAGCCTATGACCTGTTTGCGACCAAAGAGCAATTCCAAAACGAATTGAAAAAGTTCATGGCCGGTCACCTGCGGCGCAAGGCGCTGATTCTACGCTTGGTGAAGGCCGGCATCTGGAAGGAAGAATAAAAGATGGGCACGCGAAATTCCAAAAAGGGCAAGGAATTCAAACCCCTAGATGAGATGATCGCGGAGATCACTGTCGACGCTTATGGAGATGATGAGCAGCTCTGGGCTTTTCGGCAGGCCTTCGAGGATGACGTTACCCTGCCGGCCGACGGTTTCGTCATCGGGGAACCGGTTTCAGTGATCGCAATAGACTATGACGGTAATGAACGGCGCGGTCTCACTGCAAGATGCCGGCGTGAAGATGGGTCCGAATATTTAGTTGCGGTCTCCGATGTCGTGTTGCCGCAAACATCGGTTGGGGCGAGCTACATTGCTGCCTACCGGAGGTGGCTCAACCTCGATCCCTATCTTTCCGAAACGCAGAAACCTTCCAGACGCCGGCGGCAGCACAAGGCGGCTGAGGATGAGATCGACGTTAACAAACCGGTCGAACTGGTCACTCTATCGGTCAAAGATCGGGCCGCCCGGTGCCGTCTGCTGGGGAGTGAGCGGGTCATTACCCTGCGCACTAGCCGCCTCTGGGAGTTGGTGCCCGGCGCGATTGCCACGGTCAAGCCAGTAAAACAGTGGCGTTACGGCGGTCATCCGTATCTTTCCGGCGAGGTTCAGTCTACTCGAATCGACATGAAGACCCTCGATCTCGTGCCACTGGGGCTCGAAGATATGGGCATGTGGGACCCCAAGGAAGAGTACTGGGGAGAAGAAGACGAACCCATCGAGGAATGGGCCAAGCCGATCATCGCTCACGGCCCCCGCCCCATGTTCGAAATGGAGCAGGTGCTGCCCGGCGAGGACCCTGACGATCCTTTCGATGACCCCATCACCCGGTACAATGATCTCAAAGAT
>CAZIIV010000439.1:0-1911 GCA_964539365.1 uncultured Desulfobacteraceae bacterium | reverse complement strand
CCTTCGATTTCTGCCAGGCGAATAATATCTCCGGCTTCACGCTCAAATGCTTTTCTGGAGTACCGGACCAGACTGGTCTTTTTAACAAAATTGTCCACGGAAAGCGCTGACGAGAATTTTGCCGTACCTGCAGTGGGAAGCACGTGATTGGGTCCGGCAATGTAGTCTCCCACCGGTTCGGGAGTATAATCCCCCAAAAACACAGCTCCGGCATTACGTATTTGGCCGATAATCGCAAATGGATCTTTGACCTGAAGTTCAAGATGCTCGGGCGCAATTCTGTTTGAGAGCTCAATCGCAGCATCAATATCAGGCACCACTATGATTGCTCCGAACCCGGCAATGGATTTTTCGGCGATCTTTTTGCGCTTGAGAACTTCAAGCTGCGCATCCACGGCAAGAGCAACCGATTTTGCCGTTTCTTTGGAGTTTGTGACCAGAATTGCTGATGACAGCACATCATGTTCGGCCTGGGACAGTAGATCGGCCGCAATAAATGCCGGATTTGCGGTGCGGTCTGCAATAACCAGAATTTCACTCGGCCCTGCGATCATATCTATGCCCACGGTTCCCGATACGATTTTTTTGGCAAGGGTAACATAAATATTGCCGGGTCCCACAATAACATCTACTTTTGGAATTGTCTCAGTGCCGTAAGCAAGAGCGCCAATGGCCCATGCGCTTCCGACCTTGTAAACCGCATCAACCCCTGCCTTTTTTGCGGCGGTCAGAAGATGGGAGTCTATCTTTCCCTCCGTGTTCGGCGGAGTTACCATGGCGATATGCTTGACTCCTGCGACTTTGGCCGGAATAACGCCCATCAAGACTGAAGAGACAAGAGGCGTCTTTCCCCCCATTCCTCCCGGCACATAAACCCCCGCGGTATCCACGGGATTTACCAACTGCCCCAAAAGAGTGCCGGGCCTTTTTGTATTAACCCATGAGTTGACGAGCTGCTGTTTATGGAAGGCCTGGATTTGCCTGACCGCTCTGTTCAGAGCACGCACAAAGGACCGGCCTACGGTTTTTGCAGCAGTATCAATCTCCTGGTGCGTGGCCTTGATAGATGTTGTGGTCAATGCCGGAGAGTCAAACCGGTTTGTATATTTAATGAGTGCGGTATCTCCATTTTTCCTGACATCTTCGAGGATACGCGTGACCGTAAGAATGTCTTTCTTCTTAAACCCAAGGCCTCTGTTTACAATTGATGTTATTCTTTTTTCGGCTGATTTTGACGGATAATCATAGATTTTCATAATCGTCAGATTTAGAACTAGTTGTTACAGAATCCACAGTTGAAAAATTTATATCTGCATCAAAAAAAGGCTACAATATTTTACAAAAATTGTCTAATACTTTTAAATTCAACTTACAATGTTTGCCACAAAGACACTAAGGCACAAAGATTCATTTTTACAATAAGATCTATGTTTGATCCAACAATTTCCAGAATCTGTTCTTTGGAATAGAGAGGGCCGCAACCTATACCCGGACATTCCCTGGATATAAGTTTCCATTTTTTGGCGGAACGTAAATTCTCAAACCAAAAAGGAAAGGTTTTGCAATGATGGGGACGAACCGGATAAATTGTGCATCCGTTTTCATAAAAAAAACACCGCCCATCTGCATGTTCTCTAATACTGTATCCTTTCTTTATGGGATAGAGATAGTTTTCGATAAAAAATGGAACCTGAACACAAAGGTGTTCGGCGATACGAGTGACTTCATCTTTTCCGACATATATGATTCCCGGGTCCCCGGTGCAGCATACCCCGCACCGCCGGCATTCAAAATGAATTCCCTGATCAAAAAAATAGGATCGATTATATAATCTTTTCATTACGTTCCCAAAACTTATTTCTTTATGCCACGAAGGCACCAAGGCACTAAGAAAGAGTAACAAAATAAAAT
>CAZIIV010000438.1:0-1916 GCA_964539365.1 uncultured Desulfobacteraceae bacterium | reverse complement strand
AAGCAAGCTCCCGCCAAAACCTGCGAGTCTCGCGGCTCATCCGGCGGCGTTATGACCCCTTAAAAGAAGCTTGAACAGGAGGAGAAAAAAATGTCAGGGAATATTAATTCGCAACACATCAATAAACGTGGTGAATATGTTAATTGGGGAATAAAATGGCTTATTGATCATCACAGAGCCAAGGAACAGCAACGGCGTGGGATGGTTGACAATTTGAACCTTAAATCGGGTGATATCGTACTGGACCTGGGTTGTGGACCGGGACTATGGACGTCTCTGCTGGCTGAAAAAGTAAAACCGACCGGTCGGATTGTCGGTCTTGACAGCGATACGGATTTCATCAGGTATGCTTCGGAAAACATTGCAGATCAGTATGAGGAAATTATTGAATTTCATGAAGGTGACTTCCGTTCGGTTCCATTCGAAGATGACAGCTTTGATCTGGTTTTATTCGGAAACTGTTTTGCTTATGTTACAGATCATCAGAAGGTTTTGGAAGAGCAGAAACGGGTGACAAGAAAAGGCGGAAGGATTACTGTCAAAGATTTTGAGGGTTCTGTTTTGGTTGTTCATCCCATAGAACCTCTGCTGACACTGAAAGTGATAACTGCGGCAGCTCAGGCTCTTAAAGAAAATCCTCCGAATCCGCCTTTTGACAATTTTTCAGGACAAAAGCTGCGAGACCTTCTTTTGAAAGCAAGTTTAAAAAATGTGTCAGCCACCTCATATGCAGTACAAATGGTTCCGCCTCTGACACCGGAAGCAAAATGTTATATTACTGGCAATGCCAAATGGTACGCAGGCAAAGGCAGACCCTATCTGTCAGAAGAGGATTTTGAACAATGGCAAGCATGTTTTGATTCCGCATCCGAGGAATACATCCTTGATTCGGAAGGATTTTATTTTTGTATGTTGGAAATTCTGGTTATTGGAGAAGTCTGAGTGACATAAACAGAGGCATAACCTCTAAGGATTGACACGACCTGAAAGGTCGTTTTCAATCTATTGTTCAAGAAGCCCGGTTTACTGAGATATTTGTATAAGGGTATTAATTTGATGATCGGTTTTCGCTTTTAGCCACGACCCGATAAGTTTGAGTGAGGAAAGGCCCCCTGAATCAAAAAAATTCGGGGTGCCGGAGCTGAAAAAAAACTTTTTATCAATTAAAAGACATAATTTTCAAAAAATAGTTGCAGGCATTCGGGGCCAAAAGCCGGGTCAAGGCGTAGCCGTCCTGTGCCGCTTCAACCGGAGATCGGCTTGTCAGGCGTAGCTGAAAGTGAAGACTGACAAGTCTGTTCAATCCCCGAAACAAAGCTCGAGACAGGTTGGATAAAAGTAGTATTTACAGGTTCTCAACTATCCTGAATCCGCAAATGCTGTTTTGAACGGCAACAATGAAGCTCGGAATACCAGGCTTCCGCCGCAGCTGTTGCAGATGATCGGCTCAGGAGGTTCGAGCACGGTTTTTGGTGTCACGATTTCAAAACCGAAGGCCAGTTCAATCAGGGCCGCGATCTTTTCCAACGGGACTGAAGATCCCGGCTGCAGGAATCCGTAATAACGAACTTTCATGAACCCTGTGGGCAGCACATGCTGAATAAAACGGCGGATAAATTCCATAACATCCAGGGCCATGGTGCGCCACCGGTTGCTTTTGTTTTTACGGTATCTGAAAAAGACTTTCGATCTTCAATTTTTACGATCCGGCTGTTTGAAATGGCCACTTTAAAAACATAGGGAGCGAGGTAATTGATACTCTGCTCGCCTGTGCCGATGGCCTGACAGTTAACGACCCATTTCTGATTCCAGACATGGGGGGGATTTGGGTATAAAGTTTGTTCTTTTTCATAATGTCACGGAATTTGGCTTTAAAGATCACGGCAAAAGGACCGGTGTGAACAAACAAATCCTCT
>CAZIIV010000437.1:0-1916 GCA_964539365.1 uncultured Desulfobacteraceae bacterium | reverse complement strand
GGCAAGGGCAAATTCTACCTGGTTGGCATTGGGCCCGGTGATCCTGATCTGGCTACCCTCCGGGCGTTAAAGGTCATGGAAAAAGCGGATGTGATCTTTGCCGGAAAGAGAATCAGCGACAGATTCGGAGCCTGGCTTAAAGGGAAAAATGTGATTGCCGGCTATCACCGGCTTTTTCCCTTTTATGGCAAGGATTGCTCAAAGCTTACCCAGGCGGAAAAGGCGAGAGAACGGATGAGCTGTGAGGAGTACCATCGCAAACAGGCGGAATTTGCCGCCAGGGTCAGAGCTGCCGTTTCCCGGGGAAAGACGGTGGCCATGCTCGACAGCGGTGATCCCCTGATTTACGGCCCCTGCTCCTGGACTTTAACGGAACTGCGTGATCTGGATACCGAGGTTGTGCCCGGGCTCAGTTGTTTTAATGCCGCCAACGCGGCGTTGCGTGCCGGAGTTACCGAGGGCAAAAGTTCCCATTCGGTTATTCTGGCCTCGGGCTGGTCCGTGGAAGAGATGGCCGGGCATCGGAGTACCATGGTTCTGTTTACCATGCGCACGCAATTGAAAAAGTTCATCCACAGTCTGTCCAAACATTATCCTTCCGAAACTCCGGTGGGCATCGTTTACAGCGCCGGATATGCTGAAAAAGAAAAAGTGGTGCGTGCGACATTAGGCTCCATTCTCGACACGGTGGGAGAAAACAGGCTGCCCTTTGAATATTTGCTTTATGTGGGGGACTTTCTCGTCGACGGCACCGCTGGTTTAAATAAATAAGGGCTCGGAGAGTTTTTGTTACGAGCCCTTATGCATGAGTTTGTGCGGTGTCGTTGCGGATTATTCATGGAGCGGTTAAGTTTAAAAACACCCCGACTGCTGAACTAAATAACAATGTAATCAAAAAAGAGGTGAGAAATGAAAATCAGGCCAAGTATTGCTACGCTCTTGTACGGTTTAACGCTATTTCTAATTTGCCCGCAGGTGTTTGCCCACAATCTCTGGCTCAACCCCGGGGATTATTATCCGCCGGTGGGAACCACGGTGGATATCGGTATCGGTTGGGGACACAAATTCCCGGCGGATCGTACCGACCAGGAATTCAAAGAAGGAAGGATGGAGGATATCCGGGCCGTGGACCCGGACGGCCTCATTGTGAATCTGGTACAAAAGTCCGTTTCTCTTTATTCGCTTAAAATTGAAAAAGCGGGTGCCTATCTCGTGACGGCAAGGATTAGACCGGGGTTCTTTACGAAAACACCGGACGGCAGAAAATGGGGCGACAAAAAGGAAGTGGAAAATTCCATCAAATGTACAAACTTCCACATAGAGGCCAAAACCGTGATTATCGCCGGCGGTGACGGCAAATATCTCGGCAGCACGGTCAATCGTCCCCTGGAGCTGGTTCCCCTTGAAAATCCATTGAATTTGAAGAGCGGTGACGGCTTTGCCGTAAAAGTTCTATATCACGGAAAACCGCTGCCCGGTTTGAGTGTTAAAGCCACCTATGCCGGGTTTGAAGGCGCAGACGTCGGCGGCCATGCGGCGCAGGAAAAGGGGCGTCCAGGCAAGGATGTGCGGAAGGGATCCGGTCAGGCATCTCCGGAAAAGGCACGTCGTCCTGTCAGACATGTTCCGGTGGAAACCGTTACCGACGGTCATGGTCAGGCCATTATCCAATTGGATAAGGCCGGTTATTGGATGATTATGCTTTCTCACAGGCCCCCGTATCCGGATAAAGAAACGTGCGATCAGTATATGTTCAATACAACCTTTACCTTCCAGGTCAAGTGACGGCTCCCTATTTTTAGATTTCAGGTTTCAGGTGTCAGGGTTAAGGTGATAGATGGCAGGTTTATGGGTGGATCTAAAAAACATTTTCTTAAGAGCTATGATTGCCATGGGTTATCTTGTTTTCCCCTGAA
>CAZIIV010000436.1:0-1926 GCA_964539365.1 uncultured Desulfobacteraceae bacterium | reverse complement strand
AATTTGGAAGAATTTCTTCCCACAAATACATAAACTGTTCCTGATTCAAATCTCCCTCAAATCCGATTACCCTGTAGTCTTTGAGATGATATTTTTTTAAGAAATAATTGATCGCTGTTTTTGAAAAACGAAAAAAATTGTATTTTACTTCAACCGGAAGAATCTTATCCTTTTGTCTGAGAATAAAATCAATTTCCTTTTTATCCTTGGTTCTCCAGTAAAATATCCGGTCTTTCCCACAGCGTTTCACCAGTTCTGAAAATACTGCTGTCTCAAATACATTGCCGATTATGGCTCCAGGAATTGTTTTTAGCTGAAGCATTTGCAAAAGACCGGTGTCGTAAAAATAGATTTTAGGTGTTTTGAAAAGTTCCGATCTCAGATTGCTGTGGTATGGTTTAACAAGTTTTATAATGTATGTATTTTCCAGAATAAACAGATAATGTTCAATTGTCTTTTTTGCCAATCTGCACGTGTTGGATAGTTCAGTGATATTTAACAGATTTCCACTTTGTGATGACAGGACTTCAATCAACTTGTTGAACTTGTCGATTTCCCTTATGTTTCCGATATCTCTTATATCTTTTTTTATGTATGTATCAATTATTTGTTGTAAAAATCTTTCCTTTTTTTCTTTTGCCTGAGTTAGAACGATTTTCGGGTATGATCCGCAAAGCACATACTCTTTTAGCAGGGCTTTTAACTCATCTATTTTCTTGTCCGTAAATCTCACACCTCTGACAAATTTATACCCCTTAAATTCAAGAAATTCCTCAAAACAAAGCGGAAATATTTCAAATGTAACTGTTCTGCCGACCAGTGAGTCTTTAAATTTTTTTTTAATGCCAAAGCTTGAAGAACCGGAAACAATCAGTTTGATCGTCTTATGATGGTCATGGATTAATTTAAGAAAAGAAGAGGGGTTTTCCAGATATTGTATTTCATCAAGGAGTACGTAAATTCTCTTATCCGTATTAAATCCCTCTTCCTTCAGATGACCTATAAAAGCATCAACACCTGCATCTAAGATATTTAAATACCTTGAATCTTCCAAATCCAAATAATATGAAATCTTATTTTTTTTCTTCAGATATTTCTCTAAATAAAAAAGGATATATGTTTTTCCAACCTGGCGCGCTCCATTAATTACAATTATAACATCCTCTTGTAAATATTGAACGATTTCATTAAAAATCTTTCTTTTATATATCCTGTTTTTCATCATATTTCCAACCTTACTTAAATTTAACTTTACTTTAAGTTATACTTAATATAAAGTCAAGTTTAATTTAAGTAATGGAAGCCATTGCAGGAACCAGTTTAGGTGTATACTGATAATCCGGGTGAATCATAATAATGATATCTCCGCCGGCTTCTATGGCAAGCCTGTAACAGGTTTTCTGATTGCCGCCGTACACCAAGTTTTTTTCATGGGTGTATACCAACGTATCGGGCAATGCTTTTGCGATGGAAACGGTTTCATCCTGACTTTTGTCATCCACCACAATAATCAGATCCACGATTTCCTGTGCCATAACCTCCTCATAAGTTTTGCGCAGGGTTTTTGCCGCATTGTATGCCGGCATGACAACAATCACCTTTTTATCTTTAAACATTCAAACTTCCTATCCGGGCGGCCGCATAAATCGGCATATACCCTAACGTTGCAAAAAATAGATCTAACCGTTGTTCCAGATTTTCGTGAATTAGTTGCCATAAATGGATAGATGCTGGATGCTTGATACTGGATACTGGATATTCAGGATAGCTCCAATAGTGACTTCAAAAAACATCCAGCATCCAGATGCCAGAATCCAGGATCAGTTAACGCTGGCAACGGTTTTCATCATGGCGACCTGGGTGAATCGAAATATTTTATGCAACCATCGGGTATACAACCGCGAGCCGTGTGTCTTTGCATTCAAA
>CAZIIV010000435.1:0-1934 GCA_964539365.1 uncultured Desulfobacteraceae bacterium | reverse complement strand
CGCTATGCTCAATTCCTGTTTCCGTTGTCTTAACCGGGATAATTCGCCGTTCAATGTCAGACCAAATTTTTCGCTTTATCATCCGCAAATCATATTCGGTCTGAAGGTTTAGCCAAAACTGGGCTTCAATACCAAAGTAGCGCTGCAATCTCAAGGCGGTATCGGCCGTAATGGATCTTTTCCCGTTAACAATCTCGCTGATCCTATTGGGAGGTACAGAAAGATCACGTGAAAGCTGATTTATGCTAATACCTAAAGGTTCCATAAAATCTTCACGCAGGATTTCACCTGGTGTAATCGGTTCAAGAATTTTGTTAGCACTCATATTAATACCTCAATGATAATCTACGATTTCAACATTAAATGCATTACCCTCATGCCACTCAAAACAAACACGCCATTGTTTGTTAATGCTGATTGCGAATTGTCCCTTCCTGTCTCCCTTAAGAGCATGAAACTTATTTCCCGGATTGAGCATTAAAGCGTCCAAACTAGGAGCAGCATGAAGAACCATAAGCCTTTTTCTCGCCTGCCGTTCAAAAGATTGGAAGCGGCGAACGCGTTGATCGTTGAACAGCTTTTCAGTGTCTCGGCAGGCAAATGATTTTATCATACGCACATAGTATTATGTAAGACGTAATATGTCAAGCGCATTGTTTTTAAATCGGGCATAACCAACAAACCCCGCAGTTAGCGCAGTTTGCCTTTTATTAATGGGTGTTTAATGATGGAGCATGATTAACGGTCCGCCTTCGCTGAAAAGCTATGGCGCGACAAGGAGGGGGCATAATGCTCCATCGGTATTGCAGCCGACTACAATGACCCCTCAATTCATGTTACAAAATCCCGGGTCTGGGCCCTAAGGCAATTTTACCATTTTTTGACGCTTCAACGGATCATACCTGAAAATATCGCCACCAGTATACCATATCCAAAAATTAAAAAAAAGTACCACAGTTTCTCACGCAAAAGGAATCCTCCATAGGCGGACAAGTATAAGCTTTTAATTCGCCACTTCACTACCCGGGCAGATTCATCTATGGGACTGAGAAATCTTATCATAATCATGCTGCATATAACCATAAATCAAGGTTTTGAAGAGACATTAACTAACTGATATTAAACTAAAATTAGTTTAAATTTACAATTTAAGCTTTGACCCCATTTATATTCGGGCCGCGATTTGTTAGCGGCTTCTTAAATCGATATTCCTAGGAAATCGCGTGCGCTTGTTTTCCATTCCTCTTTGACTTGTTGTGTTTGACAATATTCTTTTAGCTGCGTTGATACTATCGAGGTATCGGGCCAATTCAGATGTGATTTGATGGCAATATCTTTGGCAAGTTTATTTTCCGAATGAATCCAATCTACCAGGATAATGCCCAGCGATGAAACTTCATGAACAATAAGTCCATCAGGAATTCGTTCCCGATTTTCGATGGCCACGGCCAGAAGCGGTACGCTTGGGCATTTTTTCGCTACCGAAATAGCACGAATTAGTGCCGTACCCATTACCGGAAAAAGCGTCATGATACCACGACCAAGACGGACCCTTTTGTCAGGTCCTGCTGCATTTATTACAGATGAAGGATAGCAGGATAAAATATCCGCAAATTCACCGTCTGCAATGGTAGCCTTTGCATATCGGCCTGAATGAGCAACATGACGAAGCAAGGATAAAGCGATGGCCACGGGTCTTTCGAGAGAATCTTCCGGAAAATCACTGACGATGATAAAGCCATCACCAAGTTGATGGACAAAGATTCTATCAGGAGATTCAGGATAGCATTGGACACCTATCCGATAGATTCCCTCCATAAGTTCGCCGAGGGACAACAGAACAAGATCTTCCTTGTCGTATAAATGCCCAAAGCCTTCCAAATCAATATTAATGGCCCATCGACCGATGGGCTTCTCGTTTAATCTTTTCATTT
>CAZIIV010000434.1:0-1935 GCA_964539365.1 uncultured Desulfobacteraceae bacterium | reverse complement strand
TGGTGGAGATGAAGGGAATCGAACCCTCGACCTCGGCGTTGCGAACGCCGCGCTCTCCCAACTGAGCTACATCCCCACAAATCATTCGTTATTTCATATCAAATTGTATCAAAGCGGTCAATTTAAAAAACTTATTCATAATGTTTTGATCTTTTTAAAACTTGCATTATTGTTCTATAAAAATTAAAAAACTTATGCTATCGGTTTTGATTTTCATTAAAAAGGAATTTATGACACATAAAATTATATTAAATGATGCCGTTAAGCGCTTTACCCTGGACCAGGATAAAATATGTTCCCCTGAAGAAACCGTCAGAAGATTCAAGGAAAAATTAAAACAGGTTGATCTTGACATTCTTGAATACACCGTAAGAATCGACAACGGAAGATTATGCATTCCGGTCTACTTTAGCAGCTGCGGTAAGGATGCAGTTAAAATCATCGGAACAAAAAAACAGATGGGAAAAGGGGCGACTCCCCAACAAGCTGAAGCCAGTGCGGTAATGGAGCTTGCCGAAAGATACAGTTTTTTCAGTTTCTGTAAAAATCCAAAAAACTTTTTTAGTGAAAAATACCGGAACATAACGGACAGGGCCGTATCTTTTGAGATGGTCGCCCGGTCCGTTAATGATGATTCCGATGACTTGGAAATATCCAGAAAAATATTTGAGGACCTGCCTTTAAAATGGACCCGGGCCTTCAATCTGACCCGGAATCAAGAGGTGGCAATTCCTTTTAACTGGTTTTTCACTATCAACGAATTCAATGGTCCATCGGCCGGAAATTGCGTTGAGGAAGCCATAAGTCAGGGCATTTGCGAAATTGTTGAGCGGCACGTATCTTCCATCATCAGCCGAAACCGTCTGAGCGTACCGTCAATTCATGCGGATTCAGCCACAGATCCGATGGTTGTGGAAATGTTGCAAAAATTCAGAAAGAACGGAATAAAATTCTATCTTTCAGATTTTTCTCTGGACATGGGTATCCCTTCTGTGGGTGTGCTGGCCTATGATCCTTTAAACTTTCCGGACAAGAGTGAAATCGTCTGGACAGCCGGAACAACACCGGATCCGCAAAAGGCCTTAAGTCGTGCACTTACCGAAGTCGCCCAACTTGCCGGTGATTTTAATACGGGTTCCAGCTATGAGGCCAGCGGTCTTCCCAAATTTACGAAGGTAAAAGACGCCGATTTTATCATCAACCCGGGCAAAACGGTTGATATTAACACGCTTTCTGATCTTTCGAACCGGAACATTAAAATTGAGGTTCAAAACTTAATCTCTGCGCTTTCAAAAAAAGGTATGGACGTCATTGTCGTGGATACCATGCATCCATTACTTGAAATACCGGCTTTTTATACCATTATACCCGGAGCACATTTTAGGGAGCGAGCCCTGGGAACCAGTGTGGGGATGTTTTCCGCCAAAATTATCACTGAAAACAACACTCCGGACATGGCCATTCATGAGCTGACAAAGATAGAGAAAATGCTTCCGGACAAATATTACATTAAATTTTATTTGGGTTCGTGCCACCTCGCTCTTAATGATCCAAAAACGGCGCTCGGCTATTTCAACCGGGCTCTGGAACTTGATCCCACAAAACAGGATATTCCCAGTGTTTATTCCTATATGGGGGTCTGCCTCAAAGATATGGGAGAATACCGCAAGGCGCTCGAAATATTAAAACATGCGGAAAAGTATGATAACGAACGGACAGATATCTATAATTTAATGGGGTTCAGCCATTTCAAACTCAAAGAACACGAAAAGGCCATCGCATGTTTCAAAAAGGTTCTTCAGCTTGACCCCGGGTCGGCGATCGATTATGCCAACATCGCTTCAAATTATCGGGATATGGGACAAAAAGAAAAAGCCATACAATATTATGAGACGGCCTTGGCCATGGATCCTGAAATAGGGTTTGCAAAAGATA
>CAZIIV010000433.1:0-1939 GCA_964539365.1 uncultured Desulfobacteraceae bacterium | reverse complement strand
TGTCAATGGATTATAAATTTAGAATCTTAGCGCCTTTGCGCCTTTGCGTGAGACAATGAATTATGAAGTTCAACTTAATATATAAGAATTTTATCATCGTTTTTCTTGCGGATATTTTCCTTTTAACAGGTTCCTTGTTTCTATCCTACCTGATCCGATTTGATTTCAACCTATCAGAACCACGCGCACTTCTGCTCTATCAAATACTGCCTTTTGTACTGATTATTAAAGTGGTCTGTTTTTATTTTTTCGACCTCTATCGCGGCATGTGGCGGTATACCAGCATTGCTGATCTGTTAAATATCATTAAGGCGTCATCTGTGAGCACACTGGTTATTATTTGTTTAATTCTTTTCAGTAAGAACAGATTCGTCGGTTTTTCACGATCGGTCTTTGTTATGGACTGGTGCTTTACCGTGTTATTGATTTCAGGATTCCGGCTCTGTATCCGTCTTTATTTTGAACGGATGAGCAATGAAAAGACTTCATCCATACCTGCCCGGCAAGTTTTGACCATGTTTTTCAAAAAATTACCCGAGACAAAAAGACTTGTTATTATCGGAGCAGGCAATGGCGGCGAAAAAATCTACAGGGAAATATGCGGCAATGCCCGGTTACAATATACGGTGGTCGGTTTTCTCGACGATGATTTGGCCAAAGTCGGAAAAAAAATTCACGGCATTCCGGTGCTGGGCCAAATCAGGGATATCAAAAAAATTACAAAAAAACTAAATGCCGATGAGGCGCTGATTGCCATTCCGTCAGCCAGCTCCGCCCAAATGAGGAAAATCCTTGAACATTGCAGGGAAAGCGGGATTGAATTTAAAACCATTCCCGGCATTGGAGAACTTATCAATGGCCAAGTTACGGTGAATGAAATTCGTGAGGTGGACTACCGTGACCTTCTGGGCCGGGAGGTGGTCAAGCTGGATGAAGACAAAATCGGGGCATACCTTCAGGATCAGTGCGTACTTGTCACGGGTGCCGGAGGTTCCATCGGTTCCGAGCTTTGCAGACAAATCTGCAGGTTCAATCCGGATCGTCTGGTACTGTATGAAAGGGCTGAAAGTCCCTTGTACGAAATCGATCATGAACTTAGACAAAATTTTGCCGAGGTAACCATCATTCCTTTGCTGGCGGATATCCAGGATAAAAATCAGCTTGGAAAGGCTTTTGAGACATACAGCCCGAAAACCGTGTTTCACGCCGCGGCCTATAAACATGTTCCCATGCTGGAAATGCAGCCCTGGAAAGCCGTAGACAATAATATCCAGGGAACGGCTAACCTTATTGAAATTACAAATAAATTTAATGTTGAACGTTTTGTTTTTGTTTCCACCGACAAAGCCGTCCGACCCGGGAATGTCATGGGTGCTTCCAAACGAATCGCTGAAATGTTGATACAAAACCAAAACGGCTGCGGGGTTTCCCAAACAAAATTTATGACGGTTCGTTTTGGCAATGTTGTCGGAAGTGTCGGCAGCGTAATACCTCTTTTTAAAAAACAGATTAAAAGGGGCGGCCCGGTCACCGTCACCCATCCCGAGGTCACGCGATTTTTCATGACCATCCCCGAGGCCTGCCAGCTTATTTTACAGGCAGGCGCCATGGGCAAAGGTGGCGAGATTTTTTTATTTGACATGGGGATACCCATTAAGATTGATGATATGGCCAGGGATCTGATACGTCTGTCAGGATTTGAACCCGAAGAAGACATCAAAATCAAGTATATCGGTCTCAGGCCCGGTGAAAAACTTTACGAGGAGCTGATCATTGAAGGAGAAGGGGTTATTCCTACGACGCACGAAAAAATCATGGTGCTAAAGGGAATGGATTGCAATTTACCAATATTGGACGGCAAAATAGACGACTTGATCCAAATAAGCATGACTCAGGAAGCAAAAAAGATTAAAGCAAAGCTTGAAGAGATTGTGCCGGA
>CAZIIV010000432.1:0-1942 GCA_964539365.1 uncultured Desulfobacteraceae bacterium | reverse complement strand
AATATATATTGCAGGTCATACCGGTCTTGTTGGCTCCGCATTGCTCAGAAGATTAGAGGCCGAGGGCTGTTCAAACCTGATCGTTCGAAAGCATTCGGATTTGGATCTTACAAAGCAAACTGAGGTTGAATCTTTTTTTAAAGCAGAAACGCCGGAGGTTGTTTTTCTGGCCGCAGCCAAGGTCGGCGGCATTATGGCGAACTACACCTATCCGGCCGAGTTCATTTACACCAACCTGTCCATTCAGAATAATGTGATTCATGCGGCATGGAAAACCGGTGTCAAACGGCTGCTTTTTTTGGGCTCTTCGTGTATTTATCCCAAAGAATGCCCCCAGCCCATGAAAGAAGAGTATCTTTTAACCGGAACACTTGAACCCACCAACGAACCGTACGCGATTGCTAAAATTGCGGGTATCAAAATGTGCCAGTCCTATAACCGCCAATATGGGACAAAGTATTTCTGTGTCATGCCGACCAACCTCTATGGACCCAACGATAATTTTGACCTGGAAACCAGCCATGTTCTACCGGCCCTGATCAGAAAATTTCATCTGGCCAAACTTGCAGAACAAGGCGATTGGGAATGGATTAAAAAGGACGAACAACAATATGGTACTATTCCCGATGAGATCAAACTATCGATTGGGTTAAAAACGTCATCCTCAAATCTCAAAACAACAAGTTCCAAATCCAAACCTTTTGTATTGCTGTGGGGAAGCGGCAATCCTAAAAGAGAGTTTCTCCATGTGGATGATCTCGCGGATGCCTGTATCTATATAAGTAAACTGAAAGAAGATAATTTACTAAATGTCTTCGATACCGACTCTACACCACTATTAAATATAGGTTGCGGAACGGATCAGACGGTTAAGGAAATTGCGGCCGTCGTTGCGGAAGTTGTCGGATATAAAGGAAATGTGAAGTGGGACCAAAACAAACCCGATGGAACTCCACAAAAACTGCTCGATATTTCTCAGATAAAAAGCCTCGGATGGAAACCGAATATTGATTTGAGAGAAGGTATTCGCAGCGTTTACAAGTGGTATTTGGAAGAAATGAATGGATCATAATTCTGAGATTAAACAATTTTTTCAGCACTACTTTAAAAAACTTGCACGTTGAAATGTTGACAGGTAAACAGCGAGAACTTCTACCGCTAATCAAATTATTTTCAAAAGGTTACTGAGATTTTTTCCGAAAAAAAGCTTTAAGCATGAACGTGTCCAACATAAACAGGCTTGACACATAATCAGTGCGCACTTATAATGTGTGGCATTCTGGAGGTGCATTATGCCCAATGTAACCATATCGATTGATGAAGAACTCTTGAAATCCGGGCGGCGATATGCCGAAAAACATCACACATCCGTGAATGCTCTGATCCGCAGCTTTCTTGAGCAGACGGTAAAGCGCGATTCCACCCAGTGGGTCGAGGAATGTTTTGCGCTGATGGATCGCGCCAATGCCAGTTCCAAAGGCACGACGTGGAGACGCGAGGACCTCTACGATGTCTAAGGTGTTTCTCGACACCAATGTGATCGTTTACAGCCTGGATCAATCGGATTCCAATAAAAAGGAAAAATGCCGTGAGCTCTTGAAGGCCGTCGCACGGGAGAGAAACGGGGTGATTTCGACACAGGTGCTGCAGGAATTTTATGTCGCATCGACCAACAAGCTGAGAGCGGACCCCTTGATTGTCAAGGATATTCTCAGGAACCTGGAGCGGTTTGAAACAGTGGTGATAACGCCTATGCTCATTCGAGAGGCAGCCGATTGTTCCATCATCAATCGCCTTTCTTTTTGGGATTCACTGATCATCGTGGCGGCCGAAAGCGCCCATTGCGAAGTCCTATGGACCGAAGATCTGAACCACAATCAGATTATCCGAGGGGTTCGCATTGAAAACCCCCTTCTTTGATCGCGACGCCAAGGCTGCAATA
>CAZIIV010000431.1:0-1952 GCA_964539365.1 uncultured Desulfobacteraceae bacterium | reverse complement strand
TTATGCATTGCGGTCCCATTCGATATCGGGATAACCCCAAAAAACAGGCGGAGAACAGACCTTTTGACCATTTTATTGTTCCTCGATTTACATCTTTTAGGGTTCCCCTGGACAGCGACGAAAAAGATGTAACCATCCAGGAATTGTATGCCGAAATCATGGATAACGACTTTAGGAATCAGCAGATTATCGAAGATGTGCTGAAAAATTATCATCAAGGCAGAAACTGCATCGTTTTATCGCTCAGAACTGCCCATGTTGAATTGCTTGCCAAGAAATTAAAGGATGAGGTTCCGGATGTTATCACACTGATGGGTGGTATGGGGAAAAAATCAACTCGGAAGGCCTTTCAACACCTCGCCGATATTTCCTCTTGAAAGTTCCCATATAGCGAATGAACTGATGAAAAGCATTGAAGACGCATAAATATTATGACTTCAACAGCTCGCATATCTCGCCAATAATCCGTGCAAGCTTTTTATTTGATAATGATTTTATAGGATATCTATTTCCTATAAATCAAACACCCAGATAATCTCTAAGCTTGTGAACAGCCTTTCGATGTTTTGCAGAGTCCATTTCTGAAATATTCAAGAGCTTCCATTTGATTTGATGGAAAGTAGATCCTTAAGGGTTTCAATTTCGATAAGATCCCAAACGGGATGGCCTTGCTGTTTGAAGAAGACCGTGTCTTTCATCCATCGCCCTCTTCGTAATGGACCCTGGGACAGTGATCCGGTATTTTCTGTCAAACCTCCCGTTTTTAAGCCCAAGTCAAGAAATGGTTTAGATATATTCCTATTTCATGACTCGTAGTCATCAAATTATGGTAATTTCTAAACCAGAAAAAGTGTTATGGGGAAATGTGTCAAATGTTACCGGGCTTTTTCTTGACAAATGATGATTTGTCAGATATATATAATAAACAAATTTGATAATTAAATATATCTGATGAAACTGTTGAGGTTAAATAATATATCCAAATTTTATTTTGGATATGAAGATATCGCAAAAGCGCTTGGTATCAGCGCCGACTCTGCCAAAGTCACGGCCAGTCGTTATGCCAAGCAAGGCATATTGGTGCGTGTGAAAAGAAATATGTATGTATTGCGCAACGTTTGGCAAGCAGCGGGCAGGGAGGAAAAATTTCAGCTTGCAAATCTGGGACAAGTTCCTTCCTATATATCGCTCATGAGCGCACTGGACTATTATGAAATTACCACCCAAGTGCAAAGAGATTTCTTTGAGTCGGCGGCGATTAAAAGAACCAAAGAAATTGCGATAGACGGCAGTATTTTTAAGTATGTCAAAATCAACAGCACGTATTATTTTGGCTTTAAAAAAGAAAAAGATTTTTTTATAGCAACGCCTGAAAAAGCACTCGTGGATGCTTTTTATTTAATGTCTTTCGGCCGCTATGCGCTTGATATTTCCGCTTTGTCTGCGGAAAAACTTGATAAGGAAAGTATCCGGCGCATCAGCAAAGCTTTTCCCTTAAAAACGCGGAGCATGTTGAAAAAATATGGATATCTTAAGACAACATGAAATATTTGAAATGGAAGTACTGGAAAAAATGAACAGCATGAAAATGCTGGCGCCGCTTGTTTTTGGCGGCGGATCCATGCTGAGGCTGTGCCATGAGTTAAACCGTTATTCAGTGGACCTTGATTTTTGGATCATCAAACAGATACCCCAGAAAGATTATTTTGAAAGACTACAGCAGATTTTTAAAAAGGATTACGAGATCACCGATTCACAGATTAAGCATTTTACCCTCTTATTTGAATTAAGATCGGCTTTGTATCCGAGGCGGCTGAAGATTGATATTCGAAGAGAGATAAAAGACTGGGATTTTCAAGAAAAGATCGCCTTTTCAAAATTCAGTACCAAACAGGTTGTCCTGAAAGCCCATACCCTGGAACAGACCATGAAAAATAAAATCGCAGCATTCT
>CAZIIV010000430.1:0-1955 GCA_964539365.1 uncultured Desulfobacteraceae bacterium | reverse complement strand
TGAGAAAAAATTACTGGGAACTTATGTGCTGGGCGGATTGGCAGGCGGAGTGCTGTATATTGCAGCCTACAATATTTTTCCGGCATTCGAGTCGGTGGCGCAGTCGGGCATATTGCTGGGGGCTTCGGCGTCTATTATTGCCATTGTGGTGGCCACGGCTATATACGCGCCCAACCTGCAAGTGCGCTTGTTGTTGATTAGCGAATTTCTGGGGCCCATCAAAATAATCTGGATTGCCCTGGTTTCGGTTTTAATATACGTGCTGGGCGTTACCGGGGCTAATGCCGGTGGTAACATTGCCCACCTGGGCGGTGCTTTGTGGGGCTATATTTACATGTTGCAACTGAAAAAGGGAAACGACATATCCTCTAAGTTTAACAATTTTGTGTCGAATATCGGTGAGTGGTTCAAGTCGCGCAATAAGATGCGTGTGACATACCGGCGCAGCGATTCACGCAAAATGAGCGACTGGGAATACAACAAGAAAAAGAAAGCCGAGAAAGAAAACATCAACCATATACTCGATAAAATAGCCAAGTCGGGCTACGACAGCCTCAGCAAAAAAGAAAAAGAAATCCTCTTCAAAATGGGGAATGGTAAAGGAAGGCCGAATTAGAGCTGTTGGATGCAAAAAGTTTCAAACATACATGAAGGAATGAAAATTTAAACGTATGTTTTCAGGTTTAAACAAAGTCACCCCTGGCCAACTAGGTTTATACTGACGTACAAGCATTAGCACGGGTCTTGCCCCTAAAAAATAAAAATTATAATGTTAAATAAAGGCATGGTTCTTGTGTTTCTTGTCACTTTCTAACCTCTTAAACATTTTAAATTACACTGACTGGCATTATGGGGCTTATGCAGGTGCTTCTTTCTATATCTTTGAAAATCTCGGCATCTATGGCGAAATCGGTTACGGGAACAAATCGATATTTGAAGCCGGTTTAAACTGGAGGTTTTAGTTTCCTTTTTAATAATATAACATGAAGAATTTACCGGTCATTGGTTTTGTTGCATTTTTGATGCTGTTATCGATAGAAACACACGCATTCTGGAATTTTCACAAACGTATCGATTCAATAAAAGTATTAATTGACGATACGCAACTTCGTTTGCCCGGCGAAAGTTTTGAAATTGAGGTGTAAGCTTTTTTCAAAAATGGCAAAGTTAAATCAACAGAAAATTTCATTCGCAAAACTGTTCCATGGCATAAGTTTAAGGTTGAGGTGACTGGTGGATATTTCAGCATGGGCAAGATACACGTTAACCAACAGTTGGTACCTTCGGCAGGGAAATTTATCAAGGTAGAAGTATATCCGCGCAAGGGTGAGAAGCTAAAAGAATCATTGTTGTTACCTTTGCACTACGAGAAACAAATACGCATTGTCCCTACTTCAAATGTAGTAAAAGCACCCGGTTTTGGGTTTAAGTTTCAAATACAATCGGTCTTTAATAATGGTGTATTAAGAACATACCCATACCGGTTCTGGAATAAAAAGGAAGATGAATATTCTATTGTTGGCAATGGCACTTATGTACACTGGAACAAACTTGTAATTAACTCCGATATTCATAAAATAAATAACCATACCGTTTCGATGAAGGTTGTTTCGAAGCGCAACCCCAATTGCAGCGATTCGTTAGAAATCATGCTCGATTACAGGGCCGATTACCGGGCAACTTTCCATTCCCGTTGTTTTTTTTCATCAGATGGTAGTGACGGTAGTGACGGCAAAGATGGCTCTGAAGGTGAGAGTGGCCGGCACGGGCAGGACGGGCAAAATGGGCAACATGGTTGCACCGGTCCCGATGTGGGTGTTTGGGTCGATTTGTACTATGATTCAACCCTTTCCTGTAATTTGCTTTATGTGGTGGCCGAAAACCTATATTCTGATGATGTGCGTGAATTTTTAATCAACCCCGACGGTGGAACGATCAGCATTGTATCGGATGGT
>CAZIIV010000429.1:0-1963 GCA_964539365.1 uncultured Desulfobacteraceae bacterium | reverse complement strand
GTGAAATAACGCGACGGGTCAAGTGAAAATTGGATGAGAACAGACTATAAGATTATAAATACCGGATCCGGACTTGAAAAAGCGGTAAGAACCCTTGAAAAAACAAGGGCCGTGGCCGTTGATATAGAAGCAGATTCGATGTACCATTTTCAAGTAAAAGTATGTCTGCTTCAGATGGCCACAGAAAAATTGATTGTTGTGATAGATCCCCTGCAAGTCAAAAATTTATCCTCCCTTAAACCGCTTTTTTCTAATCCTGATATTAAGAAGATTTTTCACGGGGCTGATTATGATGTGCGCAGTCTTTTTCGGGATTTTAGTATTGAGATAAACAATCTTTTTGACACCGAGCTTGCCTGCCGGTTCCTTGGAATTAAGGAAACGGGGCTTGAAGCTGTAGTGGAGAGATATTTAAATATAACTCTTGACAAAAAATACCAGAAGAAAGACTGGTCCAAAAGGCCGTTGCCCAAAGAGATGATCGATTATGCCGTCGGAGATGTTACCTGTCTTCTTAACCTTGCCAAAGTTTGTGAAAAAGAGCTTGAAAAAAAATCTCGTCTGGGCTGGGTGCTTGAGGAATGCGATGTCTTAAGCAAGGTTAGACCGATTTTAAAAGATGAAGAGCCGTTATTTTTAAAATTCAAAGGCGCGGGATGGCTTAAGTCCAAAAGCCTTGCCGTGCTTGAAGCGGTGTTGCAGTTTCGCAAAGATATCGCGGAAAAGAAAGATAAGCCGCTATTTAAAATTATGAGCAACGATTCAGTTATGAAAATTGCAACGGCAAAACCTGTAACATTACGCCGTTTAAAAGGAATAAATGCGTTGAGTGGAAAACAGATCCATATGTACGGCAACGATTTGATTGAATTGGTGGCCGGGGCTTTGAACATGCCGGATAACAAACTTCCGGTGTATCCGAAAAAAAGGCCGCAGACATTTCCGAATGAAACACCGAAACGGATAAATGCCCTGAAATCCTGGAGAGCTTCCAAAGTTAGGGCGCTTGGGATAGATCCCGGGATAATTTGTAATAATGTGCTTATTACTTCCATTGCAATACAAAACCCCGTGGATAGAAGAGCCCTGGGAAGAATAAAAGAGATGAAAAACTGGCAGAAAAAGGAATTTGGGGAGGAGATTATTAGTCTTTTGAGAAGTCTGAAATGATTTCATGCCTGAATGTTACACAAAACAGATGCTTCCATGAGTGATGTTTACGTCAAAAACCAAACTTACGTCTTTTAAAAAACGATACCGGACCCACACCACGAGGATAACGATCAGCATCATGTTTTTTATCATTCTTTGCAAAGGCAACATCCGATTTCCGTTCGAAACCCCCACTTTTTGTACCCAAACTTTGCAACCTTATCTTGTCGCTTAATTTGACGATATTTGTCACACTATTTAAAATATAGCATCTCCATAGTTGATCTAACCATTTATAATATCGACATATATTTTATATCATTATATTGGTTCAATTTTTGCATAATCTTTTCAGCGAAAATAAAAAAAGGAGAATCGAAATGCATTACAGTGTTATAAAAAAGATAATGATTCTTTCGGCCATTGTTTTATTTGTATTTTCTGTGAGCGCATGTAGAACAAGCGGAGGAGCAGTAGGTTTTGGATGGGGTGAGGGATCAGGATACGGACACCATCATGAAGTCAAAAAAGG
Organism: uncultured Desulfobacteraceae bacterium; assembly: GCA_964539365.1. Classification (GTDB taxonomy): domain Bacteria; phylum Desulfobacterota; class Desulfobacteria; order Desulfobacterales; family UBA11574; genus S5133MH16. Next base: position 279 of record CAZIIV010000429.1, on the reverse strand, counting down.
AGGACCCCCGCCACACGCACCGGCCCATGGATATCGGGCAAAATATAATTATCGCTATTACCCTTCCTGCAGCGTTTACTATGACGACTATAGAAAATTATATTTTTATCTTGAAGGATCAAACTGGCAGATTGCCGCATCGTTGCCTCATTCTATCCAGTTGGGTTCTGGCGGATTTGTAAGCATTGAGATGGATTCAGATAGACCTTATATTCATTACGATGAGCACAAGCGCAAATACCCTCCGGGTCAATACAAGAAAAAGCATAAGAAAAAAAA
>CAZIIV010000428.1:0-1964 GCA_964539365.1 uncultured Desulfobacteraceae bacterium | reverse complement strand
TGAGTCCAGTCTAAAAAGGTTCACACAAAATTAGGGATAAATTTTCGGGTTTTTAAATGTTAATAAATACACGTTGTAACCGACTGAATATCAACGATATAAAATATTATCAACAGCCTATGTAAGTCACTGATAATCAGTCATAAACATGTTCCACGTGGAACGTATATATTTGAATAACAGGAAGATAATACTTATCTTTATTTCAAGAAAAACAAAGAAAAAATGTTCAGACAAAATGACCAGCCGTCCTTAATTACTTTTGAAGCAGAGCTTAGTGAGAAACAGCGAAAATTGCTTGAGCGTTCAAAAGAAAAATGGTTTAACAACCTAATATTGAGAAATATAAACGAGAATGATTTTAAATCGCTTTATTCAGAAACAGCGTCCCGTCCCAATGTGGCGGTGAACATCCTGGTTTCAGCCTTGATATTAAAAGAACTCAGAGGGATAAGCTATGATGAATTGATGGAAAGCGTAATGTTTGACTTGCGTTTCAAAGTGGCATTGGGATTGGTAAACATAGATGATGCACCTTTTTCGAGAGGCACCCTTTTTAATTTTCAAAACAGGATATTAGACTATGAGATTCAAACAGGTATAAACCTGATAGAGCAGGTCTTCGATAGATTGACCGCACAACAATTAAAAAAGCTATCACTAAAAGCCGACATTCAACGAACAGATTCCACACTAATCAGCAGTAACATCAGGAAATATTCCCGGGTGCAATTATTAATAGAAGTATTGATAAGACTGGAAAGGATACTGGATGAGTCGGATAAAAACAACCTTGGGGAAAGCTTACAGTCATACCTGGAGGCCGGGTCGCAAAAATATGTTTACGGATTAAAATCAAAAGACCTTCCTCGTGAGCTTAATGAATTGGGCAGGGTGTATCACCTTGTGAATAATGAAATTAACAAAAGCGACAAATACTGCGACACGAAAGAATTTATCAATTTCGGGCGGGTTTTCCGGGAACATTTCATAGTTATAGATCGGGAAATAAAAGTAAAACCAAATGAACAGCTCAATAGCAGCATGCTGCAATCGCCCGATGACCAACAGGCAACTTATCGGAAAAAGAAAGAACAAGAGAGCAAAGGGTTCACAATAAATGCAACCGAAACGGCAAACCCTGACAACCCTTTACAGTTAATTGATGACATAACTGTAAATCCCAACAATGTTGATGATACCAAAATACTAAACAGCAGGTTGGACAAGATAAAAGATAAAACGCCGGAGCTAAATGAAATGCACACCGACGGGGGATATGGCAGCGAAGATAACGACAAAAAATTTGAAGAATTAAACATAAATCAGATAACAACAGCCGTAAGGGGAAGAGAAAGCGAAATTGAGAAAAAGATAGAACAAACCGATCAATTGCCTGAAACCTATACAGTAGAATGCCCACATCAAAAAGCAACATCCACTCCAACAAAAAAACGCCATAAGGCACAATTTGATTTAAGCAAATGTGCCGATTGCCCTTTAAAAGCTAATTGCCAAATATTGAAAAATAACGGCAGATACTATTTTACCCACGAAGATTACCTGTTAAACAAACGCAATCTCAATATCCTCACTATACCCAAAGAACGAAGAAAGATCCGGCCAAACATTGAGGCGACAATGAAAGAATTTAAAGCCAGGGCTCCGGGAGGGAAAATAAAAGTAAGGGGACTTTTTAAAACAAGTCTTTTTGCATACAGTGTAGGAATAGCAATAAACTTCGGAAGGATTTACAGGCATATTATGGTTAACAATATCAATAATGACCTGATTAAAACTGGTTTTTCATCAATAAGCGATTTTATTGCTGGAATTTTCGATCGAAACCATTTTTCAAATTTTATAACTCGAATATTTGAGTTTTTCCGGGAATTGTCAAACGGATCTCCAAATATGCGATTCTCAGCAACTCTAAATTTTGAGGGTTTTTAAACTGAACTCAT
>CAZIIV010000427.1:0-1968 GCA_964539365.1 uncultured Desulfobacteraceae bacterium | reverse complement strand
GTCATAATGTCAGACAGCACCATTTAGCAGCCGGGCCATGCCCGGCACACAACAATTCACTGGTGCGGGACCGGGAAAGCCATGCCGCTTTTAACAGTATTCATTTATCGATCTTCCTATCCTTGTACATAAGCTTTCGCCCATCGCTTCCCGGCCCCACAGTTTTTCGTTCTTCCCCATATAACCTTTGACATTTTTCTTGACTTGACCATTTTAATTGACTATTTTGTTAAAAAAAGGGGGTGGTCAAATGAAAACAATGGCCATAAGTAAATTTAAGGCACATGCGTTAAAGGTATTAAACGAGGTCGCAAAATCCCAAGAAACCATCGTCATAACGAAAAGAGGTAAGCCCCTTGCTCAAGTCGTACCCTATCGCAAATCCGCAATGAAGCCTACACCAGGCAAACTTTCAGATGCTTTTGTTTTCGAAAAGGATATAGTCACTCCGCTTGGCGAAGGGTTGTGGGAAGCATGCCAATAAAATACCTGCTTGACACTCATACCTGGGTTTGGTGGAATATGCGCCCTCAAAATCTGTCATCGAAAGTCACAAAACTGATTGAAAATACAGATGGATATGATGAACTCCTATTATCTGCAATTTCACCTTGGGAATTCAGTAAGCTTTTAGAAAAAGGGAAGGTTGGTATTTCCTACAACCCAGAGGAGTGGATTAATGCCGCTTTGGAAATGGCAAAACTCAGATTTATCCATCTTACACCCGTGATAGCCTACCGTTCAACAGTACTCCCAGAGCCTTTCCATAACGATCCGGCAGATCAAATAATTGTGGCAACGGCGCGAGAAGAGAATGCCACGATTCTTACAAAAGATAAAAGAATTTTAAATTATCAACATGTTCAAAGTCTTTGGTAAAATAGAATGGACTTGGCAGAAAAAGTCGTTCGAGCGGACAAAAAGAAGCGCAGTCGTTTTCGATAATTATCAATATCTATCGAAAGATTTAATAGTTTTATCATTCTTTGAGCTGCCGCTCAACTCGCCGTTATACATCTACTATTGAGGTGCCCATATTATGAAAAATAGCAGCCAAATGCCGAAATACCATGAACTCATGAATCCGGTTCTTAAGGCTTTGCACGAATTGGGTGGGTCTGGTTCAATCGAAGAAATTGCACAAAAAGTTGCAGAATTGTCAGATATACCTGAAGAGCTGTTTAACATTCCACACAATCCAGAAAAAAGCAGTCAAACAGAAATCGAATACCGTTTAGCATGGGCTCGGACCTATCTTAAAAAATATGGCATCTTAGATAATTCCGATAGAGGTATCTGGCTGATTGTTCCAGAAAAGCGGGATGTAAAATCGGTAGACCCTCAAGTTGTTGTTAAAACGGTCCGCGATGAGCACAAAAAACAAAAGGAAGCCGTTGAAAAAGAACAAACTACCGACGAGGATATTGAAATCCCTGATGAGGCTGAATCTTGGCGTAGCACCCTTCATCATTTACTTATCCATGAAATGTCACCGGATGCTTTTGAACGTTTAGCAAAGAGAATTCTAAGAGAATCTGGATTCGTACAAGTGGAAGTTACCGGCCGTTCTGGAGATGGTGGAATCGACGGAAAAGGAATAATGCGGTTAAGCGGTTTATTGAGCTTTCATGTAATATTTCAATGTAAAAAATACAAGGAGACGGTAACAGCATCAGATATCCGTGATTTTCGAGGTGCGATGATTGGTCGGGCGGACAAAGGATTATTTATAACAACCGGCACTTTCACTCGTGATGCAGTTAAGGAGGCGATAAGAGACGGGGCGCCGCCAATTGACCTTGTGGATGGCGACCAGCTTTCTGATAAGCTTAAAGAATTAGCACTCGGAATAAAAAAGGAAATGGTCGAAAAAATATCCATTGATTCAGAGTGGTTTAAAACAATTTAATTGTATAATCGGGTAAGGGGGAGTCTTTCTCTCCCCCTCCCCACGCCACCCGGCAAGCG
>CAZIIV010000426.1:0-1969 GCA_964539365.1 uncultured Desulfobacteraceae bacterium | reverse complement strand
AGGAGGCGTTATGGTAAAAAAGGCCGATGCCGGTGTCCCGGTCGGCAGAAAGATAAAGAAAGAAAGATTAAAAAAGAAAATGTCCCTGGACCGGGTGGCCAACGAAACGGGTTTTTCAATTGATGATCTTAAACAGATAGAAGCCGGCAAGAAAATTCCGCCGGTCGGAACCCTTTTGCAAATCGCAAAGGCCTTGGAGATAGATTCCGGTTTTTTTCTCAGAGAACAGGAATCCGGCGTAAAAAGACGGATCAAGGCTTATACAAAGCGTACGGAAAACTATGCCTATACCACCCTTACGCCCGGGGCCGAGAATAAACATTTGAAAGCGTTTAAGGTCTTCATTGAAGCCATGCAGGATCACAAGGGAGTGGGGTACCAGCACGAGGGGGAAGAGTTTGTTTACGTACTGTCCGGAAAAATTGAAGTCATGGTCGGCGACCATGTCAATAAGCTCAATGCGGGTGAATCCCTTCACTTTAACTCTGGGATACGACACAAGTTAAAAAACATCGGCAAAGAAAAAGCAGAGCTTTTGGTGGTTATTTACGGACCGTAAGGAGTTAGGGGCTTCGCCCCAATTGGCCTCCGGCCCATAGGGCCTACGCCCCGGTGGGAATAATGGATGATACCAAGTTGACAAGGAGTGACAGATGTCTTTTGCGCTGACTGATGAGCAGATCATGATCCAAAGCATGGCCAGGGAATTTTCAAGGAAAGTAGTGGCGACGACCGCCGCGGAACGGGATCGAACCAGGGAATTTCCATCTGAAAATCTCAAAAAGATGGGAGAACTGGGGCTGATGGGAATGATGGTCCCTCTTGAGTATGAAGGCTCCGGCGCCGATACCGTGAGTTATGTACTGGCGCTTTCCGAGATTGCCTACTCCTGCGCTTCAACCGCCGTTGTTATGTCGGTTCATAATTCCATCGTATGTGAAAGTATCTGCCGGTTCGGAACCGAATATCAGAAAGAAAGATTTTTAAAACCCCTTGCAAATGGAGATATCATCGGAGCCTTTGCCATGACCGAACCTCATGCGGGTTCCGATCCTGTGAGACAGTCGACCACCGCCGTTCGTAACGGTAAGGAGTATATTTTAAACGGAACAAAACGGTTTACCACATCAGGCAAAAATTCCGGCCTGACCATCGTCACCGCCGTAACAGATGAAACCAAACGTCACCAGGGTATCAGTGCATTTCTGGTTGAAAAAGAAACGCCGGGATTCATTGTGGGAGACGAAGAAGATAAAATGGGGCTGCGGGCTTCCGACACAACGGATCTTATCTTTACCAACTGTAAGGTCCCTGCTGAAAACATGCTCGGAAATAAAGGAGACGGCTTTAAGATTGCCATGAAAGCACTCGACGGCGGACGCATCGGTATCGCGGCTCAGTCGCTGGGGGTGGCCCGGGCGGCATTCGATGCCGCCGTCAAATATGCCAAAAACAGGGAACAATTCGGCCAGATGATTTCCAAATTTCAGGGCCTTCGATGGATGATTGCGGATATGGCCACGGAAATCGAAGCCGCCCGGCAGTTGACGCTTTCCGCCGCCGCCATGAAGGATCGCGGCGAAAAATTTACGGCCCGGGCATCCATGGCCAAGCTTTTTGCTTCCGAGATGGTTAACCGGGTTACTTCAAAAGCCTTGCAGATACACGGCGGATACGGGTTCATCAAAGACTATCCGGTTGAGCGGTTTTACAGGGATGCCCGGGTGTTCACCATTTACGAAGGAACTTCGGAAATACAACGAGTGGTCATATCCAACCATATATTAAAGGATAAGCGCCGCCCCTGACCATAGTTTCTCCAGGTTCTCCAAGCCATGAGTATTCCGTTAGCCTGGATCAAACCCTGTAGTTTTATAAAGAATATACCAAAAATATATTTTATTATAACATTTCTATATGTTACGCATGTCAAACAGAAGCTTTTGGAAAAAACCCAGCGTGAATTCCA
>CAZIIV010000425.1:0-1970 GCA_964539365.1 uncultured Desulfobacteraceae bacterium | reverse complement strand
ATGATTACAAAATTTGCACGCCTTGAATTTGAACTTTTTACGAAACCGTCTAAATTGGACTTTTTACGAAGCCGTCAATGATAGAATATGTCGACAATAACACTCCTGACTGATTTCGGTACCGAAAATGCATATGCGGGAATCATGAAGGGGGTTATCCTGTCCATAACCCCTTCAGCGGTAATTATCGATATCACCCATCACATCGATCCCCAGGACATACTCCAGGCCGCATACGTCATTAAATCTTCGTACCGATATTTTCCCGAAGGCACGGTGCATGTTATGGTTGTGGATCCGGGAGTGGGCAGCGACCGAGCCATCATCGCCCTAAAAATGATGGGGCATATTTTTCTGTCTCCCGACAACGGCGTGTTAACGCTGCTCATGGAGGAAGGTGAGATAGATTCCCTTGTCCGGGTTGAGAATACGAGTTATTTTTTAAAGCCCGTGAGCCGCACCTTCCACGGCCGGGATATTTTTGCTCCGGTTGCCGCTCGTCTGTGCGGGGGCATAGACATAAAAACCCTGGGGCCGCTTCTTGATCCACAAGACTTGGTCCAGCTTCAGATCGACAAACCTTATTTGTCCGAAGAAAATCGCCTGGTGGGAACCGTGGTGTGTTTTGATGGGTTTGGAAACTGCATTTCAAATATTGACGCAACCCATATAAAAGAACTTGACGCCCGTAGTTCCGGAAGACGGCTTGAAATCAAAATCGGAAACACTTCAATTAAAGGACTGTCACCCAGCTATACGGATACGGAACCTAAACAGCCCCTTGCAATTATGGGCAGTTTCGGATATCTTGAGATTGCGCTGAATCAAGGAAATGCCCGGCGCACTCTGTATATCCAAAAAGGAGATCCCATCATTTTGGAATATGGTCAGGAGACGCATGGTGAAAAATGAATCCAAAGACTTTTCTATCATTGACAAGGAATTGACCATAGACGGTACGGTTTCTACAAACGGACGGCTGATTATCAAAGGCGTGGTCAAAGGAACCCTTGTGGGTAAAGATGTGGTGATTGCCGAGGAAGGAGCGCTTTACGCCGATGCCCAGGTGGAGTCCATTACCATCGCAGGAATTTTTGAGGGACAAATCAGGGCGTCAAAAGAATTGAGCATCCTTTCCTCCGGAAACTGCAAGGGGGAAATCGTGTGCAAGGATTTTTCCGTGGAGGCCGGCGGCATCTTGAACGCCCAGGTAACCTGCGCTACCGCCGGGAAAAATATCCTTCAGGAGGTTTTATGAAAGATCTCAGAACAATCAGCACCAACACCCGACTGTGTGCGGTTATCGGCAATCCCATTGCTCACAGCCTTTCTCCGGAAATCCACAATGCCGCCTTTGCGGAACTGAACCTGGATTTCGTGTACCTGGCATGCCGGGTTGAGGATGTAAAAAATGCCTTGGCGGGTATGAGGGCCTTGGAGAACTTTCGCGGCATGAGCGTCACCATTCCGCACAAAATCGAGGCCATGAAATATGTGGATGACATTGCCGAGGCAGACCGAAGCATCGGTTCAATCAATACCATTATTCACGAAAAAGATACGCTGGTGGGCTTGGGCACGGACGGACCCGGGGCGCAAAGGGCCCTTGTGGATGCGGGCATAGAAATCGACGGCAAACAGATTTTAATGTTGGGCTCGGGGGGTGCGGCACGGGCCATTGCCTTTACCCTTGCCCTGAATACCAAGCCGGGCAAGCTTACCCTTTTGGATATCGACCAGCATATGCTGGGTCGATTGACCGCGGATTTAAAGGCCGGCACTCCTGCTCCGATCACCTCCGAATTGCTGACCCAAACCGCCCTTGCTGCGGAAATGGACACGGCGGATATCATCATTCACTGTACGCCCGTGGGCATGCATCCCAACACGGATGCCTCCCTGATTCCCGCCCAATTGTTTCGATCCGGGCAGGTGGTCTTTGACATTGTATATACCCCCCTTGAAACCAA
>CAZIIV010000424.1:0-1980 GCA_964539365.1 uncultured Desulfobacteraceae bacterium | reverse complement strand
TTTATCTTAGCGTCTTTGCGCCTTTGCGTGAGGCTCACCCATTCTTTTCATTCCCATTCTTTCATCTTGACAATTATGTAAGGAAAAGGGGGACGGGGTTGAATTTGCGCGTTTCGTTTTTGTCAAATGGTTGATTAGCAAAGGATAAAGCGGCGGGACAAGGATGAAAGCGCCTATAGGGGCAATGTTTTTTCGTTCTACCAAATAGTTGAAACTATCCCAGATTCTTTTATTCCCTGGTCTCTCGTGATCAATGCCGCGTTGAAATATAAAGAAGTTGCTGCAATCAGTTTATCATGCATTTCCATGTCAGGCTCAATTTTATCCGCTATCTTAAGGATATCAAAATCCAGGGCTGCTATATCAAAGTTCTTATATTCAACTATCTTCTTAATGGTTTCATCAAAGGTAAGAGTAATCCTCCCTTTTTTGGAAATAAATATTATTTCTGCAAGAACAATAGATGGTATTATAATTACGCCTTCATCAGTGGTTTGCTCAAAGGCCTCTAAAGCCTTCTTGCTCAGTTTTAAATCATCAGTAAAATACCAAACAAGGGCGTGAGTGTCGGTTACATAGTTCATTGATTTGCTCATTAATATTCGTATGGAAATACTGATTTTTTTGCATCAAGAAACAATGATTCATCAATCTGGCTACCTTTCCAGATTCCCTTTAATGAACCCCTATCTTCCTTTTCATCTTTTTTTTGTATTAACTCGGTCGTTAACAGATGAATGATTTTGTATAGTTTTGGCATCATTTCACCTGGTACTCCCTCTAATTCCTTTATGATTTTATCTTTATATATTGATAGCATTTTAACTCCTTTAATTTCGTAGTGAGGGCCTCTGTCACCTTATCATATTATTTCATATTTTTTCATCCCTGTGAAATTCGCTTCGCTCGTTCCTGTCGGAAATTTCACTGGACAGGCTTTTTGCTGGCGTCCGCGATTCCTTATTTCACTTCGCTGCTGATCAATTGATGGTGAATAGCTGTTGTCTTCCTGCGAGCTCTCGATGATTTTTTCTTTAATCCCTTGACCGTTCCCTTCGATAAAACCAATTTTTTGTGACCTGCTTTGTCATTCCGTAGAGTGTTGCCGCTGAACCGTCGAGATCCCACCGAATTTTGTCGCCTTATTAAATCCCCTCGGCCTTTGGGAAATCACCTCAAACCGTTAAAGCCCGAAGTCTTTTATGTTTTTGGGCGCATCGAAAGCTTGGCATGACAACCATAGAGATTGGAAGAAGTTTAAATATAAGCCAATCAGCAGTGAGTCGTTCATCTATGAGGGGTCAACAAATTGAAAGAGAGAATCGGTTCGAACTAATTGATTTAAACGCATGAAATCATAGACGTCCCCATTATATCCCTAAATTTGGCTCAACCAGCAGTTGATTTCGCTGGGACATGACCCCGTTGCTTTTGAAAAAAATAACCGGTTATCGATTAATCAACACATTTGAGTGCGAAACTAATCATTATGAAAATCAACGCTGGCAACATGCTGTTGCAATAGCTGCGGTGGAATCTGAAAAGTCATTTCTTCAAAAGATACTAATTTTGAAGCATCCAGTATTTCAATCTCAAGAGGAGTTCCTTTGTCGTCAAGATGGAGAATTACTCCTTCTTTAAGATCAATGGAATCATGAAGTTTGCCACTGCGCAATTCGATAATACAGATATCAGCATCATTTGAGAATATTATCTTCATATTTTGATCCTCCCTGGTAATACCTGTCAGCATATGGATAATACACCGTGATAACGGCAGGATAATCGTCATGGTATTCATAAACTGCTCGTAAAACATGGTCTCCGTGGAGCTTGTGAGCAATATATCTGCCACCGTGCCCTTTCAAAACTTCATCAGGAAACAATAACGCTTCAGCAATTTTATCTTCAGATAACTGCCACTTTTTAGCTCGCCATAAAGCATGATAAAGAAATAGAATTTTAACAATAACATTATCT
>CAZIIV010000423.1:0-1986 GCA_964539365.1 uncultured Desulfobacteraceae bacterium | reverse complement strand
TAATGAGTTTATGAAACTTTCTATTGGCATTTCTAAAGGCCATAAGAAAGTCATGAATTTACCTCTATGGTTAGCAATTCTTTTTGCTATCCTGGCCAGTGAGATGGTTGTTCCAATTTTTATCATTGGTTTACTTCTATCATTATTTGGTAAATTCCAATTTAAGATTATGAAATAGCATCTCATCTTTGAGATGTTATTTTCTTTTTACAAGGAATAAGATATAATGATAGTGTCTCAGAGTAAAATATGAGAAATGGCATAAAATGATGTATAAATATGAAAACAAGTAAATAATTCATTGGCATAGAAGAAAAGCTAAAAATTTGCATGACAAAACACCAAATTTAATAGTCTAAAAAATTTGGTAAGTTTAATTGTTCGATGCTTTAAACTGCTATTAATTCTTGTAAGTCCAAAGCACCTTCTAAGTGAATGAACCAAGCATCAATGTGTTGACACATCATGATGGCGTAAAGACGGATGTACCACATTTTAGTTGACTTATGACGTCCAGCTTCGAGTTGGTAATCAACCTTTTCACGCTTATTGGTTCTTTCGCTAGAGGTGCGATTGTTAAAAATTAACTTCCACTCTTCAGATCCTCTAGGTACTTTAGTAAACATTCTAAGGTCATCTTTAGGATAAGTCTGGAAATTACGACCATATTTGGCATCAGAACAAGGGTTAGGGCAATCAATAGTTGTACCCTTAGCTTTAGGACAACGCCATTTTTTGCGATTTTGATTATAATCAAATCCATTACTTTTCATTTCAATGTTTTGACTGCAAATAGGAATACCTAAGTCAGAAAAAGTAATGTCAGATTTACCCTCAAAGTTAAATTTGGTTCTTTTGTTAAGATCAATGAAAGCATCTGTATTATGTTTACTAAATAGTTCATAAATAGCTTTTGCATCATGAGCAGCATCTAAAAGTATTTTATCGACAGAGCAAATATCAAAGCGATGATGAAACTCATTTAGATTCAGTAATAAGCTTACTGAATCATGTCTAGACGCTTTATTGAGTGTCGGATAAATTGGCAAATCATTTGGACTATCACAAGCTGTGAGCATATATAAATGGTAACCATTATAAAATTTACTACGCGAACTATCCCAACCAGAATCAGTATCGGGTTGGAAATGATGAGCAAATTGATCGTTATTAATAAGTTTTTTCTTTCTAAGAAGAGCCGCTGTTTTAACAGGTGTACCATCACCTGAAATAGAAAATTGAGTAAGATCACCAAGTAAACCATAAGAAGCAGAAACAGAAAGAAAACTTTCTTGAAAAAGCTCAAACAATTGATCAGTAGCTTTTGGTTTAAAAGAAGAACCATACTTAAAATAACGATTAATCAAACGGTCAAGAATACCGGGTTTATTCACAGGCATTTTTTTATCCTTTTTAGGTTTCTTTTTCTTAGACTTTCTGCGTTTTTTAGGCTTAACGTGACCATGTAAATTATCTTGATCACTTAACCATAGACGGTTAAAGAAGTCATAAAAAGTGCCAATAGCAGGGGTTTTATGTGGTTCAAAACCAGAAATAATAGCATAAAGTGGCACCCGTCTTAGTTGATCAACCCACTTAGTTAGACTCATGGTTGGTGCAACTAATAAATTCAGTAGATAAGCTCTAAGCATGTTAGATGGTGGATAACCTGGGGGACCTTTATCAGCATACTTGTTAATTAATAAGTGATGGATATCTGATAAGTCAGTAATCCATAATTTGTGAATAACGGGCCAATCACTATTAACGAGTGTTAATAGTCTATGGGAATAATACTTACGAAGATTTTCAATTACAAAGCTTTGATAATCAATATGTGACATAAAATCTGGTTTCAAAAAAATCACAAACTGTACTATATTTAAATCTGTTTAACATATAACATATTTATTATTATCTATTTCTTAGTGTTTTTCTTCTTTAATTTAATTTGATCTGCTAAAGTTTTAATTCTACCATGAAATA
>CAZIIV010000422.1:0-1997 GCA_964539365.1 uncultured Desulfobacteraceae bacterium | reverse complement strand
GAGAAGGGGCTGCGGTAAAAGATTTTGAAAATCCGGACAGGATTATTATCGGGACGGACAGCAAAAAAGCGGAAGAAATAATGACTTCCCTTTACCGTTCCAGAGCGCGAACAGACAGGCCTATAGTGAGCACGGACATAAGGAGTGCAGAAATTATTAAGTATGCCAGTAATGCCATGCTGGCAACCCGGATCAGCTTTATGAACCAGCTCTCTTATCTCTGTGAAAAGACAGGGGCCGATATCAAGCAGGTTTCAAAGGGCATGGGGCTTGATGACAGGATCGGGCCGCGTTTTCTGCAGGCCGGCATCGGGTACGGAGGCAGCTGTTTTCCAAAGGACGTTAAGGCGCTTATTTCCACATTAAAACAAAACGATTGCGACTCTGACCTCTTTGAAGCCATAGACCGAATAAACGAGAGACAGAAAAGTGTTGTCGTGGAAAAACTGAAATCTGTTTTGGAAATAAAGGACAGTACCATAGCGGTTTGGGGTATTTCGTTCAAGCCGAAAACAGATGATATCAGAGAGGCGCCCTCAATAAAAATTATAGAAGAACTTCAGAATATGGGGGCAAAGATTCATGCCTGTGATCCGGTGGCCATTGAAAACGCAAAGAATGTGTTAACCCAGGTCAAATTCTTTGAAAATCCTTACGAAACCATACGCGATTGTGATGCATTGATCGTTGCTACCGAATGGAATGAATTCAGGAACCTCGATATGCGGGCGGTAAAGATCCTTTTGAAACATCCCATAATCGTTGACGGCAGAAACATTTATGACCCCAAAGAAATGAAAAGCCTGGGCTTCACATATATGGGGATTGGCAGGTGAACATACTAAGGAATACAAATCCTACTCGACATTTTTACTGGTATGCTGACTTTGATATTAAAACAGAAAAAGTTACAAGTGCCTATTTCTGGTTAGCCGGTTACCCAGTTGGCCGGTATTAAACTACGGGCTAACCGGCATAACGGGCCAACGGGCGTAACCTTTTAAACTTTAGTTCACTTCAAACTTTAGGCACTTGTGAAAAGGCTTCGGCAACATTTCCATTGATAAGAATTATATCGAGCATCTACCCGATGGTTGCATAAAATATTTCGATTCACCCAGGTCGCCATGATGAAAACCGTTGCCAGCGTTAACTGATCCTGGATTCTGGCATCTGGATGCTGGATGTTTTTTGAAGTCACTATTGGAGCTATCCTGAATATCCAGTATCCAGTATCAAGCATCCAGCATCTATCCATTTATGGCAACTAATTCACGAAAATCTGGAACAACGGTTAGATCTATTTTTTGCAACGTTAGGGTCTAACTTACTTATTAGTAAATATCTAAATGGAGAACAGTCATGAAAAAATCACTCTTTCTTTTTAGTTTTCTTTTGGCACTGATGTTAACATTCAGCACACCGTCTGTATATTCTGCCGATGAAACCTCTTCGGTTACGGGGAAGAATCAACCGGCTGAAACCGGCAAAGCTTGGTCCCCCTGGGTTTCTATTGATTCATACAAGATCGGCAGCAGTGATGTCCTGGAAATTGTGACCTGGAAGGAGCCGGATTTTACCAGAGAAGAAGTTTTGGTCAGGATCGATGGTAAGATTTCTTTTCCATTGCTCGGTGATATCCAGGCCTCCGGTAGAACGCCCTTACAGGTTAAAAAGGAAATCGAGGCAGGGTTAAAAAATTACATTGCCAGTCCTATTGTCACGGTTACGGTTAAAGTGCCCGGAAGTCAGAAATTTTACATACTGGGAGAGGTAGCAAAAACCGGTGAATATGTTCTCATGAAAGATCTGACGGTGCTGCAGGCATTTGCCCTTGCCGGAGGATTTACCCAATGGGCGTCTAAAAAAGAAATCATCCTGCTTCGCAATGAAGACGGCAAAGAGAAAATTTATAGGGTAAACTATAAAGATATCGTTGAGGGTAAAGATTTCAGCAAGAACATACATTTAAAGGCTGACGACATCATCATTGTGCC
>CAZIIV010000421.1:0-1999 GCA_964539365.1 uncultured Desulfobacteraceae bacterium | reverse complement strand
TTGCTCTGCTTAAGGCGGTTAGCATCATGCACTCTTCAGACCTGGCAAGAGATATTATTAGGTCATAGTGATTCTTGCGTATATTTTTTAACAGCTTAAACTTCTCTGTCAGTCCGCTTTTTCGAGGAATTACTATGTCAACGAAGGGTGAATCAATAAGCAGTTCTTGCAGATACGGCTTAACCAATGAATGAATAGATGCATCCGGGTAGTTCTCTCTTAAAGCCTTTAACAGCGGCAGCGAAAAAATCAAGTCGCCAATCTGATTCAGATGTGCAATACATATTTTTTTAAAGTTCATGATATTGTATAGCTTTAAAGAAATGTTTATGGGGTCCACTCATCCGTTGCCATAAAATACGACCTGAAGTTAATTGAGTCGAGATACTGGATACTGGATATTTTATAATGAAGCCCTACAATTTTTATCCAGGATCAAGCATCCGGCATCCAGGATCAGTCAAATAGCACCCCCTCAAACGCTTTAAATCCACAGAATAGCTATCCCAAAATGTTTTTCACAAACACTCTTTTATAAAAAAAAGTCGCCGTCTTGTATTTCTTCCAGTTCATCAACGCTTTTATCCGAATGTATAAAATTTTCAATCCACCAGTTGACATGATGATAAAAGCATCCCACAGCATTGCACTCCGTTTCAGCATTAAAGACGGCTATAGAACGGGTTAGGTTTTGTAATGTTTGATCGAAATTTTCTTCTCCCGCATATCCGTTAAATTCCGCGAGTTTGGCCTGCTCAACCCCTCTGAACGCCGGGCAGTGAAAAATCCCGGAGGGCGTGACCACCGTGTTGAAAAACTGCAAATGACATACCCTGGGCTGCCGTTTCAGCTCATGCAGCTTATTATCCATCATTGCCCGTAAATTCACACTTTCAAGAACCTTTATCTTATTACCCGCAACTTGTTTTGCATCATGAAAATTAGTTTTAATCTGTTCTATAATGCGGTGTTCTTTTTCTGTGTCAACACCGTCCAGAAGAGTCTCTTTTTGAGATTCCGGAAGTCGGATCAAACAAGGTTTAAAAGAAATATAATCAAATCCATAGGTTTGGGCCAATCTCACGGCTTCAATCATCTCATGGATATTCGGGCAAAGTTCATGCCCGTTTAAATATAATCCTTCCCACATGATAACAAATGAATACCCTATGGAAATATTCGGATTACGCATTTTCACTTCTCTGGCATTATGGAGTATATCATCTAAAGTTACGTGGGTTTTAGGTCTGTGGAGTTTCATAAAAGTGTCTTGACTCGCAGCATCCAAAGACACTCTTATCCAGTCATGCTTTTCTAATAAATCCGCAACTTTTGCAGTGCGACCCAGTCGTGACCCATTGGTTACGATACCCAGTTGCAGACCTATCCCTTTTATATAATTGACGATTTCACCAAAATCTTTATGAAGGGTGGGTTCTCCCCCTCCCAGGAGGATAACGGATAACAGGCCGCGGGATTTTAGTGTATCTAAACTTTGCTTGACATCCTCTACACTTAAGTATTCTCCGGTATTGATAATTTCCGAATCAACGCAGTGCGGACATGAGAAATTACATGCGGACGTTAAATCCAGGTTTATGGATATCGGCGCCAAATTTGGGAGCACATGGCCGGCACCTGTTATTCCGGTATTTCGCTGCCAGTTAATATATTTCTTAAGGCTTCGTATAACCGAAGATTGCCTCAGTTTGGAGCTGAAATCATGTTCTTTGTGCTTTAGGTTCTTCATAGTCATCTCTCAAATTATTTTACAAGCATCATAAATTTTTTTTAACAGACTCATATTGTTCATAATATGTGCCTTACCGATACGCGGTTCCCAATTTTTCTTAACTGCCGAAATGAAATTTTGCACCGACAGCTCTAAAGGATCTTTTATCATCAGGGTGTTGTCTGTATACTCAAAAAAAATATCATAGGTATCAAGATCCAAAACCCGACGAATAATTTTTCCGTTGAACCCGTATGAAAAACTGCG
>CAZIIV010000420.1:0-2008 GCA_964539365.1 uncultured Desulfobacteraceae bacterium | reverse complement strand
CAAACCGGTTCAACGCACAGCGCGGGCGCTTGCGCCGCGTGAGTGATTGTTTTTTGGGGTTTGTTATTTGGAATTTTCCATAAACTTAACGACTCTGTGACCGCTTACAATATCTTTCTTTTTCCCCATTGTAGTAAAATAGAATTTCAAGGACGTTTACTCAGGCACCACTTCAACAATAATTTCAGGCTCTACATCGTTGTAAACACGAATAGGGACGTTGTAGGTGCCGATATTTCTAATGGGCACATTGAGTAAAACCATCCTTTTCTCCACCTCAATATTTTTTTCCGCAAGGGAATTTATAATATCTCGTGTTGAAACTGAGCCGTAAAGACGATCCTCATCACTTACCTTTGCAGCAATAGTACATACGACGCCTTCAAGTCTTTCTGCCATCTCTTGGGCAAATTCTTTCTCCTTGGCAATCTGGAGCTCAAATTTTGCTTTGTCCTGCTCGAGCATTTTGCGATTTTGAGGCGTGGCAAGCACCGCCTTGTTTTGAGGTAAAAGGCAGTTACGGGCATACCCCTTGGCAACGTTGACCTCGCTACCGATTATTCCCAATGATTCGATGGTTTCTTTCAATATTATTTTCATTATAACTCTCCATTTTTTTTATCGCCACGAAGACACCAAGGCACGAAGAAAGATTAATAAATTTATTCTTGGTGTCTTTGTGCCTTGGTGGCAAAATTTTAATTCAATTTTCCGGTTTTCCCGTACTATTTTCTAATTTTCTGAAATTAATCCACATGTCAAACAGGCCAAGTCCTATTATAACGATCAGTACCACCTGCTGCAAGGCAATCAGACTGTATAAAAACACCCTGAGCGCCCGGGGAAATCTTTTTTTTTCAAAATAAAACGATACAATAGCAATCCCTTGAAAAAAATATATGGTTAACAGGATTAACAGGCCGTTTAGACCTAAAAATTTAAAAGTTTTCTCGGGCAAAAGAAGCAGCAGACCGCATCCGATGATACCCCATATAAGAAATTCCGGAGCTTTCCAGAGTTTGAGGGAACCAAATGAAGGGTAAAAGATTCCGTGGCTTTTTAATATGGGTTTTGCCACCAGCAAATTCGTCCAAGAAACAAAAAACGTTGAAGCTACGATAAGCGCAGGAATGATTCTAATCAGAACATACTCAATATTTTCCAGTGAATTCGAAATCATGTGGATACTTTCCTGCGATACCCCCATGTTTTCATAAATTTCTAATGTAAGCCTGAGGTTTTTGGATACATATTCGGAAACAAGGGCATAACACGCTTTGTTTGATAAATTACTGTAAAAGAGCAGACCGACAATACCTATAAATATCACGGAACCGCATGTATATAACAGGGTCTTTTCAATGGAAAGATCCTGCTCAATAAGTTCACTCAGGATAAAGCCGAGAAAAAGTAGTTCGACAAAGAACAAAATGTCAATGGATATCCCTCCGAGAATGGCGATCATCACTATGATAGTTATCATCGGGATGAAAGCTCCAGTGGTTCTGCCGAGCTTTGAGCGATAGAAAAGAATCGGCAGGGGGATAAACAGAGAACAAAAGAACCCGATAATCGGAATATAAACTGATATTACAAATATAAGGCTTGTGATCGCAATGCCGCTTACGATATCCTTTGAGATATCCCCTCGAAAAGTTCGAGGCATTACTTTTTTCTCCTTTGAGGCCAAGCCTCCAAAACGTCTCGAAACTTCTACAACAAAAATGGAATAATGGAATGGTGGAATACTGGAAGATTGGTTTTTAAAAGGATATTCGCTATTTTTAATTTTATCGTCGACACAAATTTTACCATTAATCTCTCAGAGGCGTAGGCTTTACGAGCCGGAGGCCAATATAGCATTACCTCTCCGAGTCGGAGGACCAGAACCCATTTTTCCATTATTCCAGCATTCCACCATTCCAATTGGGGTCAAGCACCAGGTTCTTTAACTGTAATCCATCGTTCCAACGAAAGGAAGAAGAGCAATTGTACGTGCACGTTTGAT
>CAZIIV010000419.1:0-2011 GCA_964539365.1 uncultured Desulfobacteraceae bacterium | reverse complement strand
TCAAAAGGCGTTTTGCATCAGCTTCTTTCTTGCTCTTTGTGGTTTCCCGGTAAGGCTTTCCGTTCCTGTAATACTGAATCCAATAAACCTTCCCTCTCTTGAAAATGCTTCCCATAAGTCCCTCACTTTCTCCCTGAGTTTACCCACGGGCATGGACCAGGGACATCCTTTTCAGCCGTACGTGCCTATCCCGTGGGGTTAAAAACAAAAGCGCCTGAAGGTTTTCCCCGGTCCAAGATAAAAACCGCCCATAACCTCGCGGTCATGGGTACCTTCAAGCGCTATGTTTTCACAACTGGTTTTCATTTTATCTTGATTTCGGGTTAATAAGTTTTATTGAGTATTACTTATTATTATTTATAACACTTTAAGTAATATTATGTCAAGAAACAATATTGACAAAACCGTTGTTTTTCTTTAGAAGATTAACATGCAAGTTTTATTAAATCTCAAAGTTGATTCACGCATGAAATCAGCACTCAAAAGATTAGCTGATAAGCAATTCATCAGCGTTTCTGCTGCTGTTAAGCAAGCTATTGAGAAACACCTTAAAGAACATGATATTGACTGGCGCGAACAAGGCTCCGAAGAAACCAAAAAATAACCTATAACCGAGGTTAACATGGATTGAATTTTAAGACCCCGTTTCTCATTATAGAGAGGTGGGGTTTTGCATTTTTTTGACAACTTTGTCTTGATCTAACAATAGTACGTAGTAAACTCTTGTATCGTTGTTTATTAACATTTTAGATCAACAAATTTTCTATAAAGAAATTTAATGTCGCCTGATAACAAGACAGATCAACCTAATATTTACAACGCCCAAATCGTAGCCGGTTCTCTCCTTATTCCAGAAAGCCGAAAAATTGTCCGCCTTCTTCTCAACGGAACCACTCCCGAAGCGTGGCATCAAGCCATCGTGGTGAAGAATATCCTTCAAAAAAGAAGTCCTGCCACTGCAAAACGGCAGGCAAAACTGATTAGAAACAGGCTGGAACTTATGCAACCTGAGTTGTGGGCGTTGATACAAAAAGGCTCATCAGATGTGGTTACGCAAACGCTTCTTGCCGCAGCCATTAAACACAGCCGGTTGCTGGGTGACTTCATGGATAAAATATTACGGGAAAACTGGCGAACATTCAAAAGGCAAATATTCCCGAAAGACTGGGATCTCTTTTTGGAGTTTTGCCTCCAAACCGATCCAGAAATATCAGCCTGGTCCGGTACAACTCTGTCCAAGCTCAGGCAGGTTATTTTCAGAATTTTGGCCGAAGCAAAATATATTGACAGCACCCGATCGCTCAAAATGCTGCCGGTATCCATCGTCCCGGAAGTACGAAACTATCTTGTTACGAATTCAGAAAAATACATACTCAGATGCATGGAAGCAACCAGGTGAATAAGGGTAAAAATGTTTTCCTTTAAAAATCGTTTGGATAAAATAATAAATCGACTGATCTCTGACGAGCTTCTCAGCAACAAGGGCCTTGGCAATGAGATCGGTTTTTATATTTTCGATTATCCCCCTGACTATGAACTGGAGATGAGAGATCATATTCAGTTCATGCTTCGACAGATCCCCAAAAAGAAACCCGGGCTGAACTTAAAACACATTAACCTGTTTGATCTGATTATCGATTACTTAAAAAATCGGAATCTTTTGGATCGTGCGTTGCAGATACACAAGAAGAAGGGGGATCATGAACTCTTAAAAGCGTTGAAGGGGCCATTGGACCCTAAAAAAATTGCCCGGGCATTTTTTGAAGAAGCCCAACCTGAAAAACATGATCTGATATTGGTTTCGGGCGTCGGCAGCGCTTATCCTTTATTGAGAAGTCACAATCTGCTGAACAACCTTCACGCACTGATGGAAAATACGCCTGTGGTCATGTTTTATCCCGGCGTCTTTACCGGTCAGGGTCTCAGATTATTCGGAAAGCTCAAAGAGGCAAATTATTACCGGGCATTTCAACTGGTGGTATAATCCATCAAGCATTAAAGGATGTTGGTT
>CAZIIV010000418.1:0-2026 GCA_964539365.1 uncultured Desulfobacteraceae bacterium | reverse complement strand
TCTCCGTTTCACCCTTTCTCCCATTCTCCCCATCACCCTGTCCTCGTTTCATCAGTGCCTAATCAGCCATTTATGTACATCAATAATCATTTTTACAATTTGTCCCATGATTTGTTCATAGATTTCATCAAGGTCATGGCAAGTTTCATCATCCAAGTATTTACACCTTCTGGAAAATTCCACCCAAACTTGTGTTGCACATGCCTCGCTTTCTGCGTCGCTGAGTTTCGCGATAAAAGCTGCCTTGTATCGTCGTTTTCGCCACGCTTCGGCTATATTCGCACAAACCGAACGAGATGCGCGCCGCATTTGGTCGACCATAGAATATTTTTCTTCAGGAGGAAATTGTTTGGTCAGATGAAATATTTTCATCGCGGCATCCATACCATTTTGAAATACTCTTAACTCCTTGTAGCTTTTTATCCTTTCACCCATTCCCCCCGTCCTCGTTTCCCCCTGTCATCATCAATATTCCTTAATCTCCAGCCAGTCCGGTCTTTCTTCTCCTTCATCGGCCAGTAGAATATTTGCCATCCTGTGGGCTTCGTGCTGGAGGATATGCCGGCGTTTGACGTTTTTTCTGCGATAGCGGACGGTCTCTTCCATATGTTTGTTTATGGCTTCCACAACAACGGGTTTGCCTTCCGTATTAAGGGAAACAGATTTTTCGGTGGTATCAAAATATTTATCTTTCATCTTTTTTCCGGTAAACAGGTAAACGGATGTCTGTTCGGCATAAATTCGAAACGGTTCGATCAGATCAAACACCAGAGATTTCTTGTTGTAATTATCCGTGTGGAGAAATCCCACATATGGGTCCAGACCTGATAGTATACACGCCTTTTCCACCCGGCTGTAAAGGATGCCGTAGCAATAATTCAAGACCGCATTGAACGGATCTTTGGCCGGACGCCTGGATCTGCCCTTGAATTGATATTTTTCGGGCATGAGTTTTGAGAGGCATTGAAAATAAGCCCTGCCGGAAGTTCCTTCCAGCCCCATCAACCGGTTTCGGATATTTTCAAGATCCTGTTCTTCTAAAACTAATTCTTCCAAAGACTGTTCAATGATCCGGATGGGAGTTGTAAACAACGAGACTTTGTCGGGACGGGCATGCATCAGTCTTTTCAAAAAACGAATCTGATTTTCCATTTTTCCACTGATCATATCAATGACAAGTTGCAGACCCAGCGGTTTTTCGGCAGCTTCTAGTTGTTTTCTTCGGATCAGGGCGGTGCTGCCCAGTTTTGAAAACCAGACACGACCCATCGGATCTCCAAAGGAATCAAGGAAAATGACATCAGTATTGTGTTCCAGGGCCAGGATCACTGCCTGTGTTGAAATCATTGCCTGGTTTGAGATGACGATCGACTCGACCTTTAAGGGTGAAATGTCAAAGACTTTTTCTTTTTGTTTAAGCCTGAAACATTCGTCTTTTTGGGTTATAAAAGTTCCGGGACTGTTGATGACAAGCTGCATGATGCTTTCCAATTAAAAAGAATGAAGTCAAATCATCTGTTTTTATTCTTTGAAAGCCTCTTTTACCAGACCATACACTAAATTACATTAGCCTAACAATCATTTAGCAACTCAAAATACCTATCACGGGACATTGCTGCTGTTCTTAGATTTGACTTAATAATGTGTGTGCTAAGTGGTGTTTTGTAGGCAGGTATAACAATTGGGCGAATTATTCCAGCTTTTGTATAAAACCTATGGGAGCCATTTTGTCTTTTAAATGTAAATCCGTCTCTCAAGAAAACACATTCAAGTTTTTTCCAATAAACAGGAGTTAGGCGAGACATTCAATAGGCCCATTTTTTTTATACATAAATGGCAGGGGGATATTTATAAAATTTACATCTTGATCTTCTGGCTCCTCAAGGTCTATTTTTTCAGCGGGTGAAAAACCTGAATTTTTAAGCACTTCCGATAATGTTCCCATTTCAAAGCATGTAATAATAAAACCTGTTAGGGCTTCGACCAAGTTTTTTTTGGCTTCTTCTTCGGTATCTCCTTGAGAATA
>CAZIIV010000417.1:0-2026 GCA_964539365.1 uncultured Desulfobacteraceae bacterium | reverse complement strand
TTTTTTTACTTGACATACCTGCCTAAAAGATGTTCAATTCATGAACATTAAAAGACAAATGCCCATCCAGTAAGATAATATACAATAAACATAGATTACAGTGGGTTACACAGTACAAGTTGATGTAATTCACTAAGCGGAGCTTTGTACTCAAGCAAGATCTACTTTCCACAACTCCCATATATCTAAAACCCTCCTGTATTCCGTAACAACTCTCCCACAAAATTATGGATAAGATTGACGTCCGCACATTAAAATTTCTTGAAGAGATTGACAATAATCACACCCCGAGCCAGCGGGATCTGTCCAGAAAGCTGGATGTTTCTCTGGGGCTTGTTAACTCGTTTATCAGGAGACTTGTTCACAAGGGATACGTAAAGATCACAACGGTTCCTAAAAATCGAGTAAAATATATCCTTACACCAAAAGGGGTCACAGAAAAGACACGTTTGACTTACCAATATATTCAGCATTCTTTTAATTTTTATAAAAAAACCCGCGAGAAACTCAAAACACTTTTCAAGGGGCTTATGACACAAAGGGTCAGGCGAGTTGTATTTTATGGTACGGGTGACTTTGCAGAAATTGCTTTCATCTCTTTGCAAGAGACTTCCATACAAATGATAGCTGTTGTGGACGATAATAACATTGGAGAGAAATTTCTGGGTAGTGTGGTCAAAGATCCGCACTTTCTAAATTCTATTTCCTTTGACAGAATCCTCATTACCTCTATGATTTCAAAAGATAACATGTTAGAAAAACTATTGGAACAAGGAATTCCCCGAAGCAAATTGGTTATGTTGGAATAAGCGTATAAATCATCCGGAGATATTGGATAATGAAACGAGCCTTGATAACCGGAATTACCGGGCAGGACGGTGCATATCTGGCCGAGCTGTTGTTGGATAAGGGATATGAGGTGCATGGGATTAAACGCCGCTCTTCTCTGTTTAATACCCAGCGGGTAGACCATCTGTATCAAGACCCCCACGAAAAGGATGTTCGTTTTATCTTGCACTATGGAGATCTTACCGATGCAACCAACTTGATCCGCATTATCCAGGAAGTCCAACCCGATGAAATTTACAATTTGGGTGCCCAGAGCCATGTCAAAGTTTCTTTTGAATCCCCCGAATATACCGCCGATGCAGATGCTTTGGGTACGTTGCGTCTTTTGGAAGCCATTCGAATGCTGGGGCTTGAAGAAAAAACCAGATTTTATCAGGCATCCACATCCGAATTATATGGAAGGGTTCGGGAAATCCCGCAAACCGAAAAGACCCCTTTCTACCCGCGTTCGCCATATGCATGCGCCAAGCTCTATGCGTTTTGGTGTACCGTAAATTATCGAGAAGCTTACGGTATATATGCATGCAACGGCATTCTCTTTAACCATGAATCACCGTTACGAGGCGAAACCTTTGTTTCCCGTAAAATTACCAGAGCGGCCGCTCGCATAGCGCTGGGACTCCAGGAAAAGCTCTATCTTGGAAATCTGGATGCCATGAGGGACTGGGGACATGCCAAGGACTTTGTACGGGCACAGTGGCTCATCCTCCAGCAAGATCAACCCGATGACTACGTCATTGCTACCGGCGAACAGCATTCGGTAAGAGATTTCTGTGAACGTGCGTTTTCGGAACTTGGAATTGGAATTAAATGGAATGGCAGCGGTGTATCCGAAACAGGGATTGCCGATGATGTACAGCCGTCGGATTTATTGAAAAAATACAATCGTCGTGAAAAGTTTCGAAAACTGGGGAAAGGCCAGACCATTGTCGCGGTTGATTCACGCTATTTCAGACCCACAGAAGTAGATACGCTTCTGGGAGACCCTTCAAAAGCTCGGGAAAAGCTTGCCTGGAAGCAAGAAATCTCTTTTGACCAAATGGTTCGGGAAATGATCGAGCATGACCTGAAAGAAGGCATGCGCGAAGCCATTTGGAAGCAAAGAGGATTTGCGATCCCGGAAAGCTTTGAAGCCAATATGTAACTCAAAAAGGTTCAAGGTTCACGGTTCAAGGTT
>CAZIIV010000416.1:0-2031 GCA_964539365.1 uncultured Desulfobacteraceae bacterium | reverse complement strand
GCTTCTCTGAAGAGTTGTGCATGGTTTGCCAAAATGGTAAATGGGGCTTTATCGATAAAAAAGGTGAAGAAGTTATTCCACCCGTGAAATTTGAACGTGTAGGAAACTTTTCTGAAGGCCTGGCCATGGCTTGTGAAGATGGCAAATATGGTTTCATTAACAAAAAAGGCGAAACAGTTATCCCGTTGAAGTATGACTTTGCCCGTGATTTTTCGAATGAACGCGCAAAAGTGATGCAAAACCAGCGCTTCGGTTTTGTTGACGACAAAGGCAATGAAGTGGTCCCCATAAAATATGATATGGCTGGTGAATTTTTTAACGAACTGGTTTTAACCCGCCAAAATGAAAACTGGGCCCTTGTTGACATGGATGGTGAAGAAGTAGTTGAGTTAGATTTCAATTTTGTTTGGGATATTGACAATGGCGGCTTTTATAAAGTTTTCAACAACGGAAAATATGGTTTTGTAAATCAGGAAGGTAAAGAGGTTGTGCTTTTGAAATATGAGTATGCCGAAGATTTTAAAAACAACATTGCCATGGTAAAACGTGATGGTAAATTTGGCTTCATCGACCGCAGCGGACGCGAAATCATCGACCCCGTATATACCAACCTCAAACGTATAGGCGATGGCATTATTATGAGCCAGAAACCCGGCGGAGACACCGGCTTTATTGACTACTACGGCAACCCGGTTGTAGATAAAGAAGTAACACAAACCATCCGTTCACATTCGTCGTTCACCGAACCAAACCCAGAATCGTTTACAGACCCACGCGACGGACAGGAGTACCCGCTGGTAACAATTGGCGATCAGACATGGATGGGAAGCAACCTTTCGTTCAACATTTCCGGAAGTAAATGCCACGACAACAACTGCGGACAATATGGGCGATACTACACGTTTGAAATGGCACAGAAAGCCTGCCCCGAGGGTTGGAAACTCCCATCGAAAGCCGATTTTGATAAATTGATTAACGAATTGGGCGGACCTGAAAATGCTTATCCTAAACTTGTTGAAGGTGAAAGCAATTTAAATATAACACTGAATGGATACTTTTTCAATGATGCTTCTATTGAAGGCTTAAACGATTATGGTTACCTGTGGACATCGACCGAAGAAGAAAACGGCAAAGCAATTTGTTTGTGGTTTAACAAATATGAACAAACGGCACTTCAATTTGGCAGCAATAAACAGCATTACAGAAATGTGCGGTGTGTAAAAGAATGATGGTTTGTTTATTTATTTAAATAAAAAGGCGCAAAATTATCACCTCAAGATAATTTTGCGCCTTTGCTAACTTTATTTTTATCTACTTCTATTCATCCGGTAAAAATTTTGGGTACATAAAATGTTGAGCCGGTACATAGGTTTCTTTGATGGTGCGGATGGATGTCCATCGCAACATGTTGAATACCGAGCCGGCTTTATCGTTGGTGCCCGAACCACGTGCCCCTCCAAATGGTTGTTGGCCAACTACCGCTCCGGTAGGCTTGTCATTGATGTAGAAGTTGCCCGATGAATTCGTCAACCGTTTGGTTATTTTCTCGATGTTGTAACGGTCCTGTGAGAAAACAGCGCCAGTTAATGCATACATCGATGTGTTATCAAGTATTTCCAGTGTTTCATCCAGTTTATTGTCGTCGTATTTACAAACGGTAACCACCGGCCCAAACAACTCTTCCTGCATGGTAATGTAATCGGGTTTGTGGGCCAAAATCACAGTAGGCTGTATGTAGTAGCCTGTTGTTTTGTCGCAGTTCCCGCCATAAATAACATCTGCATCTTTATCATCCTGTGCCTGGTCAATGAAACCTTTAAGTTTATCAAATGACGCTTCATCAATTACAGCATTCACAAAGTTGGTGAAATCTTCGGGTGGCCCCATTTTAACTTCTTTAAGTTGAGCTTCTGTTTTATTCCAGAACTCATCCCAGATGCTCTCGGGCACATAAACGCGCGAGGCAGCCGAACATTTTTGTCCCTGATATTCAAACGCACCACGCACCACCGCTGTGGCTAATGCTGTAAC
>CAZIIV010000415.1:0-2037 GCA_964539365.1 uncultured Desulfobacteraceae bacterium | reverse complement strand
TGTTTTCCGGAAAATGCCCTTAGTTAATTTAAAATTGGTGAACTAAACTACGGTAACATTTGCTGCAGCAGGACCTTTTTTGCCTTGCTCGATGTCAAAGGTTACTCGGTCGCCTTCATCAAGAGTTTTGAAACCGGTTGCATTGATTCCCGTATGATGAACAAATACATCCGGACCATCTTCCTGCTCAATGAAACCATAGCCTTTGCTGCTGTTAAACCATTTTACGATTCCATTAGCCATAGTGACACACTCTCCTTTCAAAAAATTCTCATAGTTCCAGACTGCAGGTTGCCGCTATGACAAATAAATCTTTCCTTCAGAACGAAACCGTCCGCCAATTAAGAACGGGCCTTTATTGATTATCTTCATATTATTTTCATTATTAAAAAAAGTCAAGTGGATTATGCGGTCATTTTTCCTTTAGCAGGGCATCCTGATTAATTTGAATTTTGACATCCGCTCTGTAATGTTGTATCCAACATATTCCCATATTATGTTAATTTCAGAAAAATCCGATTTTTGTCTTGAGGAATGCAAATGATTGAAAAAATAAAGTTTTTATCAGAAAATTATGAAATAGAAGGACTGTTTAATAAAAAAGACGAGAATAAGGGGGTAGTGGTTACCCATCCGCATCCGCTCTACGGCGGAGATATGTATAATCTGGTAGTTGAAACCATCGTTCATGTCTATAATATAAAAGGATATTCAACATTAAAATTTAATTTCAGGGGAGTTGGAAAAAGCCGAGGGCAGTATGATAATGGCTTGGGGGAACAGAAGGATGTTTTGGCCGCCTTCTCATTTCTTTCGGATATGGGGATCCAGAGAATAGATCTTGCCGGGTATTCATTCGGCACCTGGGTAAACGCCCATGCCGCTGTTCGAGAGGATATTTGCCTTGAGAATATGGCCATGGTTTCACCTCCGGTAGGGTTTATGGATTTTAGCGAAATAAGTGCAATGCACGGTTTAAAGTTTGTTGTAACCGGCAGCCGGGATGATATTGCACCGGTCGATGCTATAAAAAAAATACTGCCCACATGGAATCCCGATGCTCGCTTTGAAATTATTCACGGTGCTGATCATTTCTATGGAGGATATCTTGGCCAACTGGAAACTGTTTTGTCTTTTTGTATTTAGCCGATAAAATTTTTCATCTGATTCTAGCTGGTCCCCCCTTCGCTATTCCAAATGGGACAACTCCTTTGCATTCATGTTTAAATGGGTATAACCGACTTGCATGGAGTTTTGTAACCAATCGAAATGAAGCATAAAAAAGATAAAATATTCTTATGGATTCTTTTGCTGTTTGCGGGCTTATTTTTTTTATCTTGCAGTATCTTCAAGACGACATACAAAGTTACAAAATATACCGTAAAAACAACATATAAAGTAACCAAAGGTGTTGGAAAAACACTATATAAAATAGGCAAATTTAGTTTTGTCGTAGTCATGGCACCCTTAAGCTGGCCGTTAACCCATAACGATATTGAATCCATCGACAATTTATCACCAAAAGATGCGATTAGAAAGGGTCGTGTCAAGAAAGCACCTTATGTGGTCAAAGGTAAAAGGTATGTACCCATGTCTGAAAAAGAAGCCAGTAAATACCGTCAAAAAGGGATCGCTTCCTGGTACGGATATGAGACGTTTCGCCAAAAAGGAGGGCATATGACGGCAAATGGCGAGGCTTTTGATCCCAAAGGACTTAATGCCGCTCACAAATATCTGCCGCTTCCCACTTACGTTAAGGTTACAAATCTGGAAAATAATCGAATGATCATTGTTCGGGTTAATGATCGGGGTCCTTTTGCGAAAGGCAGGATTATCGATCTTAGTGCCGGCGCAGCCAAAAAACTCGGTTTTTATAAAAAAGGGACTGCAAAGGTTTTCGTAGAAACCATCCGGATCGAAACTTAACCCGTACACTTATTTACACCATATTTCAATTGTTGCAAAAACTTTAAGTTCTTACGATGTTGCCTGACTGTTATATAATGGGTTGTTTTTAAACGGGGTTCATATTATTAT
>CAZIIV010000414.1:0-2040 GCA_964539365.1 uncultured Desulfobacteraceae bacterium | reverse complement strand
TATACCGTTTCTTGTGCCATTATTTTTTATGGTTTTTGATTATAGCCTCGATTTCCTCAACGTCCTGCTTGTCCGCCAGATCAGCTTCATAGGCCTTTCTGCGGGGGTCAAATTCAGCATAGATTTCCCGGACCTTTTCTTCCATTACCGCATTGGAAATCGAGCCTTTAGCGGTAAGCACCTTTTTATCGTTAAATTCCAGAATGCGGTCCACGTTTTCTTTCCAGAAAGACATGGGAATATCCATACGTTCCTTGGCGCGCAGTTCGGCGGTTTCCAGAAAGATGACCACCAGCCGGTTCAGTTGTTAAGTAATCCTTAACAACTGAATTTGGCTCTAATTCCCCCCTTCTTTCAGAAGGATTTATTCCATATCTTGCTTTTCAAGCAACATTTTTTCTAATTGTTCCAGTTCTTGCCAGTCTTCCTCGTCGGCAGCTCGCGCCTCGACCAATTTGCGTTTTTGATCAAACGCTTCGTACCGGTCTTCGGCACTTTTTTGAAGAAAGCCTGAGCCTGTTCGGAGTTTTTATCATAATCTATCGCTGTGGCGTAAATATCCCGGATTTTCTGATAGAACCGCTTTTCCGATGCCCGGATATCCCGGATACGTTCCAGCCATTCATCAAAGTAGTCCCATCGTTCTGCCTGTTTAAGCCGCTCATCATCCATGGCAAAGCCTTTGATGATGTAATCTTTGAGAATATTAGTCGCCCAGATTCTGAATTGGGTGGCCCGTTTGGAATTTACACGGTAGCCCACGGCAATGATGGCGTCGAGGTTATAGTATTTAACCTGTTTTGTTTGTGTCTTTCCTGAAATAGCGCCGTGTTGAGTGGTATTTTCCAAAATGGAAACAACCACTTTTTCATCCAGCTCACCGCTTTCAAAGATGTTTTTCAAGTGTTTGGAGATGGCCGGAATTTTCACATCAAACAGCTCCGCCATTTTCGATTGGGTCAGCCAGATGGTTTCATCCTGAAAGACCGTGTCTATCCTGACCTGCCCATCAGATGTTTGATAAAGGATGATCTCGGATGTGTTGGATTGCGGCGTCATGTTGCCTTACCTTCTTTTGAGGTAATTTTTATCATTTAACCAATTTTTCGGATTATTGATGATATATTCCCGTATTTTTTGTAATTCCATTTCATTGCGGACGATGTGTTCATAATAATTGCGTTGCTATAATTTCGTGCCGGGGGTGTTGCGTAATTCATTGATTCGTCTGGTTGCCGCCGATTTGAAACCGGTCATCAATGAACCAATGGATTTTGGGCGCGGTCCCGGCATTGTAGGGGCGACCGGCCGGTCGCCCCTACATCGGATTTTAACCCGATATTTATCATCGCAAATCGATTCATGATGATTTCCCCTCTCCCTCCACGATTTTGATCTCATTCTCAGTCAGGCCGTAGAGGTCATAGACCATTTGGTCGATTTGGTTTTCAAGGGCTATAACACGAGTTCGTTCGTGGTGGCTGTTTTGATACTCATCATTTTTTACTAATTTAATTATTTCTGATATTAATTTTTCCATCCTATTGTTTGTTGTTGGGCATTTAGGTATAGGCATTTTTTGGAAAGTATTCGGATAAAAATGTAAATCAATATTGAAAAGCTCATAAAAATAAAAATTTGATAGTTTTGAGTTTAAGACTCCTAAAAGAAACTCCTGTTTAAAATTTTTAGAAACACTTATTTTTTCTTCTGTTAGCTGTCTTTTCACTGGCTTATACTTAACATCTTTTAGCAAGTGCCAATTAACAGCATTTATCACGGTATGATCATTATAAAACATTTCAGTATCAAGAGCTATTTGAGCCCCATTTCTACCAACTATATCTTTTGCTACAATTTTCTTATTCTCGAATAGCTCGTTAAATAACGATAAATAATGCTCAGATGGCGAGTAATTAACCCAACGACTTGATATAATGCAATATTTTCGAACATCTTGTCCTTCAATAAAGGGTTTCAACTTAGAATGTTCTTTTTGAGAAAATACGTAGTCTTTCTTCTTTTTTTTGCCAGACTTGC
>CAZIIV010000413.1:0-2043 GCA_964539365.1 uncultured Desulfobacteraceae bacterium | reverse complement strand
TCTTTTCCGGTGGTGGTGGAGGGTCGATTATGGCGATTGGCTTACCGTGCTTTGTAACCAATATCGGCAGACCCGTACATTTTACCTTGTCCAGTACTGCAAGACAGGTCGCTTTGAATTTTGAAATTGTTATGACATCTATTTGAGCCATATGAACCCCCTCCTTTGAATTACAAGAACTGTCGAATTTGTACCATAGTCATTGCCCATAGTCACTATTTTTCGGTTTAAAATATGAAATGGTGTCAAATCCCAGATAAATAAAGCTCCGCCTTATGAAACTACCAAAGCTAAATCCACCTGGAGGCGGGAAAAAACAGGGGCGCTACTAATCTGATTCATGTAGCGGTATTTTTCTAATTCTCATGGCTTTTTCTGTAATTGTTGCCATCGCTCCATTTTCCAACTGCTGTCCAATTCTTGACCATATTTTCTCAACAAGTTCAGCGAGTTCTGGGCCTCTAAGCCCTGCTTGTCTAATTCTGACAACAGAAGGCGAATTTAAATTCTCAACCGCCAGCATGGTATGAAAATCAGAATCCAGCGTGATAACGATTCGTTGTTCATCTCGAGCATACTCAAGTATTTGCCTATCTGTAGCCCTGCTCATTCCGATTTCTCCGGTGTGTTGTATATTCCAGCCTTTATTGCGTAATATTTCGGCTGATGAGCGAGGAAGGCCTTGGTCCAAAAGTACCTTCATCAGGCGGCTTCCATTGGCATGATCTGAGTATCGAGATTTCTAGCGGCAAAAGTCAATGCCTGACAGATATCCTCTTTCTCTAACTCAGGATATTCAGCCTGTAGATCCTTCCAATCGGGATACAAAGCAACGGCTTCAACTACTCTTCGTACGGTCAATCGCAAACCCCGCACACATGGTTGTCCGTTCATTACTTCTGGATTGGCTGTTATTCTATCGAATTTTGTAGGCATGATTACCTCCTCACAGGGGATTGAACTGGGCACAGCGGGGTAAATTTGTAGCATTGGAATCGTTAAAGTTTTTATTAGCGTTAAATTTCCTATTCTACATCCCTTTCTAATTTATCAACAACACCACCTTCTATTTTATCGAGGACTTCGATAAGAGTGACTCGTTTTCTTTCCTTTACCCCATCAGGCAAATGAATGTGGTAAGGGAATGTTTTCAAGCCCTTGTAATGTGGCGCAGTGTCCCAGCGATATATCAGATTGTTACTCTCGTCCATATAGAGTGGAATCGATAATGCCTATTTTCCCCCAAAAGCACCTCTTTAAAGTGGAAGATAGAGCCGTCCTTGAAGGTTATACTTCCTCCGATGATACCGGCATCAGCATCTTCATCATATTCCGTGTCAATGCCTACTTGTTTTATCAACCATTCAAGCTTTTCTATCCTATTTCTGACCTTCTTAAAATAGCGAATGGTCACAGGGAGAGCCTTTCTATTATGCTTTTTTGTTTAATTGTTTTGTTGTAGGCCTCATATAAAAAGATCCAATCGAACCACTCAGCATCGTCGCCAAGTTTTCCTGCCGTGAACGCTTTAAAAAACTCCGAACTTTTCATCTTATGCTTCTTTTCAAAGTTTTTAAGGCGCTTAAGATAACTATCTGCCTTAACGTTTAACAGCTTTTCTTTTAAAGCCATACCAGATTTTATTATCGGCAAGGCCTCATCTGTTATCTCTATTTGTTCCATATCATGCTCCTATCTACACATTTTTGAGAATTAACTTATCATTATATAACACCTTTCTTTTAATATGAAAAGGGGGACGGGGTTTATTGTGGGAATTCCAGGGAATTCTGTCTGTAAAAAGGTGGACGGGGTTGAATTTGCGCGTTTCGTTTTTGTTTTTTTGAACCGCCCCGGTTAAATCCGCTGCGCTCGTCTTCTACGAAGAATTGAACGGGACAGGCCCCGGTTAAATCCGCTGCACTTCTTTTCTCCGAAAAATTTAACTGAGTACCAAAGGGACATCCTATGATTTTATGCGGTTAATTTTGGTTTTTGGGACACCCCAGTACCATCTGCCGGAGCTACCCCGGTGAAACAAAA
>CAZIIV010000412.1:0-2050 GCA_964539365.1 uncultured Desulfobacteraceae bacterium | reverse complement strand
CAGGATTATCTTGATATTTTCCATTTTCGCATATCGCTCCAATTTAGTTAAACTATATCGGAACATAGTTCGAACCAGCATAACATTCAAGAATAAATCTGAATATCTTTTCAACCTTAAACGGTGAACGGTGAACTCGGAACCATTCAATTTAGATTTAGACATGCTGAAAAAAGGGGTCTATTTTATTCATGACATGCTTATTATAAACGCCTATTGTCGATGATGCAAGCAAAATCAGGAGCAACCGCTCACCGGTGATTATTGACACTTCGACCACTCTATTTCAAAGAGAAGTTATCGAATGATTTTGCCTTCCCACAAATCACGCAGGAAATTTCTATACGGCATTATTTGTACCCGGCCATGAACCCTTTCTTCCCTTTCATTGCATACAA
The DNA here is from genome assembly GCA_964539365.1 of uncultured Desulfobacteraceae bacterium. Lineage (GTDB taxonomy): Bacteria > Desulfobacterota > Desulfobacteria > Desulfobacterales > UBA11574 > S5133MH16. The sequence continues at coordinate 1,652 of CAZIIV010000412.1, read as the reverse complement.
CCAATGCCTTCCGTGGCGAATATTCCTTTATAAAGGCGTTTATGGGCTGCAAGTCCCTATTCTCGATTCGAGTTGCACCCTTAACTTCGATGGCTACATCGCCTCCACCCAGTACAAAGTCGACCTCCATACCTGATTTTGTCCTCCAGAAATTGATTTCAAAATCGATTTCATTGTAGGAATTATAAGCCGTAATCTCCATAAAAACCAGATGCTCAAATGCTCTCCCGAACAGTTCACCTTTCTCTTCCTCAATATGCCGTTTTGTGACAGCGCCGGCAACTCCTACATCAAATAAGTAGAATTTTGGCGCCTTGGTGATGATCTGCCGGTTTTGCCTCCTTTTAAAGGGTTCTACCCTAGTGCCTAATAGTGTATCCACGAGGATCTGGTAGTACTCTTTTACAGTTTTGGAATCTACTCCGCAATCACGTGCTATATTGGAATAATTCGTAAGTTCTCCATGAGAGTATGCCATTGCATCAAAAAACCTGGAAAATGCGGGAATGTTCCGGGCTAACCCCTCGTCAAAAACCTCTTCTTTTAAGTAATCCTGCGTATAGGCCCTCAAGGCTTTCTTATATCCATCCTTAAGATAATGATCCGGTATCAGGCCGCGATTTAATACACTCAGCAGATTCCAGTTTTCCAGTTCAAACGTGACAAGGGAGAACATCTCATAACGCCATGCCCGGCCGCCAAGAAGGTTCGCCTTTCCTCTTTTCAGCTTGCGTGCGCTTGATCCACACAGTATAAAGCTCAAACCCTTATTTTCGATCAGCCAGTGCACTTCGTCCAGGATTTGAGGAATTTTCTGTACTTCATCCAATATCACCGGATAATTCAAAACATCAGCATCCTTTGCAAGCAGCCGTTCACGTAAAAGAGCAGGTTTCTTGGAAAACTCAAAAAAGAGATCGGTTTGGAGAAAATTATACACGAGACTGTTGGGAAACCTTGCTTTCAGATAAGTTGATTTTCCCGTCTTTCTTGGCCCCCATAAAAAAGCGGACTGCCCTGGCGGGAGATCTATATTCAGGATTCTCTTGATATTTTCCATTTTTGCATATAGTTCCAATTTAGTTAAACTAAATTGGAATATAGTACGATCCGGTATATCAGTCAAGAATAAATCTGTTTTAGTACCTTAGTTGTAAATTTTGTTGTTTTTGTGGCAAAACTTTTTTCTTCTCGCCACAAAGCATCAAGACACTAAGAAAGAATAACAAAATAAAATCCTTTGTGTCTTTGAGCCTGGTGGCAAATATTTCTTGGTTCCGGCTTGTCCGGGTTGGGTATTATTTCTTAATTTAAGAATCTTGGTAATCTGCCTGCCCCGTAGGTTCGGAAAATCGTATGGGGTGTTCACCTGCCCGCTCGTGCCTTGCAATGGCAGGCGGGTCAGTGTCCAAAAATAGAAAGTTATTATATTATCAAATTTTTCTTAACCGGGAAATAACTTTGAATTTATGGTTTTCATTTTGGCCAACCGGAATGCTATAGCCGTCGTTAAACATCCAAAGCCATATTTTATACTTCGAAGCAGATTAATTGAGGAGGCTTCGGGAAAGTATTTGGTCGGGCAGCTCACTTCTGCAACCATATAACCAAACCATAAAATTTGAGACAGCATCTGATTGTCAAATACAAAG
>CAZIIV010000411.1:0-2052 GCA_964539365.1 uncultured Desulfobacteraceae bacterium | reverse complement strand
AAATAGAGCGTATGAGCCTTTATTTTTTCGGAAACAATCGGAGAAGTTTTTAATGCCGGACAAACCGGCACATGAAGAATCGGAGCAAAGGCCCAAGGAGTTGGAAAAACAAATCAGCAACATGAGTGTATTAGAGACAACCAACAAAGGAACCCATGAACCTGCCGAACGCATCCTATCGATAGTTCGCCAACCCTTTCTGGTGCTGGACGCTGAGGTGAAGGTGATATTTGCCAATAGATCTTTTTATCAGGTTTTCAAGGTGTCCCGTCAAGAGACCGAAGGGCAATTATTATATGACCTGTGCAAGGGACAATGGGATATCCCCGGGCTGCGAAAACGGATTGAGGATATCCTCCGCATGGATGCCACTTTCTACGATTATAAAGTTGAACATGAGTTTCAACATATCGGCCTGCGGGTAGTCCGGCTGAACGCCCGACGGATATCCGGAGAAACAAACAAAACACCGTTAATTTTTCTGATAGTTGAAGATCTGCCTGAGCGCAATTTGGCGGAGATGGAACTGAAGTCCAGTGAGGAACGCCTTGCGCAGGTTGAGCGTATTGCCCATCTGGGACACTGGACGTGGAATATCGTAACCAACGAGTTGGACTGGTCCGATGAGGTATATCGAATTTTCGGCCGGGTACCCCAGGAATTCGAGGTTACCTACGACACATTTCTGAATTTCGTACATCCGGAAGACAGAAAATTTGTTGTTCAGTCCGTTGATGAAGCTTTATATGGAAATAAGCCATACCGCATTGACCATCGTATCATTCTATCGGACGGCAGGGAACGCTTGGTCCATGAGGAAGCTGAAGTGATCTTCAATGAAACCGGCAGACCCATTCAGATGAATGGCACGGTACAGGATATCACTGAATTCACAAGGACAAAACACGAACTCCGTAAAAGCAAGGCCATGCTCCAGTCGATTTTTGACGGGATTTCAGATCCGCTTATCCTTCTGGACAAAGGGCTAACCATTCATGCTGTAAATCGGCCTACACTGGATTATTACATGCTGAAAAACGCTGATCAGATTATCGGAAAACCCTGTTTTGCGGGATTGGGAAACCAAAGCGAAATATGTGAGGAATGCACCATTCCTAAGACACTGTCAGAGGGGAGACAGCAAAAATTTCAGCGCCGAGGTCTAAAAGACCCCGAACAATTCGAAGAGGTTTCATTATATCCGATTATAGATGACAGCGGCAACATTGAGGCCACCATCATTCGCATTCAGAATATTACCGAAGAAAAGCGGATGGAAAAGCAGCTCATACAGAGTGAAAAGCTGGCATCCATCGGGGTTCTGGTATCGGGAATTGCCCATGAGATCAATAATCCGAACAATTATATTTCCGTGAATATTCCGATCTTAAGGGATTATATTAAAACGGTGATCCCTATAATTGATGAATATGCGGAAAAGCATCCGGATCTGAAAGTATTACACATGCCTTACGCTGAATTTCGTGAAGATATTTTTGAACTTTTAGATAATATTCAACATGGTTCCACACAAATTAAATCCATTGTTAAGGACTTAAAAGTATTTTCAAAGCCGGAACGGGATAAGCCAATTGAGAAAATTGACCTGAAACCCATGCTTGAAAAAGTCGTTGCGCTTTGCTGGAGCAAGATCAGAAAAACCGTAAAAACCCTAAATGTCAATATTCCGGAAAACTTGCCGGAAATTCTTATCGATTCACGACTTTTGGAGCAGATTTTAACTAATCTTTTGATCAATGCCGCAAATGCCTTTGATAAACCGTTTAATGAAAATTCGCGAATCGATCTGGTGGTTTCCATGGATAAGTCAAAAGAAAATCACCTGATCATTGAGGTTAGTGACAATGGCAGAGGTATGGATGAAAAGACCATAGAAAAAATATTTGATCCTTTTTTTACGAGCAACCCATCAGAAGAAGGAACCGGGCTCGGAATGTACATCGTCCATAATCTCATTGAGAAAATAGGGGGACGTATTCAAGTAGAAAGTAAATTAGGTAAAGGGAGCAAGTTTACATTGATATTGGACAC
>CAZIIV010000410.1:0-2054 GCA_964539365.1 uncultured Desulfobacteraceae bacterium | reverse complement strand
TGAAAAATGATTATTGTCTATGAATTTTGATTACGTAATGCATATTTCATGAAAAATGGTTGCATGGAATGGCTTTTAACTAAATTTTCGGCTCGTTGCTGATTGCAAGCAGCATTGTCAGTGATCGCGGTGGCAAGGAACCCTTTTGGAGAGCTTATCAAGGATGAGTTGGAACAGATATCGCAAAGACAGGAGGAATTGAAAAAACTGATTGAAAACCAGAGCAAGGAAGTTCGCCCGCTACTAATCCATCCGAAAATGGCGCTTTGGTATCGAAAAGCCATTAAGGGATTTAGGAAATCTCTAAAAGATGGGAAGGCATCTGAGGCAAAGGAAAATGTAAGGGCTTTCCCTTAAATTCCATAATCTTAATCTTTGAAATAAGTTCCTTCCAAAAATCAAAATAAATAAAATAATCGAAATAGTAATAAATAAAAATGACACAAATTTGGCACACCCGGTATAGTGTTTTAAAAGAAAAAATTATGCCAGCATCGACAAATAAATTTTACATTCCGTGTGTGTGTGTGTTAGTCTATTTTTGTATTATCCGGATATTTTTTTTCGGGATTTCCACCCAGGGCGGGCAAAACTAGGTAGCGGGGTGGCGGGTTCAATTAATATAAGAGATTAATGGCCAATTACTTTGAGCCTTAGCAATAAGACAAGCATTGTAAGCATGCATCAAACATGATGATGGAAGGAGTAGGTATGAGCATAAAAACAGCAGATATTCTTGAACTGAGCGTTGCCGAGCGGATTCAAATGGTTGAAGACATATGGGACAGCATCGCAGCCGTCCCGGAGGCCGTTTTGCTCAGCGAAGATCAAAAATTGGAACTTGATCGCAGACTGGAAGCATATCATCTAAATCCTGAAGCTGGGGCTCCTTGGATCGAAGTTAGAGAACGAATCCGCAACTGGTCCAGATCATGAAAAAGCCCCTGATAGTCAGACCAGAGGCAGAAGTCGATCTGGCCGATGCATACCAGTGGTATGAACAACAAGTTCATGGTTTGGGTGCGCAGTTTCTCTTGTGCGTGGATGCTGTGATGGCGTCAATCGAAAGGAATCCTCAGCTTTTTCCGGTTGTCCACAAAGGTGTCATTCGGCGCGCTCTGACGAGACGGTTCCCCTATGGTGTGTTTTTTATCGAAGGGGAACGAAGTATTTCCATTATTGGGGTGGCCCACGCGAAGCGTAACCCGCGAGTTTGGCAAGCCCGAGTTTGACAGCAAGAAAACTTGGAGATCTGACAACAAACAGTTTTAACCAATAAAGACAGCTGAACTGTGGGTTACGTTTTACTGCTATAAAACATAGCTTCGATAAGCATCAAATTGTTCTTATATCAATGAGATATCTCATCATAAGGCAGGGCTCAGAAATGACCCCGCCTTTTTTATTTCCATACTTCACAGATTTTCATTTTTTCATGGTGGGGATCAGAATTTTACCCAAAAAATAAGGGACTTAGAAAATTATCTAAGTCCCTTATTTTATTTTGGTAGCGGGGACCGGATTTGAACCGATGACCTTCGGGTTATGAGTACGATTATTAGTAAAAACAAATAGATACATAAAACCACGACAGCCAAGGCTTTGCCCAATACACAACGTTTTGAACACTATTTCACGAACCGAAATAATCGAAATAGACGAAATAAGATTCAATAAATGTGTACCAATTTTGTACCATCTATTTTTCACCTTAAATCAACCCACCAAAATAACCCGCCCAGATTTTGTGTATGCATTCCCAAAACTGTCATTACCTGGAAAAAAACCGATTAAATCCATCCGAAAAATTATTTCAAAATCAATTTTTTCCTTCATGGCGTGTGTGTGTGTTAAGTACCCCACAAAGGCCAATTACAAACTCCCCTGTATGACACATTGAGCGTTGGCCTTAAATGATTGAAATTTAAAATTCAATTATATCTGTTTTCATTACAAAAGATTAGCGCATGATATTGACCATTGAGGTAAATTGTAAGGAGAGATGATCTGACCGAAGCGGAGGTATCAATCAGCAGATTTTAACCCCAAGAAAA
>CAZIIV010000409.1:0-2059 GCA_964539365.1 uncultured Desulfobacteraceae bacterium | reverse complement strand
ATAAATCACAAATTCCAATATTCAACACGCGGCGCAAGCGCCTGCGCTGCGCGTGGCCAAAACCTTTCAGGACGAAACATTGTTTGAATTTTCGAATTTCGGTCATTGGAAATTGCCTGCCCAGTTAAATAAATCGAAGATTTAATGCGAAGCATTATTTAAAAGGGTAAAATATTTGTGATTTGATATTTGTAATTTTTGAACTTCAAACAAAATAAACTCCCTCTGGGGATAAAACAAAGCCTGGTTCTTTGGGCCAGGATTATTTACTTTCAAAACGTTCATTTAAGGAGGATTCAAATGACACACCATCATCACCATCATGAACATGAGCATGACACTGAAAGTACGTTATCATTTGATGAAAAAATGATCAAATTGCTTGAACATTGGATAAAGCATAACGATGATCACGCTGAAACATACAGGGATTGGGCAAAAAAAGCAAAAGAGAAAAATATGGATAAAGCAGGGGTGTTGCTTGAGGAGGCGGCCGAGATGACCCTTATGATCAGCAAAAAATTTGAAGAAGCGGTCCATATCATCCGCAGTTAATCGGACGTCTCAGAAATGCTACAACTTATTAAAAATACAGGTTTATTAATTGCAACCTGTTTATGCCATCAGAATGGAAGAGTGGAATGCTGGAATGTCGGAATATTGTGGATATAGGTGGAAATAAAACATTATAATTGTAAAAAAACTCCTTCATACCCATTATTCCATTACTCCATTATTCCACTATTCCAATTGGGGCGAAGTCCCTAGGTTTTTTTATACAACAGGAAGCTTATCAGGGCCAATTTCGGCCAGGCAGGGATACTGTTTGTCCTTTTCAGAAATGATCGGATCTTTAACCGGCCAGTCAATACCGATGTCAGGATCGGACCAGAGAACTCCCCCCTCGTCATCAGGCGCAAAAAAATCCGAGCATTTGTATAAAAAATATGCGATTTCGCTCAGCACACAAAAGCCGTGGGCAAATCCTTCGGGAATAAATAACTGACGCCGGTTTCGATCCGAAAGATGGAAACCGGTCCATTTGCCGAAAGTGGGGGAATCCGGACGGATGTCCACCGCCACATCAAATACCTCACCGGTTATTACCTGAACCAGTTTTGCCTGGGGGGTTCTGATCTGATAGTGAAGTCCCCTGACGGTACCCTGCACGGAATAAGAAAGGTTGTCTTGAACAAACACCCGGTTAATTCCGGATGTCATGTATCTGTCCCTGTGGTAGGTCTCCATGAAAAAGCCGCGGCCGTCTTCAAATACTTCAGGCTCGATGATAAGGACGCCTTGTATGGAGGTTGTGATGATATTCATGACCCTTACCTTTTATTTTGCCTTGAAAAACCTGGGTCTTCCCCGCAATGCGGGATCTTCGATGGGCCATGCCTGTCCCGCATTGCGGGGTCAGAGTTCTCCGGCTCTGCCTTGGAGCTTTGTGCCTAAAATCACAAACTCGAAGCACCCCGCCAAAAAACCGGCGGGCAGGCAAATCACAAATTAACCCGCCTCAGGCGGGTAAATCTCAAATTCGAAAATACAAATTCCAAACTGGTTCAAAGCGGTTGTTTTTTTGTTTGGGATTTTGAATTTCGGTCATTGTTATTTGCCTGCCCTGTTAAATAAATCATAGATTTAATGCGAAGCATTATTTAACAGGGTAAATTTTTTGGGATTTGTTATTTGGAATTTCAATAAGTCAATTAACTTTCAGGAAAACAGCCCCTTCCAGGGGTAACCCAAAGCCTGGCCCTCTGGACCAGGATTCTTTACTAACCGGCCAATAATCCTACCTTCAATCAAGAGAACGTATTATATTCCATATCTTTTTTTTAAAATTTTAGCAATACGATTTTTATTGCTCGACGCAACCCTCTATCACAGGCAGTGGCTTGCGCCGGCTCACGATTATTTTGCTAATGATGATAATCTTCAATACAACCGGCCCGTCCGTCTCACTCCGCTTGGCAGGAGGGCGGGTTTGAAACGCTCGGATTAGGATGAGATCATGGTATGTAGTCGAGAAGTTGAATAAGATCGGTTATCACAA
>CAZIIV010000408.1:0-2079 GCA_964539365.1 uncultured Desulfobacteraceae bacterium | reverse complement strand
ACTTTTTGAAACGCAAAATTCCGACCGCCAGAGGTCAATTAAATCTCAAATTTCAAGCACCAAATCTCAAACAAATCTCAAATTCCAAATTCCAAATTCCAAACCAGTTCAACGCGTAGCGCAGGCGCTTGCGCCGCGTGAGCGATTTTTTTTTGTTTGGGATTTTGAATTTTGCTCATTGTAATTTATTTGTCTTTTGGGATTTGTTATTTGGAATTTTCACTCACTCCATTACACCGTGAACGGATACTAAATTAGTTAAAACTCAACTGCAAGCTGTGTGGTAACTACATCTCTTTCATCATCATTCTCGAATTCTCCATGAAGATATTCAAGAGATAGGGATGTATTCTCAAACAGGCTATACGTGACTGCCGCGCCATACTGATCTTCGGGAAGAAAATCGCCGAGGTCATCGCCGCCTTCATACTTGACGGCAACCTCCAGACGATCCGTTGCCATATAAGCAAGTTCGACATTCCATGTCTCGGGCTGAATTTCCTTTCCGTTGTCAAAGGACAACTCTCCGGCTTCAAATTCATCAAGGGCACCGAGATATTCACACTCAAGAAAGAGTTTTTCCATAAAAGATATGCTTAAAAAGGCGCTCAGACCTTCGACATAATCTTTGATATACTTGTTACCTCCACCATCTTCGGTTATTTCGTCCCCAAGGCCGTCGGTATCCGCAATATTGCTGATGTACGACACACCGCCCCGAATACCGAAATTCGAAATGAGTTTTTCGGGAACGGAAAATGAAGCACTGGCAACATAGGTCTCTATATGATTATCTTCTCCCACTTCATCGATGTCTCCGTTAAACGCACTTACGGAAACATCCATCCATTCATTTTTACATCCCACAGTCAGGGCGCTTTCCCGGGTTTCTCCAAGCTCTAAGGTTAAAGGATCGCTGATAAAATGACTTTCAAAATTGCCGAAGGGAACATAGAGCTTGCCCGCATTCAGATACAGGGGCACCATATCCTCTCCGTCCAGGGTAATATATCCCTCATCCACGTCCACGGGCTCAGTGTCATCCTCTTCCCATAAAAAAAGCACATGCACCTTTACATGCTTTATAATGTCCACATCAACTCCCAGTTCCACTGTGGCCAGGGTAAGATCACTCGAGTCCTCATCATCGGTCGCAGGATCGTCATAGTCATAGTCTTCGTAACAAGCTTCACCCTCGATGAGTCCGCTCAGGGTTATTTTATCCGCCCATTTTTCCAGTATACCCTCTTGCTTCTGTTCCATTTTTTCTTCAATTCGACGGACCCGTTCCGGCAGACTCTGTGCCTCAGGGCCGGTGGAAGCATCTTTGGAGATTTCTTGTTTTGACATTTTTCCCTGTCGATTCAGCTTATTTTCGAGAATTCGGGTCTTGTTTTTCAATGCCTTCAATTCTTTCATGATCTCATAATTGGACATCTCCTCGGCAAAAGCCGGAAATGACAACAAAGAGCCGCATACAAGCAAACACAACATCCCTTGGATTAATCTCTTCATTAAAATTCTCCTCCTTTTATTGTTTTAGTTTTTATTTTTTTTTGGGTTTCTTTGCCGATTGAGTTAACACGACGTGTAGAATGAGCATCTTTCGTGATTTTGCACCTCCTATACGGTTAAAATAAAAAGGCGCAACGGGCCTGGTATTATCGCAAACCCTGTTGCGCCTTCACTTGTTCCGCCTATTATCGGAACCCGTAAGACATTGCCGATTTCAATGGATCAGCACATCAAACTATGTTATTCAAAATCAGACGCCCATTGCCAAGAACCCTCACCTGATCGAATAAATCTTGATTCTAACATCACTCCATTTCACTTAACCATTTGTAGAGTTCTAACTTCTCTGATTTACATGCTTCACAGCAGTTCGGACATGGCGTGTTTTGTGGCAATTTTCGAAGTTTTCCCTTGCGAATCCAGTGTTCCAGGATGCCCCTCATCGCTTCCGGCTCCACCCTAAAATGCACAGATAGGTCGGAAAGCGATACCACATGTTGTCTTAAAAAATATCTCTTTATCTCAGAAAGTATCATAAAACTTATTCCTTTGGTTCATAACTTC
>CAZIIV010000407.1:0-2079 GCA_964539365.1 uncultured Desulfobacteraceae bacterium | reverse complement strand
TTGAGGCAACATGCTTCAGCGCCTCCTTGTCCTCCGGAGTTAACTCTTGATTCATAGAGCGATCCTTTATTCAGGTATGAAAAATCAGGCAATCCCGCATAGAGACGGCTTCATAAATATTGCCAACCTCGAATAAAACCGGTCTTATTTAACTTGCTGAGAAAAAAATGTCAAGGTCCATATTTTTTAACCCAAGGGGCTAACGCATGTGAATCCCAATACAGGCAGAAGGCTCTGCTACGGCGTGGTTCTTTTTCCGGTCGATTATAGAAATTCCGAAAATTACATTTGCAACGTCCCTGGGTCGTGATCCATATCGGGGATGCGGGTCCTCTATGATGATGCCCATTTCCGAATTTGGGAAACCGTTTGGTTGGGCCAGTTACTTGACAGCCGAAGCTTGACGAAATGGGAAAAAAGCGTGTTTATGAGCCCAATAACCTTTTCCACTAGATACGCTTTTTCGATAACAACGCCTTCAAGATCTTCCGGGGTTTCCGGCCGTCCGGTCTCCGGCAATTTCAGGTTGGAAATATTGAGGCTTTCTCCCTTAAGGCCAAATTGCCAGTGTTGGGTGCCGGTTTTATAGGACAAGTGTATTTCGGTAACAACGGCCCCTTTTGTCAGGGCCAGCAGGCCTTCTTCAAGATTGGCATCTTCGCCTTTAATGGTAACGGTCTCTTTGGCGTTGTTATGTGTGTTTTCAAGCACCAACCGACTGCCGATGTTCAAGGATACCAGGTCAGGGTCGTATCGGCGCAATCGCTTCTGGTCGGTTTCAATCATGAACCACAACCAAGTCAAAAATTCGTTTCCTAAGAATTTGTAACGGTTATATGCTACGGCAATATCCAGCATGGGTTACTCCTCAGATGGACTTGGTGCCAGTTTTAACAAAAGATCGCGCTCTCCGTCCGATAGTCCGGCGAGCAGATCTGCCGTTGTATAGGGAAACAAGCGGATCAATGCAAGACCAAAGGATTTGATAAAAAGTGTTTCCAGCACCTCATTGGCTGATTTTAGGTTGGAAAAAAACCACAAAGAGGATTTTTGATAATCCCACGCCAAATCATATATATTGGGTATAGCGGGGATACGGCGGCCAAGGGTTTTGACGACATGTTCCTTGATGGCTTTTTTCTCATTACCGGATAAAAAATTACGGCCGGTTTCCGCAAGATGTTTGGCAACTTCCAGGGCATAATGTTTCCGAACGAGTTTCGGTGAAATGGCTTTTTTGTCAATCCTTAAAGCAAAAACCATGTGGGTGCCAAAAACAAATGAATACCCCTCAAAATCAGGCGCATACGGATTTTCAAAAGATGTCCATCCGACCAGGTCTTCCGAGCCGTCACCTTCAATTTTGGGAATTGCATGTTGTTTAAGGCCATGGTAGACCGTTTCATGAACAGAGCCGTCCAGTTGACCCGAAACTTTATAGCGTGTAATGGAAATTCGTGATGATAACATACCCATGATATTTGATATCCATTGAAAATCAAAAATGTTTGATGGTAATGGTTCGTTCAAAAAAATTGGGTTAAAGAAACTTATAACTTTTTTTCCGAATAGTTACAAGGAATTAATCCTATCTGTTTTACACTTAATATCTGCACAAACAATCTCGAAGGATTTGATTGTGTTAGACCTTCTTCCAAGAATACGGTCATAAGACTTGTAATGTACGTAAAATGCAATTAAAATAGAAATGTCGTTTAAATCTTTAAAAAAATATTTCCATTCATAGCATTATGATTCTTAACAGAAAACGAAAGAGGCGGAGCGATGAAAGATCTGATAAAGAAAATTGTCCAGACAATGGTTGACAAACCGGAAGAGGTGGAAATTTCAGAAATACAGGGAGACCAGACCGCGGTATTAAAGCTTAGAGTTGCCAAAGAAGATATTGGGAAGGTTATCGGGAAAAAGGGCCGGAATGTTCAAGCCATACGGACGATATTAAGTGCTGCCTCTGCCAAAGAAAAAAAACACACGATCCTTGAAATTTTAGAATAGTCGCGTATCGTTTGTTCTGATAAATATTTTGCCGTAATGTTAGCGCAAAATGAGATGTTGGCC
>CAZIIV010000406.1:0-2089 GCA_964539365.1 uncultured Desulfobacteraceae bacterium | reverse complement strand
CGAGGGGTTCGCATTGAAAACCCCCTTCTTTGATCGCGACGCCAAGGCTGCAATAAGGAAGAGACCTTTGAAAAATGCTCATATTTGCCTGTTGATGCGAAGCGTAGGTCCCGGTCTTCGGGGCTCAGCAAAATCCGTATTTAAAATTTAACAGCTTTATTCAAGACGTATATTTGCGTATATTTGTGTCCATTTGTGGTTAAAAATTAAACATGAAAAAACTCTCAAAAAAACAAATAAAATCTCTTCTATCAAAACTATACTGGGACATGGAAATAGATTCGGATGAGCTGTATCGCTTACTCTCGGGAGAAATCGATAAGATAGGCGCAATTAATCGGTCCAATCTTTTCTATCGCATTCTCACCTCTTATGACTGGTATACAATCCTGAAATTGATACCCCCCAAAGAATTTAATAACTTGTTAGGGGACGATATTTTAAATCGGATACGCCCCAAGGATTTAAAAGAAAAATATTTGTATGCCCGTAACGTCATATCAGGATAATATTTATCCTTTCCAGAATGAGCTTTTGAGGTTGGTTCAGGGGGCTAACGTTGATTTTTATCTTACCGGCGGAACGGCACTCAGCAGGTTTTACCTGAATCACCGGTATTCGGATGACCTTGATTTTTTTGTAAATCAGAATTCTGAGTTTAAGACCCAATGTAATAAGATTGTTGATCTTATAAAGAAAACCGGATTTTCATTAGATATTGGTATGGTATCTGATGCTTTCCTGAGGATTTTTGTTGCCAAACATGATGTTCAAGTCAAAATTGATTTTGTAAATGATGTGCCTTTTCATTATGGCGGCTTTGAGAAATTCGATTTATATGATCGAGTGGACAACTGGAGAAATATCCTTTCAAATAAAATTTGTGCATTGAGCAGATTGGAACCAAAGGATATAATCGATGTACTTTTTATTGCAAAAAGCTTTGCTTTCAACTGGGAAGACATCATAAACGAAGCCAAAGAAAAGGATTTGTGGGTCGAACCCATCTCGATATCAAAAATCGTAAAAGGATTTAATATAAGTTTAATTAAAAATATTAAATGGATAGGACAACCATCCTTAAATAAAATACCCGGCTGGTTAGAAACCCTTCATGATGATATTTTTTACGGGAATCAGAATTCTTTAGCAAAAAAATGAAAAATCATATTGTGCAACTCCTCTAACATCACGGAATGACAAAGCAGGTCACAAAAAATTGGTTTTATCGAAGGGCACGGTCAAAGGATTGAAGAAAGAATCATCGAGAGCTTGCAGAAGCCAACGGGAGCATTACGATTTGTTAAAATGGTTTTCACCCATTGACTTATTCATTTTTTGAGCGAAAGCCTTGCAATCAGGTGTCAGGATTAAGAAACGAATATCTCCAATAAAGTGATAAAGTGATGTCCCCTATTACTATTAGGTCCCCCATTATTAAAGGAGGAAAACAATATGGAAACTAAGACAATAAGCCTAACACTGCCCTTAGGCGTATTTTCAGCGTTTAGGAAGTCGCCTGAAGAGTTTTCGAAAGATTTACGCCTGACTGCTGCAGTAAAATGGTACGAAATGGGAGTTGTCTCCCAACAGAAAGCTGCTGAAATAGCTGGCATCAACCGTGAGGACTTTCTCCTGGAGTTGGCAAGATTTAAGGTCTCACCTTTTCAGTATTCAGCAGAAGAAGTGCTTCGAGAGGCTGGTTATGAATGAAAATTGGGTGCTCAATGCCTCTCTGAGAGCATTTGAGACGCCTGAATAAAAATCCTTTGTAATCAAAAATATTTTTTAAAATTCTCAATAAAATTCAAAACATACAACAAATCTTGTCTGTCGTAGCCAGTGTCTTTCTGCGGCAAAATTAATTGAAGGGTAAAATCATGAATGAAGATCGTCCGGCTAAACAAGAAGATCATAGAGTGGAGCATTACGAAGACGAAATCGAACTCATCGATATTCTCAGAGTCATATGGAAATGGAAATACCTTATTCTGGCAGGAACTGTAGTTTGTGGACTTCTTGCAGCAATAATAAGTTTTAACATGAGTAAAATTTACAGCATTGATATGGTATTGAGGCCCGGCATATT
>CAZIIV010000405.1:0-2091 GCA_964539365.1 uncultured Desulfobacteraceae bacterium | reverse complement strand
GAGAATTTTGAGAATCTGAACGCGCCCCTCCTGAATAAGATAAAAGGAGTCACCCGGCTCGTATTCGCAGAAGATAAGGTCACCTGCCCCGAAGCGCACAGCGAATCGCTCGAATGCGGGAAGATTCAGATCCATAGGGGCGCCCCGAACTCAAAGACTCTGTACTCAAAGATTCTGCATTGCATGCTCAACCTGCCGTTGTAATTCTTCATCGCCCGGAGCAAGCGATTTTACCTTTCGGAAGAAACCACCGGCCCGATCGGGTTCTCCCTTTTCTTCATAAGCCCTGCCTATGTAATACAACACGTGGGCGAGCTCCTTCATGCGCGGATATTTCTGCACGAGCCGTGAAAGGTGTCGGATCGATTCATCCGGCTTGTTCAGATGCATAAGACAGCGTCCCATTTCCACGAGCGCCGGCACGGTAAACTCGCTGTCGTCCCCGCTTTCGGCGGCTTTCTGAAACGATCTGAATGCACCGCGAAAATCGCTGTTCGCGAATTGTTCGAGCCCCTTGTAGTAGAGCTCACCAGCTTCCGTCTGTTTTTCACTCGGCCCGGCTGAGGAAATGGCGTTCGCCGCGGGTGCTTTCTGTTCTTCGCTACTGTAGCGTTCGGCTCGTGCCTGCAACTGTGTCCGTAGTTTTTTCGCCTGCTCAACATGGGGGCCGTGAGGATACAACGTAATATACCGGTCGAAGGCATAGTATGCCTGCCGGACGCGCTTTTGCTTATGAAAATACTCGGCAATCTGATACAGGCCGCTCTCAGGGTTCACCTGAGACGGTTGGTCGAGCATATTTGTTACTTTCGAGTGGATTCTTCGCAGCTGATTGCTGAAAACCTTCAACATTTTGAGTACAACACGGGTGTTATTGGAGGCATACTCTTCAAACTCGGGGACCGTGAATACGATAACCTGCGCCGTTCTCACCACTACGGCATTCTCTTCGTGCGGGTAACGACCGAGTGCGCTGCGCACTCCGAAAAACTCCCCCGGCTCCACGCGGTCCTTAAGCTCTTCACCGGTTTCTATATCGGTGGAAGTAAGCGTGATACTTCCCGACTTGAGAACATATACTCGAGTGCTCGAATCTCCCTCAAAGTAAATAACGGAGTTCGGCTTATAGGACATTGCACGCGGCACTACTTCACTTTCCCCTTCTGCGACTCTCTTAGTCTATTCTGCACGCACATCAAAATCAAGAATGCAGTATATCACGATCATATTCTTGCCATATACGCCGCTTGAACCTATTATTCGGAATAACGGATAATACCGTATACGATTTGGCCGTATGCTGCACTACGTGCCGTAATAGACACTGCCCACGGGCGAAGCTGGTGGTATTGTGAAGAATTTTGTCGAGGCTACAGGAAGACGCGCACGCGCGTTCTTCTACGAGACGCTCTACGCGCTCGGTTTTTTTACCGAGCTGCTGCGCGACATTCCCAGCTATTTCGCAATGGGGCGCAGCCGCCAGGGCGGCGGTGTCCTCAAAATGCAGATTCTTTTCACGGGAGTCGGAGCACTTTCCATTATCGCGGTTATCAGCGTAGGCATCGGCGCAATTATCATTGTACAGGGCCAGTCACTGCTCCCGCAGTTCGGGCAGGGGCAGATCATGTACATAATTCTCATCACCGTGATCACCCGTGAGCTCGGTCCCGTGCTCACCGCTACGATCGTAGCCGCCCGCTCAGGCACCGCAATCACTACGGAACTCGGCACCATGGGCGTAAACAACGAAATCGAGGCGTACCTCGCTACCGGTATTAACCCTATTACCTATCTGGGAGTACCCCGCCTGCTGGGCATGGTCATCGCCATGTTTCTGCTGAACATCTATTTTAACCTTTTCGGGCTTGTAGGTTCCTTTTTTGTCACGCAGATTATTCGCTCGTTTTCGATACAGGAGTATACCGTAGGGATTTTTGAGGCCGTTACGCTGCTCGATCTTGCCACGAGCGCGATCAAGGCAATCGTATTCGGCGTAATCGTGGGCTCGGTGGCGACATATCACGGATTTCGTGTGGAACGTTCGGGAACCGAGGTCCCGGTAAGAGCGATAAGTTCGGTAGGACAGAGTGT
>CAZIIV010000404.1:0-2098 GCA_964539365.1 uncultured Desulfobacteraceae bacterium | reverse complement strand
TAATAATTTTACCAGAGAGGAGTGTAAATGACTGAGAATGTAGAAAAATTAAGGAACATTGCTTTCGTGGGCCATGGAAGTGCGGGCAAAACTTCTTTGTCCGAGGTAATGCTTTTTAATACAGGTGTCACCAATAGACTGGGATCCGTCGATGATGAAAACACCCTTATGGACTTTGAGCCTGAAGAACTCAAACGCCACATCAGTTTAAGCAGCGCATTCCATCAATACAGCTGGAAAAAACACATGGTCAGTCTTATCGATACCCCCGGTGACCAGAATTTTTTTTCAGATACCAAACTTTGCCTGCAGGCGGCCGACGGCGCTGTTGTGCTAATAGATGCCGTAGACGGCGTAAAAGTTCAAACCGAGCAGGCCTGGGATTTTACGGATGAATTCAACCTGCCATCAGTTGTTTTTATTAATAAACTGGACAGAGAAAGGTCTGATTTTTTCCGTACATTCAAAGATGCGGGAGAATGTTTTAAGCCAAAACCCATTATTACTCAAATTCCCATAGGATCCGAAGCAAACTTTAAAGGTATTGTTGACCTTATCCGTATGAAAGCGTTCACCTATGACAGCAAAGGCAAACCAACTGAAATTGACATTCCCCGGGATCTTCGGGATCAGGTAGAAGAAGAAAGGGAAGTTCTTGTGGAAAATGTTATAGAGTCGGATGACAAACTCCTGGAACGGTACCTTGACGGAGAATCCTTGTCAGATGATGAAATAATAAATGTATTACGGAAGGGCACGTTAACGCGAACATTTGTGCCGGTTCTGTGTGGGTCGGCCACAAAAAATATCGGTATCGATCTTTTGCAGGATTTTATTGTCAACTGCATGGCGTCACCCCTTGATCGCGATCCCTGGATTGGCACGGATGCCGCCGGTGAAACTCAGATAGAATGTACGTCCGATCCGGATGCGCCTTTTTCCGGATTTGTGTTCAAAACGGTTGCCGATCCATTTGCCGGTCGTCTTTCAATATTCAGGGTGGTTTCAGGAACCCTGGGGGCAGACGGTACGTTCTACAACACAAATAAAAATACGACCGAACGGTATAATCAGCTGTTGAGACTTGCCGGTAAAGAACAAAAACAAATAAAACAAGCCGGACCGGGTTCCCTTGTGGCTGTGGCTAAATTAAAAGAGACGGGTACCGGAGACACTCTTTGCAATGACAGTCGCAAGATAAAATTTAAATGTGCAGAGCCGCTTCCCCACCTGATTTCTTTCGCTATCGAGCCCAAATCAAAGGGCGATGAAGACAAGATATTTACCTCTTTATCAAAACTATTGGAAGAAGATGTTGCTCTCCAGATTACTCGTAACCCGGAAACCAAGCAGATTCTTTTATCCGGCCTGGGGCAGATCCACATTGAAGTTACCGTTGAAAAGCTCAAAAGAAAGTTTAATGTTGATGTTCGGCTGAACACACCCAAAATTCCCTACAGAGAGACCATCACCAAGTCAGTCAGAGTTCAAGGAAGACATAAAAAACAAACCGGAGGCCATGGTCAGTTCGGTGACTGCTGGATCCGTTTGGATCCACTTCCCAGGGGAAAAGGCTTTGAGTTTGTTGATAAAATCGTGGGCGGTGCAATTCCCAGGCAATATATACCTGCTGTTGAAAAAGGTATTATTGAATCCTCCCGGAAGGGAGTTCTTGCCGGATTCCCCTGTATCGATTTTCAAGTTACCCTGGATGACGGTTCCTTTCATGCGGTTGATTCATCTGAAATGGCGTTTAAAATCGCAGGGTCTCTGGCATTTAGAAAAGCTGCGGCAGAGGCAGGCCCGGTTCTATTGGAACCCATTATGAACATTTCGATCACGACCCCGGACGAATATATGGGGGATATCATGGGAGACCTTAACAGCAGACGAGGCCGGGTTCTTGGCATGGACACCAAAGGTAAAAATCAGGTGATTAAGGCAAACGTGCCTATGGCCGAATTTTTGACCTATGCCCCGGAACTCAGGTCAATTACCGGAGGTCGGGGCATATTTACCATGGAATTTTCACATTATGACGAAGTTCCCGCCCAGATCTCACAAAAACTTTTAGAGGAATTAAACAAAGAATAAGAAT
>CAZIIV010000403.1:0-2100 GCA_964539365.1 uncultured Desulfobacteraceae bacterium | reverse complement strand
CGAAT
The DNA here is from genome assembly GCA_964539365.1 of uncultured Desulfobacteraceae bacterium. GTDB lineage: Bacteria > Desulfobacterota > Desulfobacteria > Desulfobacterales > UBA11574 > S5133MH16. The sequence goes on along the minus strand of CAZIIV010000403.1, from coordinate 2,095 downwards.
ATGGAAAAGAACAGGGCGCTGAAAATTTTTTTATCTAATTTTTTCATTCACAAGGAATCATTTATTTTTGAATATCTTCCAGAACAGACTCGAGCAGATTCCTTATTTCCGAAAGCCTGTTTTCAGTCATGGCTTCAAAACGCAGCACCAGGGCCGGCTGAGTGTTGGATGCGCGGACAAGACCCCACCCGTCGTCGAACAGAACCCGAACCCCGTCGATATCCACAATGTTATATCGTGAACGGAAAAATTCGGTCGCCTTTTTAACCACGTCGAATTTTTTATCATCCGGGCATTCAACACGTATCTCGGGTGTGGAAAATGTTTTGGGAACATCAGACAAAAGTTCGGATATTTTTTTTCCGGTTTGGGTTAATATCTCAAGGAGCCTGCACGACGCATAGGTGGCATCGTCAAAACCGAAATATCGATCGGCAAAAAACATGTGGCCACTCATCTCCCCGGCCAGCTCAGCATTTTCCTGTTTCATTTTCTTTTTAATCAAAGAGTGACCGGTTTTCCACATAATGGCCCGGCCGCCGTGTTTTTCAATATCATCATACATTGTCTTTGAACATTTTACTTCGGATATGAATGTGGCGCCGGGTTTTCTCGAAAGGATCTCCCTGGCGAATATGATCATGAGCCGGTCACCGTATACAAGGTTTCCTTTCTCATCCACAACGCCGATTCGGTCCCCGTCGCCGTCATAACCGATGCCCACATCCAATCCCTTTTCCTTTACCATGGCGATTAGGTCCTGCATGTTCTTTGCCACCGTGGGATCGGCTTCGTGATTTGGGAACGTGCCGTCCATGTCGCAATACATATCGTAAACGTCGCAATTAAGGTTCTCAAATATAGGTACGGCAACCACTCCTGCAGTACCGTTGCCCGCATCCACGCCCACCTTGATTGGACCGGATATGGTTATATTATTAATTAAAAATTCCTGATAAGGTGTGACAGCGTCCGCCGTAGAAACAGAACCTTTGCCCTGCACAAATGATTTTTCAGTAATAATACCTAATATTTTCTGGATATCTATGCCGTGAATCGAATCCAAATCCATACAGAGCTTAAACCCGTTATATTCGCCGGGATTATGGCTGGCGGTAACCATGACCCCGCCTTCCCGTCCTAAATGCTGGATCGAGAAATAGAAAACCGGGGTAGGGCAAACCCCGATGTCGATCACGTCACACCCGGTTGACCGCAGGCCCTCAATAACCTTTTCGGAATACAGTTCGGAAGTCAAACGGCAATCACGGCCCACGGCCAGCTGTGAGCGGCCATGATTCTTAAGAAAAGTCCCGACACCTTTTCCGATGAGCACGACATCGTTTTCCGTCATATCCTTTCCCGCAATTCCCCTGATGTCATATTCTCTGAACATTTCCGGATTCATAACAGTCTCCTTTCCTAAAATGTTTAATGATTCAATAAACAAGTGTAAAGTGACTAAAGTGATCTAAAGTGCCTAAAGCCCGCCCTGGTGCGACGCGTCCGCGTATATTGATATCGCCTATACATCATTGCAAACCTGCCTTTTTGAATATAGTGTACTGATGATCGGTCTGGGCCAGGGTTGAGGAGCCGCTTCGCTCCACCATTTTATAAAATTGACAGAATTCAACAACTTTAGCTCACTTTAGCTCACTTCAAACTTTAGTTCACTTTACTGTCGCGACTAATTAGATACGATAAAAACGGACGATTCGTAATAGCCTCCCCAAAATTCGATATAATCAGCCTTTTTACCGGCTTGACACACAAGCATCCTATATCTATACTCACTTCACTATGATTTAACAAGACAATTTTTATCCATTCAATTCGTTGGTTATTTTTACATTGAAAACTTTGGTCCTTTGAGCCAGGTCAGAGATATATGGCTCTGCCATGGAGTTTTGTGTCTAAAATCACAAATTCCAAGCACCCCGCCAAAAAACCGGCGGGCAGGCAAATTACAAATAAATTCCAAATTCCAAATTCCAAACCGGTTCAATGCCTAGCGAAGGCGCTTGCGCCGCGTGAGCGATTGTTTGGGATTTTGAATTTCGGTCATTGTTATTTGCCTGCCCTGTTAAATAAA
>CAZIIV010000402.1:0-2101 GCA_964539365.1 uncultured Desulfobacteraceae bacterium | reverse complement strand
AGCGCTGCAACATTGCGGATCAGTTACGCTGGAATCCAGCATTTTTTCACCAGAACACTTGTCCGCTCCTGGAATATATTCAACGAAATCAAGTGGAAGCGGGAGCAGACGCTCCCGACCATTTTGAGTCTTCAGGAAGTGAGAAATATTATTTATGCCCTTCCCACCTTACAAAGTCATACCTTTTATCTGACATTATATTCCCTGGGACTTCGTCTCAGGGAAGCCACGACACTTCAAGTCAGGGATATTCTCTCCGAGCGAGGTTTGGTTCATATCCATGCCGGAAAAGGGGCACTGGATCGGACGGTCCCTTTACCCAAAGTCACACTTTTAACTTTACGAAAATACTATAAAACACATCGTAATCCCAAATGGATTTTTCCCGCCCTGGGCCACAATGGGGGTAAAGACGCACAATTTGCAAAAACCCATGTCAGCGACAGCGGCGTCCAGGGGGTCTTACAGCGCACATTGAAACGCCTGGGGTTTAAAAAGCATGTTCATCCCCATGTTTTTCGTCATGCCTATGCCACACACCTGCTGGAAGCCAATATTCCCATACGCCATGTCCAAAAAATCCTGGGCCATAAGACCTTACAAAGCACCATGATTTATCTGCATGTTACCACACAGGCCCAAACCGATTCCCATGCAAGAGTCGCCAAGCTGATACAGGGGGTGTTGTCATGAGTGCTATTCAAAAAATTTTCCAAATATATGGGCCCCAATATTTGGCGCTTTATGCAGACCGGATGCCGCCAATCCATAAAAAAGCCATTCAAGATATCATGGATTGCCGCAGTGGTTCTTTCGGAACGATTGCTTATGGTTGTCATGACTGCCGCACCATAAAGTTCATTGCCTGTTGCTGCGGGAATCGGCATTGTCCGACCTGTCAGCATGATAAAACGGATCAATGGCTCCACAAACAGATGGAAAAACTTTTGCCTACCCATTATTTTCTCTTAACCATAACGCTTCCGCAAGGTATTCGGCAGGTTACCCGATCTCATCAAAAGATCGCTTATGCCGCCTTGTTTTCATGCGCTCATGAGTCTTTGAAAAAATTAGCCAAAGACAAACGGTTTATAGGATCAACCCGGATCGGTTATCTCGCCGTACTCCATACATGGGGAAGCATGCTCCAGTATCACCCCCACATCCACCTCGTTATTCCCGGTGGAGCAGTATCTGAAAAGGGTGATGAATGGCTATCCTCAAGACAGGATCTGTTCGTTCACACCAAACCCCTTGAAAATATCTTTAAAGCCAAGTTCAGGGATGCTATGAAAAAGGCTCAACTGTTCGATAAAATCGATCCTTCCGTTTGGAAACAAAAATGGGTTGCCGATAGTCAGGCAGTGGGAAAAGGACAAAACTCCCTCCGCTATCTATCAAGGTACGTTTTCCGTGTGGCCATTTCCAATAACCGCATTAAGTCTATTGATGACAACGGCATCAAGTTTGCCTATAAAGACCGTGAGAGGAAAACATGGAAAACCATGGAACTTAAACCCATGGAATTTATCAGAAGATTTCTTCAGCATGTCCTGCCAAAAGGGTTTATGAAGATAAGACACTATGGTTTTCTCAATCCTAACAGTTCGTTGTCTATTGAAAAAATACGTGAACTCATTTCGTTGATTCATGATGTCATCCGTGATCTCTTACCTGAAATACCGGAACATAAAAAGAAAGGAATTAAATGTACCTGCTGCGGAAATGCTTTAAAGTTTATGGCTTTTTTAAAGCCTGGCCCCCGATGGGGACCTTCCGGATAAAAAATATACCTGTGAAATCATAATTTTTGTTCAGGCCACAAGAGATGCCCAATAAAGCCATAAGCGCATTCTCTATAACACCCGTGCGTCCAAAGGCCGGTTTTTAACCGTTTTAATCAGCAATTTTAAGGACGATGAATAACTTAATGTTCGATTCACGATCGCTTTAAAATTTTTCCTTTGATCTTTCGCCCGAGCTAACCTTCAAAACCATCCTAAAACTATCAACCTTTTCCCCTATCGCCCGCGGCTTCTTGAACCATGGATTAGTCCCGAGCACTCGTTTCACTCGACTCGGGACTAATCCTTTATTTGTT
>CAZIIV010000401.1:0-2104 GCA_964539365.1 uncultured Desulfobacteraceae bacterium | reverse complement strand
AAAAACATTTTCTTAAGAGCTATGATTGCCATGGGTTATCTTGTTTTCCCCTGAAACCTGACACCCGACACCTGACACCTGAAACCAAAGAGCCATGCCCATTAATCTTAACACGCGGAGGACTGACCGATTATGCTGTATTCGAAAGGGAAATGGATTGAGTTCTCCGCATCGGCCAATGTTCCCCCATTATCATGGGTGACTTAATCCTCACAGAGGTGGTTCAGGGGTTCAGATCCGTATTTATGCGCTTGTTTATAATTCAATTTTGTCTCGTATGGTATCAGGGAGTTGTTCCATTAAATTCGGAAATGATTCAATTAGTCGCAGGATGTCTGCCAAATCTTTTTGCCTTTTACTCATGCGTCTCTCTGTATCGGAATAAGCCCATATTTTGCCTTTAAGAACATCCTTAACATCGGCGACCTTCATATCATAACCCAAAACATTATGGTATTTTGCTCTGGGAATAAAATCCTGATACCTTGAATCCGTCTGAAGCTGTATTCTCAAATCCGATTCAGTGGAGCTTAAATTGATACTATGAGCAAAACGTTGAATCTTAAAATGTTCTGAAGCCACTTCACATACTTTTTCGATATCTTCAGTCGCTATGATGATGTATAAATCGAGGCTTACAACGGGGTCAGCATATGCGTTAACAGCAAGGCCCCCGATTACACAATAGCCGGCGCCAGTGGCAGATATTGTGTCTAAAAAAACTTGTAATATATCGATCTTGCCATTTGATACAGCATTTAGAAATTCTTTTTTAGTCATTTTGTACCTTTTTTTGGGTGCGAACCAACAAACCCCGCAGTTAGCGCAATTTGCCTCTCGAAAATTTTCATGAAATATTCGGGCTAAAGGGCACTCCTTCACTCTTCACATAGTGCCGAAAAACTGTCAAGAATGAAGACCTGAGCCCTTTATTTCTCTGATCTTATCAATTTTTCCTTCCATATTTCAGCCCAACGGACCGAGCGTAGCATCTCGCGGCCATGCTTATCTTTTCTCATTATTTATGACACTCGAGGCCACAATATTTTTCTATGGCTTCAAAATCCTTATCATTGTGAAGGAGTGGTATGTTGTTTTCTATAGCGACTGAAGCAATCATGCAGTCCACAGGTTTTCGAATGGTGATACCTTTACGACGCAGCCCCCTGTAAATTTCAGCGGCCTTTAAAAAAACAGGATAGGGCATTGGCAAGAAGAGTAAATTGTTGAAAAGATCTCTCGTTTTTTTGAACTCGGAATCCTTCCTAATCCCTTGGAGCACCTCAGTTAGGACAATACCGCAGATGTATATATCTTCACGACTTTTTATCAAGTTCTCCAAAGCGACAACGTGGCCTGAAGATCGTGCAGCAAAGAAATCGATCCAAAGAGTAGTATCAACTAATACCATCATAATTCACGTCCGCGACGCCATTCATCAAGACTTCCCTTCCAGTCAATATTGCCTTTGAGTTTAAGAATATCAGTTTGAGCTTCATGTCTAAGAAGTTCTCGCAAGGCATGATCAATCAAAGCTTTCTGGGTTTTAATTCCCGTAGCTTTCATGCAGTTTTTTACGAGTTTATCATCAAGCACAATATTCGTACGTTTCATTTCTGAACCTCCTCAAGCAGGTTTTATACACATTATATCATAAAAATTGTGTATTGCAAGAAGGTTTTGTGAAATAATCAGGTCTTCAATCTTGACACATTTAGTTTTTTCTCAATCTTTGCAATCTTTTCGTCAGATCCGGCCCGGCAAAGGTATGATCAATTATTAAATCTCTTTCTTCCGGCGTAAATTTGATTTCAACTTCATTCATTTCAATCAGCACTTTCAAAGATAACGCTAGAATTGAAGGGCCGGAAAACGATAACCGAAATTGTTCGGAAAAGATAGAAAAATAGATCTAAAGAATGCTTTTCAAAAGAGACACGGCTTTTTCCGGCCCCTCTTAAATGACAGGTTCAAGTAAGCCGCTACGCGGCAGATTACTTTCCTTCAATCCCCATTATTTCCTCTTAACCATAACGCTTCCGCAAGGTCTTCGGCAGGTTACCCGATCTCATCAAAAGATCGCTTATGCCGCCTTGTTTTCATG
>CAZIIV010000400.1:0-2110 GCA_964539365.1 uncultured Desulfobacteraceae bacterium | reverse complement strand
TACCCGGTCGAGTATGTGTTCACCGAGCAGTCATTTCCTCTTCACTTCCGCGCCTTTGTCACCGGCATTTTCAGTGGCTCTGCCAATATAGATATTATTTTTTAACAAAAGTAAACTTAAAGATAAATTACTACGTTAATTTTAAACAGAAAATTAGTGATCACATTTAAAGCCTTGCAGAAATTGTCTCCATTTTCTGTTCAACAAGCTTAAGTTCTTCTTCTTTACCAATTTTCTCCAACCGGCATCTCAATTCTTCAATAGCTACGCTTACCAAATAGTTTCCCGAATCGGTATATTCAATACCCGTTACTTTTCCGATGGCGGTTTCATCAAAAAAGACTTTATCGTTTTTCCGCAGCCCCTGAATATCATTGAAACGAACTTTAAAATTGTGAGTGTTCGCAAAACAACCAATAAGAACCAATGCGGTTGTCATTGAAAAAAAAGAAATTTCTTATCATTTCTGATCTATTGCAGTAAAACGCAGGTCCTGGATTGATGGCTTCAAATTTTCATATGGAAAGGCAGAGGTAAGTAAATTGCTCGATAGCACAGTGACTCACAGGCCATAAGGGTGAAACCTGACCTTTCCCGGAAGGTTGATGGGCTTTGCCTTAATCACCCCCGTATAAGCCATGCTCCTGGTGGAACTTGTCGCTCAAGCTCCCAACAATCTCCTGGCGGGGGCTGTTGTCCGGGTGGCTGCCCTGGAAACCAGATTCTGCATTTACCCGGCGGCGGCATATGCCCGGGAGGAATTTCGGGTAACGTACTCTCATAATAACCTTTCCCAGGTCCTTTATCGACTTCCACAGTAACTGAACCAGTCTCATCTTCGAGTATCACTGTCCCATATGTTGCGCATCCTCCTGCTAAAGCCACTATGAGTAAGAGAAAAGACACACGCAAAAACACAGAAAAGATTCGAGTGACCATTGAATAAAGCTCCATTTTAATAAGATTTGATTTAGAAACGGACCAAACAATCAATATCAATAAAATCAAAAAAAGGCAAACCCTCCAAAATAGATTTGCCACGATTAAAAAAAACGATACCACCGATGAAAAATTTAAAATTTATAATAATACTGTATATTGTGTCGTGCGGCGATTATCCCGATCGTTTAAAAACCGAAATGGTTGTTAAGATAACATTTTGATATCATATGAAATTAGACTGTTACGCTATATTGCAGTATAGTACAGGTATTGAATTGAAGGTTTCAAACAAAACTATAAAGGTTTTTTGGTCTCATTTTTTTAATTTCTAAAGCAAAAAGCATCACTTTCTATTATTACTGAATTAACATATAGACATTAAAAAAGAAAAGGCAGAGCCATGATGATGACTTTGCCTTTTCAACTTAAGGAGGAGTTGGGATGAGTTATCGCTCAACTGTTTGCTAAGGAGCAATGCAACCTTCGTCTATATTTCCGTCGCAGTTGTTATCAATATCGTCCTCACATATTTCTTCGGCACCTGGGTTGATCGACGCATTACCATCATCGCAATCTCCACAATCAATACTCCAGCCATCGTCATCACCGTCGACGCAACCTCCTTCATCAAGTTCGTCTAAACACGTAGCCACAAACAGAGAATTACTGGGTTCTGTTACAGCTTCGAAAGTATCCGGATTAATCATAACAGCGCCATCATTCAGATAAAGGGGGCCGCACGATGTAGGCTCGTAAAAGAGGATATCCCGTTTTGCATGTCCAGGATTATTGGACGTTTCGATAGTAACTGTTAACGTTTGGCTTGTTGCAGTATCAACATCGGTGAGATCCCATATGATAATATGTGAGTCTAGTTTAAAAGGATTACCTTTCCCTGCAGATTTTCCAGTCTCTTTAATAGAAGCCGTTCCTGCTGATGCACTAAGGTCAGCAACATCAAACTCTGCAGGTATAACATCCTTCACAATTTTTGTGTTGTCAAAATTTGCATTTAGATTAATGGTGAATTCATATTGAGTAGTTCCAATTTTACCAATCCCAATAGGATCAGGGCCACTGACAAGAATCTTGCTCCCTGGGAAATCTGGTAAATCCTGAGCATTTAATAAAGGATTTGTCATTAAAACTAACATCAAAGCAGATACAA
>CAZIIV010000399.1:0-2120 GCA_964539365.1 uncultured Desulfobacteraceae bacterium | reverse complement strand
ACAATCGCGGAAACAGTGGCACAATACGTCAGAGAGGGATGTCCCTTACACCTACACATGACTGGTCTGACAATCGCGGAAACAGTGGCACAATACGTCAGAGAGGGATGTCCCTTACACCTACTTGGGATATAAATGAATAATATTAATAAGTAAAGATGTTCTTTCGATTTTACGACTAATGCAATCATATTATATAGAGATTATAAATTTGTTCAGGAAAGATAAGAACTTGTTCTTTTAAATTTAATGTTGCCTTTTTTCCATTCCATAGTTGCGGGCTATTCAAATGCCACTCGCATACAAAAAGAAATTAACGCACAACAACGCTATTGAGAGCGATGGCAAAAAGTCGGCACGCTATCTGCGGGGTTTGTGGGTTAGTGTAAATCATGAGTGAGAAAAACGAGACGATATCTGAAAAAGAGCTTAACAAATCAAGATTAGGGTGTTCTATTGTCTATTTCGGAATTTCGATAATCCTTTTTCTTGTTTTCAGAAAAGAAATTTTTTATTTCATAGTTCCGGTTAACTCATGGAACATTCCAAGATTCATTTGGTGCATCTCTGCTGTATTGCTTGGATTCTCAGGTCTCGCATTTAAATTACGTTTTCGCAATATATCTCCATTTCCCGAATATATTACTCATTATCCGTTTCAACTTTTATCAATGGCAGCTTTAGTGTTTGCCGTTTTGCATATTTTCGATGCAACTAGCGGATACCTGTTCTATTATCTATAGTTTTCATTATGTTTTACAATGGGTTTTATGGTCGATGGACTGTGCCCAAAGTGACTCCATCAAATAGGAGGAAATACGACAACATAGAAGACGCGGTCTGTGAAATTGCAAAAACAATAGGCTGTAAAGTTGTAGAAATCGATAAGGCTATTGTTTCTTATCGTCCGGCAGGAAATATGTAGGGAAACGTTGGGCCGTCCAAAAAGGATGAATCGTGGAACTTCCATGGTTTGATAGCAGATGTATCCTCTGTCTTAAGAATAGCGATTTATCGGAGGAACATATAATACCAGAGTCTATTGGTGGTCGTTTATCAATTAGATTTTTATGTACGAGTTGCAATTCTATATTGGGAAGGACTGTCGAAAAAGCTGCAAAATCAGACCCATCTATCAGAATTGCTTTGGAAAATTTATCTCAAGACATTCCTGATCTATATTCTCAACTTACAGAAAAGCAGCTTTTTCAAGGAAAAAGTAAAGCAGGGACTGTTCCCGGCTACATTCGCAAAGGTGAGTTTGTTGTAAAATCAAACAAAATGGCCGACGGCTCACTAATACAACCGACCAAAACCGCAAGAAAATCAATAGAAAGCATTTTGAGAAAACAAGGGTGCACTCAAGAAAAAATTGAAAAAGCCCTGTCTAAATTTGATGTTGCGCCATCAAATGAAATCAATGAGATCCACACCGGTATAGAGGTGTCCAAATGGGATCTTGAGAAGATTGAATTGAATTTTAATGGTACCTCTCTCATGAATCCTCTTATGCCATTAAAGATTGCCTATGAGTTTATTGCTTGCCATTTGGGGGCCTCTATTTGCGCTTCAGAACCTCAGTTGGAAGAGATAAGAAATGCACTTTTAACCCAGAACGCTTATAATGAATGTTTGCAGGTGGATAGACTAAATGCAAAGGAATATAAACCTTTTCACGGTGTAGTCCTTGAGCGCAATAAACAATACGCACAAGTCCAAATTCGCCTTTTTGGATGGTTGGCTTTTCGAGTTCATTTCAAAAGACTCAAAGTCCATGCACCGCGATGTTCATATACTCACTTTCTTGATACAAATATCGAGGATTTGCGAATAATCAATGATGATTAATAACTATAGTCATCGGGATAGGGAGTAGCCTCACGGCTACCCCCTCCCACCCCACGCAGCATACGGGTCCGTACTGCGCGAGTCGGCTGATCAGGCAAGTTCAGATCCAGGGGAACGAAAGTCCAAGTGATTCCAAGTGACTATCCGGCAAGGCGATATTAACCCACTTTACTTTGCTCATGCGCCAGGGGCCTTTACGGGCACAGCCTGTGGTCACCGGCCTCTGGGGTCGGACCGAGATAATATATTGATAAAACAGTATAAACAGTAAA
>CAZIIV010000398.1:0-2122 GCA_964539365.1 uncultured Desulfobacteraceae bacterium | reverse complement strand
AATGTGGTACTTAATACCGATTCAGGAAACTTTGGAGGTTTTGACAGGATTGATGAACGAATCACATATTACACGATTCCTGCTGAAATAAAACAGCATTATCTGAGGTTATACATACCATCACGCTCAGCATTCGTACTCAAACAAGAAGGATTTAAAAAGATTAAGTAAAAAATATAAAGGGTGGCCGAAAAGCCACCCTTTATATTTTATTCAAAATTATTTTTCTTTCTAATACTCTGTTCCTTTTCGTGAAGAGTAATTAATGTGTAATGCTGCAGCTTTTCGCAACTCCTGCTTAATATCTGTAACAATACCCATTTTTGTAAATTCATCTACTTTTAAAGATACAATCATTTGCTTTCGCTCGTTCTCATCCATTGCCTGGCGTTCAGATTCAACAAAATCGATTATATCTCCAACCTTTGCAAATTCATCGTTAAGCTGAATTCGTGGTTCACTTCCTAATTGTGAGATGTATTGCCTTTGAGGCGGGCCAACATAAACATAACTAACAAGAGATTTTTTCTCCAGCTTAGATATTTCAGTTGCCTGCGGTAAGGTAATATTTACTTTTAATGTTGTCTCGCGCATGGTCGTTGAAACCATGAAGAAGAACAACAACATAAACACAATATCAGGTAATGCTGAAGTCGAAATTGCAGGAGTTTCTTTTCCGCCATCTTTTCTAAATTTTGACATATTATCTTCCTCCTATTTTTTTAGGTTCAGCTTCTGATATCTTTTGCGGGTAAATTTTCTTAACGGCATCTTGCTGATCTGAATTCAGATCATCATATGATTTACCAAATTTTCTCTGAGACAGGTCTTCACGCAACTCGTTAATTGCAGCAATCAACTCATTTTGCACGGCAATATACCTCCCGTAAGTTGTACCAACATCGTTCTGCAGTGAAATTACAGCACTTTTGGTCAGCACTTCGTAAGGTCCGAAATATGGGATCTCCTTAACTTCTTTTTCAGGGAGATTTTCATCATTTGTCGGGTTTGTAAGAAATTCTTTGGCTTTATCCTTTAAGTCCTCTACCCGTGTTAATTCTCCCTCAACCATCAAACGGTTATTGCGGTCGACTAATACAACAAAAACGTTACGCTCCTTAATTGGCGGAGTATCTTCGATATCCTCAGGGTCAACCCACTGAGGCAATCTTCTTTCAAGGCCACTATCGACGTCCATGGTAGTTGTTACCAGGAAGAAGATAAGCAACATGAAAGCAATATCGGCCAACGATGAAGCATTATATTCGGGTAATTTCCTTGGCATAATTTAATTTTTTTAAGATGTTTACAAACATCAAGAACGTTTAAAAATACTGGCAGCACCAAAACCTATAATCGACAGAAATGCTCCACCGAAAAGAATATATACAAAATATAAACCGGTACCAACCCAGCGTGAAATCGTTTCGTCAAGCGTACCATTAGCAACAAACTTGTCAACCCCAAAGAAATTTGGAATTTCACTTGATGCTAATGAATAAGCTACTCCTAAAACAGCACCTAATATCAATAGCGAAACAACAGTACTAATGATTTTAGCTTTATCGCCCACAATCTGAACGACTGCAAAAACCAAAGCAACTACTGCAGCTATGCCAAACAATAAGTAAGCCCAGTTAAGGTTCAATGTAATGGCCTGTACTGCTTTGGCCCCGGGGTTTGTCTCATCATCAATCGACACCATCATATAAGCAAATAGTGCAATCGATACAAGCATCAAAACCCAAAGGATTATTGAAGTTATTTTTCCTTTTTTATCCATTGACTTTCTTATTTTTTAGCATCATGTTTTACAATCATATCAAGCAGTGATATCGAAGCATCTTCCATACTGTTTACAATGCTGTCGATTTTAGACACACAGTAGTTGTAAAAAATCTGAAGGATAATTGCAACGATCAAACCAGTTACGGTTGTAATCAAGGCCACTTTAATACCACCAGCTACCAACGACGGGCTAATGTCACCGGCTACCTCAATAGCGTCGAACGCATCGATCATACCAATTACAGTTCCCAGGAATCCAAGCATAGGAGCCAATGCAATAAACAAGGCAATCCAGCTTAAACCTTTTTCAAGTAATCCGGCTTGTACACTACCA
>CAZIIV010000397.1:0-2129 GCA_964539365.1 uncultured Desulfobacteraceae bacterium | reverse complement strand
TTGATAAAAACGCCAGCTTTCTCCGTTTCAATTCCGGTAAGTCCGTCACGATGGTTGCAAAAGATATCCCGAGCCCCATCTCCACATACAGAGAGCTTAACTCGACATTGGAGGATTCCATGATCACGTGGCACTCAATACCCAGTTTTTGAAACCTTTCTTCCAGGTTGCTACGGTATTTTAGAGTTAAGGGAGGCAAAATCAGGGGATATTTTCCAATTTGTTTTAATGTAATTCTTTTAGCTTTGGCCAGGGCATGGTTTAAGGGGGTCATCAAAACGGTTCTCACCTTGTTCCAGCGGAGCGATGTGAAATCTTTTGGCACATTGGATTCCAGTACCAGACCAAAATCGATATCCCCATTTTTAACAAGTTCGAGAATATGTTGCTGTGACCGATCCAGTATGGTCAGCTCAACATTTGGAAATTCTGTGATATACGTTTTCAAGGCGGAGGGAACCAGGTGGTAGAGCGTTGTGAACGGCGCGGCCATTCTCAACAGACCTTTTTGCAATCCTCTTAACTCGTTAAGTTCTTCAGTCAGGGATTGGTATCGCTTAAGACTTGTCTCAGAAAATTTAAAAAACCTTTGACCGGCCGAAGTTAACTGCAATTTACGCTTGCCGATCCTTTCCAAGAGCCGGCATCCCAATTCTTGTTCAAGATTCTTAATCTGTTGACTCAGGGCGGACTGGGTTCGAAACGTCGCATCAGCAGCTTTGGTAAAGCTGCCAAGCTTGGCCACATAATAAAATCCTATGATTTGCTGCCATTCCATTTGATATAAGCGAACTTAATTAATTATATTAATATTATTAATTTGACTTATTTTCGTTTAACAGAAATATTTTATAAGAACAATAAAAAAACATTTCGTATTGAGATGTCGTATGATGCTAAAACACTGTCGAAAGAATAAGGAGGAAAACATGGACATTCAAATCTGTGCCGACAAAATCTCCCAGATGATCCGCCCCCAGTCTTTTCCACTCGGAGTTAAAATTATTAAAGAGGAAAATTCACTTCCCGATGGAGTTATGAGACCCTCGAAATATGGAATCCAAATTTCCCTGTGTCAATGGATCACGCTTGCAAGACGGTGGGGAAGGTTCGCAGGCGTATTGGCGGAAGACATTAACTGTTCCCCATGTCTGGCGGCCTTGGGATTGAAAAAACTTGAAGATCGCAGTGATTTGGCAGACTACTTTTTAGACATGGGCTATTTCGATACTATTGAACTCGCTCAAAGCGTAACCGAGCAGCTATATCTGATTCCGGCAGGAACAATTAAAGGAATTGCCATGTTCCCTCTGGAGAAAATGCCGGTTGATCCTGATCTGGTTGTAATTTATGGAACTCCCGCCCAAATGGCCCGTTTGACATCCGGTTTCATTTATCATTCAGGTGAGTTGATCGAATCATCGACCACGGGCTTTGGCCTTTCCTGCCTTTCCGCGATAAAACCCTATCTGTCAGGAAAACCTGCCTTGGTTCATCCCGGGCGAGGCGAACGCATCCTGGCAGGAACTGACGAGTGTGAAATGTTTTTTTCGTTTCCGGCAAAAGATCTTGAGTTGCTTATGGATGGTCTGGAAAAAACACATAAAAAAGGGGCTCGGTATCCCATACAAAGCTACATGATCTACCAGCCGCCGGTAATTCCTCCGGTGAAAACATTGGATGAGAAACTCCGGATTACCCACTAGGGGCGCACTCAAAACAACATCACTTGTTGGATGCCCATGTTTCCCGCCTGATTATGCCGCGAACCTTACAAATTTGCATGATATCCCGCAAGGTTTCGCGACAGTCCAGACGACCGCCTCAGATCTCTCAATAATGAGCGTATTATGCTGAAAATAGGAAAATTTTTCCATATTTTTCTGTAATTTGTTCCATAAGTTAAGATGGTTTTCAATCCATTCGCATTCCTGCTCTCGAATTGTTACAGCCATAACCAGTTGAAAATCCACAATATCCACAACATTTTACTGTAACTCAATGATTTTGCACGGTATTTGCATGCGTTAAAAAAGAACACAGGCGGACTTTTTATCATGGGGCGTATAAAAATTGTTTTTACCTAAAAAATTAAGGTGGTGAGCAATCATGTTTAAAATCTTACTGAT
>CAZIIV010000396.1:0-2131 GCA_964539365.1 uncultured Desulfobacteraceae bacterium | reverse complement strand
CACCGATTTTCGCGCTAGGTTTAAGCGTCATATCAATATAAGAATTCCGTTCCATCGAGTTGCTATTGAAATGTCAGCTTAAGGCGAGCATCCTCAAGCCAGTTGAGCGTTTCCGGCATTCTGTGCCACGGAACAGATCTCAAAATTGGGTTGTGAGCTCTTTTCGGATAAATGACGGTCAATTCTTTACCCCGGACAGTTATTTTTCCTTTTCCTCTAACAAAATCACGATAGATTTTGGGTGCATCGCAATCTTCAAAACCTCGAAGCTTTTTGGATAGCATCCCATAAAGCGTATCCGCGATCATGGTCATGACAATGTCAAAGTGGACTTTGATCAGAACAGGAGAAGAAAGTGTGTTGAGATTGAAAAATTTAACGGCTTCCGCAATGACATTCTCGACACGCCAGCGCCTGGCGTAATTGCTCACAAGCAGTTCGACCGGTGCTTCAAAATCGTTGCTGATCAGGAATGCAGGTTTTTCCCGACCGTTGCCTCGAACAATCACTTGGCGCAGGTGGCCGTTGTAATTGCTCATCTCTACTACCGACTCATGGACCAACGGATTGGGATATTTCCTTTTTTCATGGGGAATGTTAATGCGTTTCCATGGCTCAAGATGATCTGCATTGTCCAGCAATTTCTTGCCCCGGCGGCGCAGCGTTATAAATTTTACACCCTGCTCTGTTAATATTGACAGGTTCGAGTAGCTGGTGAACTTCGAGTCAAAAACAAAGGTTGGGGTAAGGCCCCGCCGTGCCTTTTTCCAAAAAGAAAGAAAGTCAAGTACCTGGTCATCAGCCTCCTGTTTCTGGATGTCCGCAGCAGTATAAAGAATAAGCTTGGATGCAGCATCCTGGGCAAAGAGTGTCAGGGCTCCCTTCATGACTTTGTTGCGAGCACCGGCCCAGTGTTTTTGCAGGACAGATTCGTCTCCAAAATGAGGTACCGTGTGAAAATCAAGATTGACGACTTTATTGTCATACCACCCGAGCTTGGCAACCTGGCGAACAAAGGCCTCTTGCAGTTGCAGCAGGTGCGCAGAATCTATACTGTAGGAGTAGGTAGACATGGCCGTAGACTTGGGTAACACATTGAGGCCGGCAAAAAGTCCTGTCCCCGGGTCAAAGGAATGGTCCCCCATATGTGCGTAGCGCTGGGTGCCCAAAAGTTTGAGGGCAAGAAACGAGAGAAAGTAGTTGATGGCAGGAATTGCTTTACTGCCCGGCAACCCGGCTTTCTGGACAATCTGGCAAATATTGAGCTTCTCGATAAACGGCGCAAATAGAAAAACACCGGCGGCATCACAATCGATGCTTCGGTTGTCAAACTCATTGATTTGAATCTTCTGGGACACAGCTGGCACCTGAGCGCCTTTAACGGTCAACCCGAGTTTGAGCTGACTGCGTCTGGGAAGTCTTTTAAATCCTTCTTCAGCCAGAATGCGCTCAACTGTGCGAATGGATATTTCGATGCCATCTTCGGAAAGCAACTGTACAATTTCACCAGCAGAAAGCTTGTGTTCACGATAGCTACAGATCTTGGATCGCGTCAGCGCATTTACCTTTCGGCGGTTGATCTTCCCTTCCGGGACGGGTTCGGAAAAGTCGATTTTTTCATGGACGAACTGATGCCGCAGCAGGTTGACATAGCTTTGGGAATAACCGAAACGCTCGGCGACAGCTTTGGCCGGCAGTCGATCCACGAAGGAGGCCCTTAGCGCTTCATAGCGTTTTTGCCATTCATGTTTTGGGTATAAGAAATACTTTTCATCCCGCATACCCTTTATATAGTATATGACGCTTAGCATGTCAACTACAAATTGTTAAAATATATTATTTTACAAGGAAGATATTTTCACCACTATCATCTATTGGTGCATTAATTCTTGATATATTTGATTATTTAGATATTTTGTCAAGCAGCTAATTTAAACCTATTTGTCATGGAAAACCATTTTAACTCTGATATAAATGGATTATTAACGTCATAGGATATAAGATAATTCCTCTAAAACTGCGATGCGAAATAAGGTTTAACTATTTGAGTTTAAATGGATTTATTGTTAATATGCCTTACTTTAAACCATGTAATTGTTTAGCGTCAGTTCGAAGCGCGAAAATCGGTGTT
>CAZIIV010000395.1:0-2144 GCA_964539365.1 uncultured Desulfobacteraceae bacterium | reverse complement strand
CACGGATTTTAGGAGCGTTTTTGTATCGGCATTTTGCATAGAAAACCGAAATTCTTTAAATTCCTAATGATTAAAGAGAAAGATCAATATTTTGAACTTATTCAAAAGGTGAGGATATGTCTAAAAGTATTATTAATCGATTGCTCCATAAATTGGCATCCATAATACCGGGAGGGTACACCCTACGGCCACAGCTTCACCGAATGCGTGGCGTTGTGATAGGAAAAAATGTTTGGATAAGCCAGTATGTATACATCGATGAAATACATCCTGAAGCAGTCTTTATCGGTGATAACAGCTCCATTGGTCTCAGGACTTCTATTTTTACGCATTTCTATTGGGGACCCAGAAGACCCAAAAATGGATATAAAGAAGTTGTGATCGAAAAGGATGTTTTTATCGGTCCTCATTGCGTAATATTACCGGGGGTAAAAGTCGGTGAAGGGGCTGTAGTCAAGGGAGGTTCCGTGCTTACCAGAAACGTGCCCCCGTTTATGTTCTGGGGGCCGCCGCCTGTCGGACCTTTGGGGCGAGTAACTGTTCCTTTGACTTTTGAAAATGAGTATAAAGAGTTTGTCAGGGGATTGCGGCCGATAGGAAAAAAAGGTTCTAACAGAGAGTTGTAAGGTTTGGGGGCTTGGAAGCGACAGCTGAAAAAGGATGGTCGGGTCCAAGGATAATGCTTGTCTAATCCGTGTCACTGAAAAAAATGGAAACGCGAAGAACGTTCATAAAGAAAATTTTTTCGGCATTTGGAGTCTTGATTTTTGGGCATGATGTAGTTGCAAGAGAGACCATAAAATATACAATGAAACAAGATATAAAATCTACGGTTTATAGAGCTGTTAACGGCCGGCCCTCTGAGAATCTTTCAAAAGTGATGGATTTGATGGGAGGCCTTGAACGGATGATCGGAACAGATGATATTGTTATCATCAAGCCGAATGTTCAATGGTGGAATCAAGGCGTTCCCAACCTGTCTGCTTTGAAAGTGTTTGTGGATTTGATTATGAGCCGTCATGGCGGGTTTAAGGGAGAGGTGGTTTTGGCTGAAAACTGCCATCGCGGGGCTTGTCCCCGGGAAGCGTTACATTCCGGATGGGCGCCGATTTTTTCCAGAAATTCGGACCTTGATCAAATTAACAATTATAATGACCTGGGTAAACATCTGAAGAAAAAATATGGAGATGAATTTTCAATTTGTCATTTGATTGATATAGACAAGGGTGGCAAGCGGGTTTTCAGCCCGGTAAACGGATGCGGTTATGTGTACTGCGACGGCACAGGGGACGTTCCCTTGCTTTCAATGGATAACGGAGCCCGAGGAGATGATTTTCGGGAAGTCATCATGACCTACCCGATTTTTAAAACAGATAAGAATACGATCATCGATTTTAAAAACGGGGTATGGGAAAACGGTGCATATACCGGGCAACCTCTGAAATTTATCAATTTTGCGGCACTAAACCATCACAGCACCTATTGTGGTGCGACCAGTGCAATTAAAAATTATCTTGGGATCAGTGATTTAAGTGGCGGACCTGATCCACATAAAAACGGAAAACTTACAGACAAATATTATAATTTTCATTCCTTCCCGTTCAATAAATGGTCTCCTGGCCCGGAACCCGGCATGATTGGTGCTGAAATCGGCATGTTTTTAAACACGATCCGCAAAGCCGATCTGAATATAACCACAGCGGAATGGATTGGACTTTCGTCTCGTACAGAACCTCCGGTAGTTCATACAAAGGCTGTTCTGGCGAGCACCGATCCGGTGGCTTTGGATTTCCATGCAGCCAAATATCTGCTGTATCCAAACTCAAAAATTCCGGTTCATAATCCTGATGATCCACGGAACCCGCTGTATCAGTATCTGGTAAAGTGCGGGGAAAAGGGTGGCGGAATTTTTAATGAGAAACATGTTGCCGTAACATCGTATGATTTTAAATCCAACGGGTTTCAAGGCGATGACGAGCTTGTGGTGATCGGTGAAAAAACCTGGGGACGCGATCTCAAGATTTTGATGAAGTATTTGGTGTTGAGATATTATAGGAGTTGATTCAGGAGGTAAATTCAAAGGCCCCATATAAATAAGATGGTTAATTGTGTAATTTATTGCACAAGACATGGGAAATCAATTA
>CAZIIV010000394.1:0-2145 GCA_964539365.1 uncultured Desulfobacteraceae bacterium | reverse complement strand
AGGTTTTCAGAAGATGGGAAGAGTTCGGGGACCGGGAAAAACGCCGGATCGAAACGATCCAGAATTCGGTAGAAAACTTATTGGTGGAATCGGAAGGTATATTCCTGGCAGATAACCCGTACCGAAAATAAGATATAAAATCATATCCCTGAGACTTCCGGAAAACATTTCTGTTGAATAAGCCATCATAGCTGTTCATCGACTGAAAGCGTTTTCCGCCTTCATGTAACCAGAAAGGCTTACAAGTTATTAAATATACTTGTAAGCCTTTTTAATTACTCCAATCTGTGAAAATCTGCGCCAGCCCAATGAAATCTTTTTTTCTATTTCATCGGGGTAATCTGTGGATCTATGAGACGCTTTTACATTATCCTGCTGATTCTGTGTACTGCACTAATATTCTGCCTTTCCGGAATTCCGAACTTTTCAATCGGCACACAGGGATTTTTGATCCGGAAATTGGGACATAGTTTTTTATATGGCATATTTTCATATCTTCTCTGGATGAGTTTTCCGTGGTTTGAAGAGAATCGAATTGGAAAATTTCTTTTTTGCTTTTTAATTCTACTGACCGTTGCAGTATCAGATGAATTTCATCAGGCGTTTATCCCCGGCCGGCGCGGTAATATCACCGGTGTATTATTTGATCTTTTGGGCGGATTAACGATTTTTCTCTTTTTTTGGATGCGGTCGTATACCAATGCCCGGAATTAAACGGTATCGGGCAGATGTTATTAAAAAAGGCCCCAGTGATCATTACCCGGTAACGGCGGTATTTGAATTGGCAGTCAAAAAGGCAGAAAACTGACAACAAGAAACATAGTGTGTGATGTGTTCCAAACAAAAGAACCGGAGTCATCAACACAGATTCAATTCTCTATCCGCCGAAGCCCCCTGAAAACATAACAACCTTGGCAATAAAAGGAGGCATGCGGTAAGATCAATTATCTCGACTTGTTGGACGAAGGCTAAAGGCGACGACCAAAGTGAGGCCCAAAGAGCGTCAAATTTTCAAAATGTAAATCAACAGGATCCATAATCATGGTGAAATATGAACGTCGCAGATAAAATATGTGAAAAGGCAAAAGATCTCCCTGAACCATTGGCGAAAGAGGTGCTCGAATTTATTGAACAAATCAGTGCAAACCGGGATTTCGGTACTGAAGCGTTTAAAAAAGCTCAAGAGCCGGTGATGAAACAGATTTGGGATAACAAAGAAGATGATATCCGGAATGAGCTTTAAGCCCGGCGATCTGGTTGGTATTCCGTTTCCATCATCATTGTTAGACAGTATGGAAGCCTTGACATTATATCCCAACTGGGATATAGTGCGAAAAAATGACAAACTGTGCTCCAGGAGGTTAATCCATATGAAAACACAAACAACTATACGGGTGGATCAGGAAAACTATTTGCAAGCCAAGGAAATTTTAAAATATCTGGGTCTGACCTATTCGCAGGCCATCAATGTTTTCAACAATATGATCGTTTGTCACAAGGGGCTTCCATTTGAAGTGAAAATACCAAACGATGAAACCCTGGCGGCTATGTCGGAAGCAAAAAAGCTGATCGGAGATTTTGTATCCATGGATGATTTCGTGAAACGGCCATCATGAAATTATTTCGGACCAAAATCTTTAAAAAGGATTATCAGAAGCTGAAGATGACGGATGGCCAGTATGAGAAGTACATAAAATTTTTGTCCCTTTTGTTGGAGGGGAAAAATTTGCCTTTTGAAGCACGGAACCACAGCCTGATTGGAAATTATTCAGGATTTAAAGAATTTCATTTAGGCGGCGATCTGCTGGTAATTTACTGCATCGAAGATGACGTCTTGCGACTAACAAGAATAGGCACCCATTCCCAACTATTCAAGTAGACGATAAAGCATCCTCAATATCTTTTTTAGTGAGATCCGGCTTTTCGGAGTGTTGAAAACACTGAACAGTTGCTCAGTCAGGCATTTTCCGCCCGCATTTTTCTGGGCATGTTTCCTTTTACCTAAGGGGATTTCACCGGAACCAATTCAACCAATCGAACCCATAAAATTTATCCCGCTTGTCGGAACGCGGTGGACTTGTCCGCCTTTGTTCTGTGGCGGAGATCCCGATTAATCGTCGCCCAACCTGCCCAATTTATCCTGCT
>CAZIIV010000393.1:0-2149 GCA_964539365.1 uncultured Desulfobacteraceae bacterium | reverse complement strand
ACGATGCCTGCTGCATAATCTGGGTTGAAAAAACGTGGAATTCTGAAAATCGCCAGGTTGTTCAGAGATCTCTTTTTATCGTGATTTTAAAATGGTTAAACCATTATTATATTTTAGTCATTTTGTCAAGAATATATTTCATATTCTGAAATTCCGATATAAGGATTTAAAAAAAATTAAATTTTTTGAAAAAAATCGCATATTGCTGACCCTCATTTACCATTCCGCCTTTCCATTAGAAGGGGTCTTAGGGCGTGTGATCGGCACGTGAATGCCTGAGCATATGTTGACACGGGAGGGGGTATATGTAAAGCAATAAAAATGCCTCTAAGGCAACATAAAAATTGCGATAACTAATTGATATTATTAATAAAACAGAGCAAGCTCATTTGACATAGCCCCTTTTTTATGCTTAGGTGGCACCTATGACCACCCGAGAACAATTGCAAGAAACCCTCTGTGACCGACTATTCTGGCACACCGCTGAACGCGATGATGCGAAGGTTGCAGATTACCTCTACCATCGCCGGGAGATGGATGTGGTATATGCCATGGACGAGGCAACGTTATTCGACTCCTTCTTCACCTATTTGCAGGAGATCGAAGTCTTCCCTTTTTTAGATCACCTTGATCCACACAAACAACAAAGAAAAAATGTTTCATTCATCCAGCTGGCGCTGGTGCTTTTGATGAAGACGGTAGGCTCCATCAAAACGATGGAAGAGGTCAGCGATCTACTGTTGACCGATGAACTGCTCATGAGCATGTGTGGTTTCAATGCCTATCAGGTAAAAAATGGCAGCTGCGGGCGGGGAGTAAAACTTCGCACCACACCAATACCTGAGATTAGAGGCTCTCTGTGTGTGGACACGGTGGCGAATCATATGGTCACCATTACCCCCAGACGAATTGAGAACTTCTTTAACCTCTGCATTCAGCACTTGGCAAAACAGGGTGTGTTCCCCAAAGAGATTCATGCCGCCGGTGATTGCACCTTGTATGAAACCACCAGCAAATACAAGGGCTGTGGTTCGGTGACTCATAAACGTAAAGTGAAGGCCCGTGGGTATCGCAAAAACGGCGAGCTCAAAGAAGTATCAGTCACCCTGTACGGCTGGAAAATCTGGGCCATCTATGAGATCAAAACGGGCATACCTCTCGCTATCAAAATCGATACGATCGAAAAACCCGACAATCTCCATCTGCTTGCGGTCTTGGAGCAGGCCAAAGAAAATGTGGCCGAATCGAGCACCATTGATTCCCTGGTCATTGATCGCGGGTTTCTTGACGGCAAGCTCCTCTATCAAATTGACCTGCAAGGACTTGAGTTTGTCATTCCTTTAAAGAGAAATATGGAAGCCGCAAAGGATGCCCGTCAGTTAGCCCTAGATTGTGAGACCTTTCTCCCCATTACTCGTGAGATTGAGGTTACGCACGGCTATGGCAAAAAGAAATACACCGAAAAGGTGATCACCACTCTGGGGGCTGTGCCGGATCTTTTGACCTGCGATTGGTTTAATCCAGAGGGCTCCAAAGCCAATACAACCAAGAAAGATTACGAACCTATCCCTTTAAACGCAGTGGTTGTTAAAAAATGGAATAACAAAGCCCCTCCTGTTGAAAAACAGATCGTTTTTGTGACAAATATGGATGTAAAAGACCCCTTCATAGCCTTTGATCGGTATGATGAGCGCAGTCTTATGGAAAATAACCTTTTCCGAGAGGTCAAACAGAACTGGCACCTTGAGCACCCACCGAAAAAGACGAGAGAAGGTGTCTATATCCAGACCTATACGACCATGGCTATGAAAGCCCTCACTACTGCCTTTCTAACATGGCAGGAGCAACAATTACAATTGGAAGCCCTGGGCAAACAAAGCACCTGGCAGATGTATCGCCGTAAATTGAAGGTACGCAACCGCAACAAGCTGATTGTCTTTGCCGGCCGGCATTTTGGGATTTTTCCCTCCCATGAGGTTTTCATGCTGGCCAATGTCCCTGTTCGTGATACCGAAAAAGAACTCAGTATCAGTCGAGAACAAGTCTATGCCAAATATACTCAGGGACTTGTAACCGAAAATTCTTGACCAAGATAAAGGAGAAGTTTCTTGAACATCATAGTTTCTTGTTTTATCCTTATATCGGAATT
>CAZIIV010000392.1:0-2155 GCA_964539365.1 uncultured Desulfobacteraceae bacterium | reverse complement strand
GATTTCACCTGTAAAACGATCACGAATTGCCCAAAAAGGACATTGGGGACATGTAGATCCGTCAGGATAATCTACACCTTCCTCGTTTCACATCTTGCCAGCGGTTTATATGGATACTGAAAATGGATCTAAAACTGTAAAAAAGTGCTGGAATTATAAAGAGATGAAACTATATTTTATTGATTGTGCTTTTAACCTCACTCAAGGTCGATTTTATTTTGCATATTATCGATGAATAGTCAATATTTGACTTTCGACAGTTAAAATGATTACGATTTAGACGGTCTCGTAAAAAGCCGAGTTATACCGCGATGCGGCAGCCTATGAGCAACGAAGTCCGCTGATTTTTGCTGCCTGTTATTATTGTCATTAACACAAATAATTTCAGAATGTTCCAGCATTTCATCGAAATGACTTCGTTGGAAGTCAAAATACGACTTTTTACGGACGTTTTAAGTTTTAGATGTGTTTTAGATATTAAGTTTTAAGTATCTGTTAAAATAATTAATTTTAATTGCTTAAAACCGAAAACGTGATAAATTCTACTTTTTTCGAGTTCGTTAACATTGTGTCACAATTTAAAACGCCCGGTTTAGTTTCTTAATGGTGAATTTTGTGCTTTTTGTGGCAAAACTTTTTTCTTCTCACCACAGGCACCAAGACACTAAGAAATAACAACAAAATATAATCCTTCGTGTCTTTGTGCCTTGGTGGCAAACATTTCTTGGTTCCGGCTTGTCCGGTTCAGGCAAGAGGGTATTCGCATGAAAAAGAAAATTTTTTTGATTTTGGGCATGGTGTTGTTTTGGGCGGTTCAGGGGTACGGTGCTTCACCCCAACCGGTTGACCTGGTTTCACTGGTGTCTTCCGTTAAAAATATGGATGCTCTTTCGTTTTGCGAGGAACGGGTTCCTTTAGAAAATCAGGAGGTTCGCGAACGATTTGAAAAAGAGCTTCTGCTTTCGATTTGGGATCGGCCCCAGGTGATTCTCTGGCTGAAACGTTCCCGTCGATACCTGCCCCATATTGAAAAAATGCTGAAGCAAAACCGCATGCCGGAGGATCTCAAGTATCTGGCCATTGCCGAAAGCGCGCTCCGTCCGCATGCGGGCTCCAGAAAGGGGGCCATTGGGTTTTGGCAGTTTATGCCGGATACGGGCAGAAAATACGGGTTGATAATAGACAAAAATATCGATGAGCGGCGGAACTTGTTTGCCTCCACCCGGGCCGCCATAACGTATTTTAAGGCGCTTTACCAATCCATGGGATCCTGGACCCTTGCCGCGGCCGCGTATAATATGGGTGAAGAAGGGCTAACTGCTGAAATTATGGTGCAGCACACCAGCGATTATTACCGGCTTTACCTGCCTTTGGAAACCCAGAGATTCATATTTCGCATTCTTTCGGTCAAGCTGATTGTTTTGGACCCGGTTACCTTCGGATTTAATCTCAAGGATGATGATTATTATCCGGACCTTAAATTCGACCGGATCACCGTGGATTGTTTCCAGGAAATCCCCCTCAGTCTGATCGCAAAAGCTTCCGGAACGGATTTTAAGGTTATCAAGGATCTTAATCCCGAAATTCGGGGACATTATCTTGCCGAAGGCGCCCACACCATTCTCATTCCCAAAGAAGCGAAAAAAGAGTTCGAACTACGGTATAAAAAACTGGTTAAGGAGTATCAGGCAGACAAAACCGATCGGATCTATGTCATTAAAGAGGGGGACAATTTATCCTCTATTGCCGAGAAGTTCGATGTGCCCCTGGCCGCACTTATTATCTGGAACCGTATGGACTTAAACAAACCGATCCATCCGGGAGATCGGCTGGTTATTTATCCCAGGGACAAAAAACAATAACACGGCATAACGGTCAAAAACGCATACCCCGCGTGTTCGGATAAACGTGTCATTACAGGTCCGTAAAAATGTATATGGTTTGATTTTTTGATATGAACATGGGGGTAAATCAAGACTGTTGTTTGCCAGCTATTTGGTTTGTCAATAGACAAGAATCAGCGTTTACCAACGGCCTTGATTTACACCCTATGAACATGTTATTTGGGTTTATTAATTTTGATGAATTCGCAAAAAGTCTTCACTCCGGTGAAAACCGGAGTCCAGGTGCTCTGCAACTGATTGAAAAGACTGGA
>CAZIIV010000391.1:0-2169 GCA_964539365.1 uncultured Desulfobacteraceae bacterium | reverse complement strand
ATCTGTGTTCATCTGCGTAAATCTGTGTCCCATTAAATTCTATCTTGCACCTTTGCCGAAAAGTACGATTTTTATGGTGCGCATAATTATCATGAAATCCAAAAAAAAAGACATATTCTTGATGTAGAATAGATCATAGTTCAGCTTTTCAATGGCATCTTCTACGGATGCACCGTAGCTGTAACAAACCTGAGCCCAACCCGTTATACCGGGTTTTACGGAAAAACGTTCTGTGAAATAGGGAATAATATCGTCTAATTTCTTCACAAAAAATTCCCGCTCCGGCCGCGGACCCACAAAACTCATGTCTCCTTTTAAAACATTCCAAAGCTGTGGGATTTCATCCATACGCCATTTACGAATAACTCTTCCAACCCGTGTTACTCTGGAATCATTATCTTCAGCCCAGACGGGCCCACTCTGTTTTTCAGCATCCGCAACCATTGATCGGAACTTATAAATCAAGTATGTCTTTTTATTTTTTCCAAGCCTTTCCTGAGAAAAAATAACCGGTCCTTTTGAATCGACTTTAATTAAAATAGCCGTTATGAGAATTAACGGCGAAAGTAGAATAAGCAGTACTATGGATAAAATTATGTCCGTAGTGCGCTTTAAAAAACGCCGGGCACGTGATTTGTAAAAACCTTCCGAGAAAATAAGCCAGGCAGGATTTATCTGTTCAACAATAAATTTACCCGTAAGCATTTCATAAAAGCTAACGCCTTCAATGATTTCTATGCCGTTCACACGACACTTTACCAGTTCTTTTGTAGGCAATGCGCCTCTTTTTTCGGTCAGAGCAACAACAATCTTGCTGATGTTCAACTCTTCTGCCATATCACAGAGACCGTCATAGTTTTGTTTATAAATCATTGATGCTTTGTTTTGTTCATTTGGCAACTCATTATTTCCCATATATTCTTTAACGTTTAGCGACACCGTATATCCACTGTCTTTTCTTTGGGTTATTTCATTAATTATATTTTGCGCCAAATCACCCGAACCCATAATAATGATATTCTGGTCAAAAATACCGTGGTTTAGAATGATTTTATAGCAAAAGCGCCAAGATACGATAAAGAGTATGACAAAAGCTACGCTTAAAGCAAAAATGCCGTATCCGATAATTGCCTGAGGAAAGATAATATAAATACCGGCAAGAAAAATAGCGGAGGTACCCAAAGCCTGGAGCAATCGTATGCCAAGTTCTAAAAAACTGTCCGTAACCTTAAAGTCATAAAGATCATTATAATAGAGGCACGCCTGGCAGATAAAGGTGATCAGAAAAACCTTTAAGTATACCCATGTACCAAAAGGAATTGATTGGTCTTTAAGGACTATCCGGGAGGCAACTATAACAGAAATATATATTGCCAAACCTTCGCCGATAAAGAAAAAAATATTTCTTATGGGGTAGTATTGTTTGAAAATTCTTAGCATAATAAAATCGTGTTATGATTTTATGAAGATCCCACAGGTAACGCTGCGTGATCGTGACAGTAATTTGAATTCATCATTTTAGTACTCCTGATAATACTTGCCGTACTTACTGTATTTCACCATACCGTAATAGCTTGAAAACCGCATATCCAGCTTGTTCAATATAATACCGAGGATTTTCTCTTTTCCCATTATTTCCATCAGATCTGAAACCATTTGACGCGATGTACTTCCGTATTCTACAACCAGAAGGACCCCATCTACCTGCCTTGATATGGCACTTGTTTCGGCTGTGAGTTTAGGCGGCGGTGAATCAATAACAATATAACGATCCCTGTACCGTTCTGTTACCTCTCCAAGAAGTTTTGACATTCCTTGAGAAGAAAGAAGCTCTGAAGGATTGTAAGGGGGTTTACCTCCGGGTAGAATACTCAATTTATTGACTTCTGTCTTCAAAAGCAAAGAAGAAAGGGGTGTACCATTGGCAAGGTGCTCACTCAGCCCGGGAACGTCACCAAAGCCGAATTTTGTATGAATGGTAGGCCTGCGAATATCGCAATCGATCAGCAAAACATACTCTTGAATGCTCTGAGCAATACTTATGGCAAGGTTTGCAGCCACAAAAGATTTTCCTTCAGCAGGCAACGCACTGGTTATCAATATGGTCCGGGGCGATTTTCCTGACGGAGGAAACAAAAGATTTGTCCGTAACATTTTAAACTGTTCATT
>CAZIIV010000390.1:0-2182 GCA_964539365.1 uncultured Desulfobacteraceae bacterium | reverse complement strand
CTCAGACTATTACTTTTTCCAGGAGAACTGTTCTTTTAATTTGCTGTATCTGATAGAGGCTGCCCGACCTTCCCTGCATTTGATAGAAAAATTTTGGGGGAGACCGAGATTCTGGGTAATTCCCTCAGATACTGTTGTAATTATTAATGAAGCTGGAATAGTTTCCAAGGTTATATACCGCCCATGCTTAGCAAATAAAATTCAACAGATCTCTAACTCGATAGAAAAAAATGTTCGAGATACTGCTATGGCGATTTTAAGGCAGGAACAGCCTCCGACAAGTGTTTTGTCAAAGTCTAATTCACACGATGACACAAGAGATGCGCTTGACCTATCTGCGGAATGTTTACAGTACCAATATTCGAACATGGAACTGGACCAAGAGCAGTATCGAAAGCGACTTCTTCACGTGCTGAATGCAAAAGCTGACCTCAAAAAAGTATCGTCACATAATCATAAAACACATCCTTTATCCTCTCCACACGAAGGACATAGACCAGCAAGGATTACTGTAGGAATTGGCCACAGGGAAGATTTATTTTTTACCGAACTCAATTTCCGCCCAGCATATCATGATCTGTTTGATCCGGAAGAAGGTTACGTGCCAGGGTCTCAGCTCAACCTGTTTGAAATTACTACCCGATACTATGAAACGACTGATTCGTTGGTTTTAGATCGATTTCGTTTAATTGACATTTTAGCCTTGGCACCCCGAGATCTCTGCCTGAAGCCGATTTCCTGGAAGGCAAATACCGGCTTTGATATGGAAATCATGCCGGACGGTAGTGATCACTTGCTATACCGTCTAAACACCGGTGTTGGCGTTGCATACCGTAATCAAAAGATAGGATTTCTTTATGGGATGTTGGATACTGATTTAGAACTAACCGATGAGTTCCAAGATAGTTTTGCATTTGGTGCCGGGTTTTCATTGGGAATAAAGGGATATTTAAATGATTCCTGGACAATAAACGTTCAGGGCCAAGTGCTCGAATATTTTCTTGGTGACTCTCATAGAAGCTATCGTGGAATAATTAGTCAACACTTGACAGTAGCTCCAGACATGGCAGTTAGTATGAGCTTCAGCGCGGAAAAAATATTCGATTTCTATGAGCGGGAAATATGCTTCAACACACACTATTATTTTTAGTCATTCCGGGAGAGAACTCAAAGAAGATCAATAGAAATATCAGATTGTCGTCTCGATGAATGATACAGAAATTATAATTTTATAGACCGTTACTAAATCAAAAGGCAAGGTCGGGAATTGATCCTGCCTTTTTAATATCCGACCTTTGATCACTGAAATGGAGTGCAACTTTCCAAAATTTTAAGATATCTAAATCGTACCTCAAAAGCACAATTTTCTTATTACGAAACCCGGATCACGGCTACTCAAAACAATATATTATTTAAACGTTTCTTGAATTGCATGCCCAAAAACCTGTGCGTCGTGCACATTTTTCTGTGCAGTATTATATGATTTTCACCCGATAAAAACCTTCCATTAGAACAATCTCCTGATTCGTTCCATTTTAAAATAATCCCGGAAACCCTTATAGAATAAGGTGTTCCAGTAAAATACGGACAATAATGTGTCAAACCGCCCATGTTTGGCACATATATTGTAAAACCCATCAAGAGATAAACGACAGGTATGAACAAAAAACACAACTCACTGGGATCAGATAACTTGTAGGCGGGAAAGGGACTTCAATGACAGCGGTTCCAAAGAAGATATTAATCGTGGACGATGAGCAGGCTATAAGGCAATTCATGAAAATGGGTCTGGTCAATCTTGGATACGATCCCGAATGCGCCAGAAACGGTAAAGAAGCTTTGGCTCTATTAAGCAGAGAAAAGTTCCCGCTTATTTTAATGGATTTAAAATTACCGGGAATAGACGGCATTCGATTGTGTATGGAAATTAAAGAAAAAAACCCGGAGACGGTTATTTACGCTTTTTCCGGTGCTGTTACAGAAGATGAGTTTGATGAGCTTGAGAAAATGGGCTTTGACGGCCTTCTTTGCAAGCCGGTCTCATTTGAAGTGTTAAAACGTGCTGTTGAAGGCGCTTTTGATAAAACAAATAAGTCGATTCCGTAAAAAAAGAAACTGCGATGAAATCCAATATCATGTTCGTTGACGATTCCATCAGTGTGCTTAAATCCTTAAGATGGAT
>CAZIIV010000389.1:0-2182 GCA_964539365.1 uncultured Desulfobacteraceae bacterium | reverse complement strand
TTGTTCTTTTCCAAGATTTTGGTACCGATGCCCGATACATTCATTAAATCTTCCGTTTTTTTGAACGGTCCGTTTTTCTCACGGAACTCCACGATTCTTTCTGCGTATTTTTGCCCAATTCCTTTGAGTTGAACCAGTTCTTCTACCGTTGCTTTGTTCAAATTGATCTTTCCCGCATCTGCGGCCCATACCGGTCCAATAAAAACCATAACCATTGCAACTGCAATGCACAAGAATACCAACCTTTTTGTTTTTGTCATTTTTTCCTCCTTTTGGTTAATAATTTGTTGTTCCGAGCATTAAAAGGTTTATGGGAATTCCCAATCGATGAAAAGCGCTTCCAAACTTTCTCCAAGAATCATGCCAAAAAGAACCCCAATTGGAATAATGGAATGATGGAGTAATGGAATGATGGGGTTAAAGAAGCTCTTTAGAGTAAAAATGTGCTATTTTCGCCCTACCCCGCATATTGTAATTTTGGGTTTGTCCCTTATGTCGAGCCAAACAGTCACCTTTAATAAGCAATTAAATTTAGATGGTTATATAATTTATCAGACGCTGGATTGTGTGAGTTCAATTTGCGAAAAAATAGACAGAGGAGACGTTTTATGCACCTATAGACAAAAGAGTTTTTGTTTGAGGAGATTCTCAATTTTTTATAATAAAATTTATTTTGGAGAAAACAGAGCGGATGCGGAGGGTAGAAATTGATTGACTTATCTTTAAATAAGCACAGTAATCTGGGCATGATGCACAGTTTTATGTGCATGCTTTCTTTGGATACGGATTAATCTCTGATTGTTTTTTTCAAATCCGGAAGAGTTTCGGGTTTGCCCCGAATGACCATGCGACGGTCCCCGTCACGAGCGGTTACATTTTCATAAACGCCGTCATCTCTTTTTACAAGCTTGGTAAAACCAAGATCGCGCAGTTCACTGTTGGATTTAGAAGCCCTGACACTGATTCGAGAAATGAGTTTTCGCACCGGACCGCCGCAGTTGGGGCATTTCATCAGCGACGGCTCTTGAATTGACTGTTTTATATCAAACACTCTGCCCCGTGAGCAGGGTTGTTTTAAGTGCTCATATTCATAGATCGGCATTATAAATCCTTGACGGTCTCGTAAAAAGTCCAACTTCTGCGTTGTGCTGCATTTCGCAATCATTCAACGTACGAAAAGTACGCCTCATGATTACAAAATTTGCACGCCTTGAATTTGAACTTTTTACGAGTCCATCACCCTTAGGGATCGCACAAAAACATCACGATGCTCGTTGCCGGTTTCCGGGTATTTGGTCCTATGAGTCGGTATTCTTTACTTGTCCAGGATCAAGCATCCAGTATCCAGCATCGCTTTCGACTATAGCTTTGTAAAATGTTTAACATCAGTTCGTCGTTTCAAGGCGAAGCTTCGCTATCCAGTTATTGCATCAAACATCGCCCGTGCAATAACCAGATCTTCCTGCACGGTAATCTTTATATTGTTTTTGCTTCCGTTAATAATTTTTACGTCTGCCCCCAGCCGTTCCACAAGGGATGCATCGTCGGAACCTGTACATCCATCACGCCGTGCGGTTTTATGGGCTCTTATGATCAGTTCATATTTAAACGCCTGGGGGGTCTGGGCAAGCCAAATGCTGTCTCTCGCAAGTGTTTTTTCAATAAAACCCGATTTGCCGACACACTTAACGGTATCGCCGACAGGTATGCCAAGGATACATGCACCGAATTTTCTTGCGCCGAGTATACACGCTTTCAGTTCATGGGGTTGAATAAAAGGGCGCACGCCGTCATGGATAACCACCGTGTCGGTATTTTTGTCCATGGCTCGAAGACCGTTATATACCGAATTCTGTCTTTGTTCACCACCAGGCACAAGAGTAAGCCCGTTTTTTAGTTCCATGAACGGGACGATGTTTTCTTGGCAATATTCGATATCTTCTTTGGGGACAACAAGAAAAATTTTATCTACCAGCTTACATGTGTCAAATACCTTTACCGAATGGGCCAGAACCGGTCGGCCTGCAAGATCCAGGTATTGCTTACGGATTGGGTCATTCATCCGGATGCCTTTGCCGGCAGCAACAATAATTGCAGAAAACATAACTTAAAATTTAATTCGCTTCGCTCAAAATTGATGAACTCGCAAAAAGTCATAAAATACCGTTTTCTCTCCGAGCCG
>CAZIIV010000388.1:0-2184 GCA_964539365.1 uncultured Desulfobacteraceae bacterium | reverse complement strand
TAATGAATTTAACATGTTAATTTAATATAATAGGTGTCCATTTGTGTTCATTCGTGGTTAAAAACTTTCTGTGCGCTTCGTGG
Organism: uncultured Desulfobacteraceae bacterium; assembly: GCA_964539365.1. Lineage (GTDB taxonomy): Bacteria > Desulfobacterota > Desulfobacteria > Desulfobacterales > UBA11574 > S5133MH16. Next base: position 2,101 of record CAZIIV010000388.1, on the reverse strand, counting down.
CTTCGTGGTGAATGAAGGAAATAGTTATGCGGGTGAGAAAATCTGGCACGAAAGCCAAAGATCTCGCAAATTGAAAGGCGGATTTTTGGAATTGACTTTCCAGGTCGCCGGACTGGATGAAATCAGGCAATGGATCATGGGTCTATATTCGGAGGCTTATGTTGAGGAACCAAAAAAGCTAAGAGATAGGGTCAAGGCCGACATGAAAAAAGCTTTTGCTCAATATGAAGAGATAATGCCTGTATTTCAGAAACAAGAAATCCTGAAAAAAGGGGCAGATTATCTCAGATAATAATACAACTATCTTGAATAAAAGTATTTTACGTGAGCCTTACGGGTTGGAGATGATATCATCATCTGTAGGACCATTTGACAACCAAAATGGATTTCATTTAATCTAAGCCTGTTTGTTGTGGTTTGTAAGGATGTGGTATTTTTATTTTGTTCATCAAAATACTTATGGGCCAATCGGGAACAAAAAGCCGTTTTATGCAAGTGGATGGATTCGAAGTTAGTGAAGTTAATGATATAAGATCGATGGTTTTTAGAATAAAACAATAGAAAATGACTGTGCTACTGGATAACAAAGGACAAGGAAAGGTTGGAGATGCTTTGGCAAAGGGTATTCAAGCGGATGCCCGGCTTTCCATCATGACCAGTATTTTTTCTATCTACGGTTATAATGCTCTTAGAAAGCAACTTGAAAAGGCCTGTGTCTTACGCCTTCTTTTTCCGTCCAACGATCTCCCAAACGCATCTGGAGGAATGCAACCGTTTCGGATAGAAGGCCTTACTGGAGGTGAAAGCGACAGGCGGTTTCGAAACTCATTAAACATCGTGGAAATCGCTCGTGAGTGCTCACAATGGTTGGAGCAGAAAGCAGATATAAGGGCGGTCTCGTTACCTGTTCTTCAAAATCTATTCCATGTTCTGAACCCTAACGGCAGTACCACAGCCATTCATGGGAGCTCAAGTTTTACGTCTGCGGGGCTTGGCACTGTGCCATCGGATGGATATGAGATGAACACTTGCTTCACCACACAGACGGAGACAGAAAGTCTTTTAAAATGGTTTGGTGCGATATGGTCGAATGAGGAGGCGACAAAAGATGTAAAACCGTTCTTACTTGAACAGCTTAAGACCATTTTTTCAGATAAATCTCCGGAGTTGGTGTATTTCCTGACACTATATAACGTCTTTCGAGATTACATTGGCGAGCTTGATGAAGACAAGATAATTAAGACTAAAACCGGCATTAAAGATACCCTCGTCTGGGGAAAACTATACAGGTTTCAGCGCGATGGTGTTTTAGGGGCCATCGACAAAATGGAAAAATTTAACGGCTGTATCATCGCCGATAGCGTTGGCCTTGGAAAGACATTCGAGGCCCTGGCGATCATCAAGTACTATGAACTGAGAAATGACCGCGTTCTGGTTCTCTGCCCCAAGAAAATTCGTGAAAACTGGACGCTTTTCAACGTCAACGATAAACGAAACCTTTTTGCTGCTGATCGATTCAATTTTGATGTGCTAAATCACACCGACCTCACTCGTGAACGAGGGCGTTCCGGCGAGATTAATTTAGAGACTTTGAACTGGGGAAACTACGATCTCGTTGTTATCGATGAGTCCCATAACTTTCGGAACAATCCGCCGCGTAAAGATGGATTGACAAGGTATTCCCGGCTGATGCGCAATATCATCAAGTCTGGTGTAAAGACCAAAGTCCTCATGCTCTCAGCCACACCCGTCAACAGCCGCATGAATGATCTGAAAAATCAGGTCGCATTTATCACGGAAGGCATAGACGACGCCCTCTATAACCAAGGTATTTTCAGTATTGAGCAAACACTTCGTCAAGCACAGACACGTTTTAACCGGTGGCTTCGACTTGATGCCGCCGAACGGACAACCGAGGAGCTACTTGAAACGCTGAATTTCGATTATTTCAAGCTGCTTGATCTGCTCACCATAGCCCGTTCCAGAAAACATATTGAAAAATATTACGATCTTGATGAGGTCGGTGAGTTTCCCGAACGGGCCAAGCCGATAAACATCAAGTCCGACATAGACACCAAGGACCTGTTCCCAGAACTTAGGG
>CAZIIV010000387.1:0-2192 GCA_964539365.1 uncultured Desulfobacteraceae bacterium | reverse complement strand
ACATTCAATGATTTTATTCGTTGTACCTATTTAAAACGGCCGGAATTAGTGGATCGGATTAAGATATGTTTTTGGAAAAGTTCGGAGTTCAAGAGGTATAAGCATAGGGCATTCTTACAAACCCTCAGGCCGCATATACCTCCTCATGTGCCAATCGTTTAGCTGCATATAACAACGCTGAACGAATATCTTTTTCAGTAAGGAAAGGATAATCTTTCTTAAGATCATCCAAAGTAGCTCCATAAGCCATCTTTTCTACAATAAGCTCGACTGTCAATCTCGTACCTTTTATAACAGGTTTTCCGAGCATTATTTTAGGATCGACCACGACTCTTTTGATTAATTCTTTTTCAATCATTTTATCTCTCCCAATGATATAAATCTAAATTTTGTTTCTGTTATCACAACAAAATGACCCAATATCTTCTCACTATATTTTAACAACAATTTGATGAACAATTCCAATTTAATATAAGTGTTTTGGAGACTTAGGGCACTCTTTTCAGGGGTAAAAAGATGCATTTAAGATTCTTTATAGGGTATAGGGAGACGGGGACATTTGTAAAGCGTACAAGCTCTTCTGACAAGCAAGCAACAAATTATAATACCCGGCAATCATACAGCGATATCTTGGGGTCTTCCGTCATGATGGGATAGTTGTTTGAAATGCTTTGGGCAATAAGCATTCGATCAAAAGGATCTTTATGATGAAACGGCATATCCTTTAGCAATAAGGCGGCTTCCCCGTTAAAATCAAGTAGTGCAAAACCACTTTCTTTGGCTATGGCGACAGGATCGAAGTCGATTTGAAGTTTTTTAAGAGACGCCTTTATCATGAGTTCGGCAATACTGACGGCGCTGACATATATTGTATTTGACAAATCTTCCAGTACCGAACGTTTCGAATCGATTAACTTTGAGGAGTCGCTTAATGCCCAGAGGAAAATATGGGTATCAATGATAATATTCATTTTTCGCTGCCATAGAACATCAGATTTATTTCAACGTCCTCTTCCATTATGTTGTCCGGTACGGTGAGCTTTCCTGCCAGCAAGCCAAGCTTCCTTTTCCTTTCCGGCTTATGAATGACCAGATCCACAAGTGGCAGGTTGTTTTTCGCAATGACAACCTTTTCGCCGCGGTAAACAAGTGCAACCAATTTCGAAAGGTTCGTTTTTGCTTCAGAAATATTGACTATTTTCATAGTAATCTCACCCCCCTATAAGTCTATTTCGACCCATTTAGATTAACTTTACCAAAAGAGATCAACTTGGTCAACTTTTTAATGGGAAACAATGCATGGGCCTTCGGGACGTCCATAATTAAGTAAATAACTCGCTATCCAACTGATATTTAAAGGAAGAGGGTGGACGTTTGTGCACAGCGTGCATAATCTACTGTTGATGATTAACGTAGATACTTGATGATAGTCAGATAAATTGAAGATTGTCGATTGAGCGATTGATTTGGGGGGATATACATTGGTTTATAAGTTTATAGAAGGTCGTTGAGATTGTTAAGTTCGTTATGATTGTTGGGTTTGTTCATTGGTCTCTGACTTTACTGCCATTGCCACATCTTTAACTTTTCTATTCCCTTTCGGAAATTGAAGAAAGAAGAACGTCATGTTTCTGTAAAAGCTTTATCAATTCTGTCGAGAACTTCTCCTTACTTCGCAAGTATTCAATGACAACGTCTGTATCTATCAGGATATCTTCCATTGATTAATTATTGTCCTTCCACGCTCAATAGCTATAATATCATCATCAGTCCACACATGATCATTGTTAATCAAGTTCTGAAAATTCTTTTTGCTTTCTTTCTTTGATATTGATATCTCAATTGCTGTACCTTCTTTGAAAGGCAAATTTTTTAATTCCAAATATCCTCTTTTACGTATTTTAGTTTGGAATACATGGGTTTCCATTTCAACCTCCTTAAATTCTTTAATGGGGATTGTTGTTTCATGTTCCCATTGTTACCAAATTTACCGCAAGTCCCCTGTTATTGTCAAGGTTGTTATTTTAATGGTAAATGAAAAGGGGGACGGGGTTGAATTTGCGCGTTTCGTTTTTGTTTTTTTGAGCCCCGGTTAAATAGCCCTCCGGCCCCGGTTGAATAGTAGATATGATGACTCTCATAGGGGACATCCTATAATCGTTTTGTCAAGCATAAAGTATAAATTTTTAATA
>CAZIIV010000386.1:0-2195 GCA_964539365.1 uncultured Desulfobacteraceae bacterium | reverse complement strand
TTTTCATGAAATATGCATTACGTAATCAAAATTCATAGACAATAATCATTTTTCATGCCATGATGGGTTGCGCGATTAAAAAGGTAATTCACGAAAATGGCAATTTATAATCAAATTTCACAGAATATAACTGTTTTTCACGGCTTCCCAGCCTTAGAAGATGGAGCCCGTTTAGCTGGATATTCCGCGCTAATTCAAGCCCATGATCTGAAAGTTCCTGTACCGGATCATCTATGTGCAATAGGTACAAAACATAAAAAATACGATTATGAGCGCTGGCATATTTTTACACCGCGCCATAGACCTGAAGACACACTTTATGGACATCTAACCTTCGCACTGAAATATGAAGGTATTGATCTATCCATTCTCAATGCATTGTTTCAAACAATTAAAGCCAGAGATATTGAGACAATCATCCGCTCAGAGCCAACCGGAATGTATAGCCGCAAACTATGGTTTTTGTGGGAATGGCTACGCGAAGAACAACTTGATATTGAAGATGCAACAACAGGAAATTTTGTTCCTCTCGTTAATAGCAAGTTACAATATGAAGGAAAATCATATCCGTCCAAACGCCATCGGGTCCGCAACAACTTGCCGGGGACACGCAATTTTTGCCCTTTGATCCGAAAAACAAAAAAGCTTGAGCAATATATAGGTAAGAAGCTATCCGAAACAGCCATAAAAAATATCGGCCAGACCCATCCCGACCTACTAAGTCGCGCTGCTGCTTTTTTATTACTTAAGGACTCAAAAGCATCTTACACTATCGAAGGGGAAACCCCACCACACAGCCGGATCGAACGATGGGGAAGAATAATTGGCGAAGCCGGGCAACGTAAGCTCAGCATTCCTGAACTGGAATATCTGCAACAACTTGTTATTTCAGATAATCGCTTTATTGAGCCAGGTTTGCGCATGGAAGGTGGTTTTGTTGGTAAACATGACCAAAGCACAGGCATGCCTATGCCTGATCATATCTCTGCCAGGCCAGATGATTTAAAAGCGCTTATGACTGGATTAATCGAAACATATGAGCTTCTTTGTAAGGATGATTTTGATGCTGTTTTATTGGCAACTATCCTTGCCTTTGGTTTTGTATTTATCCATCCATTTGAAGATGGAAATGGTCGGATTCACCGTTATTTATTTCACCATGTTCTGGCTGAAAAAGGCTTTGTTCCAAAAGGGTTAATATTTCCGGTATCCGCTGTCATTTTGGAGCGCATAGATGAATACCGTAAAATACTTGAGCATTTCTCAAAAGCGCGCCTTGATCTGATTGAATGGCGACCAACAGAGAAAAACAATGTTGATGTTCTAAACGAGACCATCGATCTATATCGCTATTTTGATGCAACAAAACAGGCTGAGTTTTTCTTTGAATGCGTTGCGGAAACAGTAAATAAAACGCTCCCCGACGAGGTTGACTATCTGAAAAAATATGATTTACTTAACGAATTCATCAAAAACTATATTGATATGCCAGATAAGCTCGTCGATCTGCTTATACGCTTTTTGAATCAAAATACCGGCAAGCTTTCAAAACGGGCAAAGGAAAGAGAGTTTAAAAAACTTACTGACCGTGAAATTCAAGCGATTGAACAAAAATACGCAGAGATTCTCAGCTAAAAACGTATCAAAGTAACCCGGCTTGCCTTACCCGCATTCCCAGCTCTTCGAAAGAAGGGATGTGGGTGTACGCCTGATATTACGTCTGAAATTCGGCAAAATGTTGCTCGATGAAGTACGACCAAAATTTTTCCCAGCGATTGCTTAATATGATGGAATGAAGAGTCAGTATTGTTTGTCCTCCATCGACACTCCATCGCATTCCGGACTTCTTCATTCGAGCATCAATCAAGTTCTTGCAGGCGGCCTCTACCACGCCGCTTCCTATAGGAAGTTTTTTCTGTCGTAATTCGAAGTAGCTCATCCTCTTTGTAATGTGTTGGAGGTACTTGATTTCCGAATCTATTTCTGGGTTCTCTTTTATAAGACTTCGCCGATAACGGGCAGCCCGAATCAACTTAGCAGCGCCTTGGGGATCTTCCTTCAAAATAGTTCGGTATTTCTCTATGGCCGCAAATGACGGTTGGATTGCCGCAAACCTAAAGCCGGTCAGGCTCAGGGCTTACAGCCAAATTGTGATAAAGTATGCGTTTTGTTAAAAACCACATCAATTTTGCATA
>CAZIIV010000385.1:0-2210 GCA_964539365.1 uncultured Desulfobacteraceae bacterium | reverse complement strand
GCCGGAAAACTGCCGGGCGACAGTGACACAGCAATGAAAACAAAAGGCATTAAAGGGTTGATCGCTAATATAAGAGAAATTTTTAAAAACGATCCGTTGATTGCAGAAAGAATGCTTGAAGAATTGGAATATTCAGAGACCCTGTCTGATAATAAGAAAAATTATGAATTCCTCAAATCCCTCATAAAAATGTACGGGGGGAATAACAGCCGATACATAAATTATTATGGTCCCCCGCGGACCATTACCACGATACCGTACTATCAGGCACTTCAACTCCGTGAACGTGCCGGCGGCGACACCCCCATAGACTTTGAGGGTAAGGCCGTGTTTGTGGGTCTTTCGGAAATATTGCTGGCGGAAAGAAAAGACAGTTTTTATACGGTTTTTTCACAGGCAAACGGCGTATTTATCAGCGGAGTGGAAATAGCCGCAACCGCATTTTCGAATATTATCCAGGATACGCCCGTAAAACCCGCAGGATCATTATTTTATTTTTCGATTATTCTGGTCTGGGGCATTCTCATGGGTATCATCTGCCGTATGTATTCTCTAAAGATTGCCGCATTCGGAACGGCTGGGCTGAGCGTTTGCTATCTTGCCGGCGCAGTTTTTCTGTTTAAATTCAGCGACAGGTGGTTTCCGGTTATCCTTCCGGTGTTTTTCCAGGCCCCCCTTGCCTTTGCCGGCACTGTGGGTATTAAATATGCCGGACTTTTTAAGCAATACCTGGTAAAGCTTCGTATGGAGGAGGACCTGTCCGTTGCCCGGGATCTTCAGGCGAGCATGCTCCCGGCGGACTGCCCGGAGATCGAGGGATATCAAATTGCCGCCAGTTCAACACCGGCCAGAGAGGTGGGCGGAGACTTCTTTGATTTCATTAAGATCGGAAAAAACAGGACAGGCCTGGTCATTGCCGATGTGACAGGGAAAAGTGTTTCCGGTGCGCTGGTCATGTCTTTATCACGGAGTGTGTTTCGCATGGTGTCCGAGAATGAATTGAGCGTCGGTGAGATCATGGTCCGGGCCAACCGGCAGATAAAAAAAGATATCAAGAGCGGCATGTTCGTGGCCCTGCTCTACGCCGTCCTGGATACGGAAGACCGGACCCTTGAAATATGCAGTGCCGGGCAGACCCAGCCCATCCACCTGTTTGCGGAAACCGGTGAGGCCGTTCTGGTGGAAACGATCGGTGACACCTTCCCGCTGGGTATCCTGGAGAGTGCCGACTACCAGGGAACTCGTGTTCAACTTTCACCCGGTGATAAGATCGTTTTCTACACCGACGGAATTGTGGAAGCCATGAACAAGAAAAAGGAAATGTACGGGTTTGAGCGCCTTTTGGATGTTGTCCGGGCATCCCACTTTATGGATGCCGATTCCCTTTTAACGAAGATTATCAGCGGGGTCAACACTTTTGCCGGCGGCGTCGAACAACATGATGACATTACCGTTATTGTGCTGAGTGCCAGACCCACTTAATTTTTATCTAATCTGAGCGTTTCAAATGATGTTTCATAAAATCGTTCTTCGATTTTATTGAATTTTTTCAGCAGTCGTGGTAGCGTATTTCTGAATATTTTAGCAATTCACCCGGATTACGCTCTTGTGAAAACGACAAATCTTTTTTTTCAACTCTGCCCCGAACAGTATATGAGTGAATTCAAAAGGAACTTATGGAATCCGAACCTCTCTGAAGATCTGAAACCAAGTGGAGCCCCATAAAAATATGACTGCTGAAAAAGAATTGATCAGCATCCTTGATGAACATACCATTGAGGTCAAGCTTCCCAATAAACTGGGTTATGAACGGATCGCCATGGCATGTTCGGCATCTTTTGCCAAAATAGTCGGCTTTAGTCCCGAGCGGATAGAGGACTTGAAAACCGCCGTGTCCGAAGCATGTATCAATGCCATGGAGCACGGTAATAAAAACAACCCTGACGCGAGGGTGGTCATCACCATGCATTACGGTGATCACATTTTCACCGTTTCTGTGATGGACCAGGGCAAAGGCATGGGGAATTCCAGCGAGCCTCTCGAAGAACCGGATATAGAGAAAAAAATCATGAATTTACAAACCCCAAGGGGACTTGGCATATTCCTGATAAAACAGCTTGTGGATCAGGTGGAATTCAACCAGACAACCGATGAGGGGCATATGGTGAGGATGGTGCTGAAACTTACAGGTTGAGGGCCTGAGAGGCGGG
>CAZIIV010000384.1:0-2219 GCA_964539365.1 uncultured Desulfobacteraceae bacterium | reverse complement strand
GATTATTTAATGTTTATCGATCTGCTTGTTGAAATATCTGAAATGTACAATGTTAATGTGGCTGCCTACTGTTTAATGAAAAATCACACACATATTCTTCTGCAAACACCCGATGGAAATATTTCAAGATGCATGAGGCATTTGAACAGCGTATACACCCAGAGATATAACAGGAGACATGGATGTGATGGTCCGCTTTTCCGCGGAAGGTACAAGTCGATTCTTGTTTGTAATGACAGCCATCTTTTGCAACTTGTGAGATATATACATAAGAACCCGGTAAAAGCAGGTATAGTTAAGGATATGCCGGATTTCGAATGGAGCAGCTACAACGGTTATCTTTCATATGCGAAAAAGTGGAATTGGCTGCATAAAGATTATATTTTTTCCATGATAACCCCAAAAAAACAGGGAAGACTGAAACCGTTTATTGAATTTATGAAAAAAGATGATTCGGAAGAAGTTGCAAAGCTGTTCTCATTAAAGAAACTCCCGTCATTTTTTGGCCCGGAGAGTTTCATAACAGAAATGAAAGAAAAATATTATTTTAAGAAAAAAAGCTATGAAGTTCCTGAATCCAAACGTCTGGCTCCGACATCTGATTCAATAATTTCATCAGTGTGTGAACATTATGGTGTGATGTTTAATGAATTGTTGATAACAAGACGCGGGGTTTGTAATGAACCGCGCAATATCGCAGTTTATCTGTTACGTCAAATACGCGGCGAAAATCTAAATAACATCGGTAAACTGTTTAATATCAAAACATACAGCACAGTAAGCAGCATATTACGAAGAGTTTCAAAGCTTAAAACATATGACAAAAAAATTAAAAGACAGATAGGGAAAATAAAAGACAGCATCAATAAGGGTCAAAAGCAGACTTGACCCCTTTTCTCGGGTCATCGGATCTATCCAAATGTTGAAATGCCTATTGTCATATAAGGTTAACAATAGTATCATAAGTTAATCGGTTCTAGGGTCATGGTTCCGGGCTGAGGAAGCCTGTTTTGCAGGAAATTAAAAAGGAAATGCAATGAGGGAAATGCCAAAGATAAACACGCTTGTTTTGATGATTCTTATCTTAATCTTAATCATATAAGTCAGGGCGACATGATGGTTAAAAAATCTTGTTCAGCGACCGATCCGTTCCCAAAGAATGCCCTGGCCTGGAAAACGGTCGTTACCTGCTATTCGGCCGTTGACAGGTTCTTTCCGGCTTGTGGGTTGTTCGACCTGACGGAGGGGATGTATCACGGTAACCCCAAAACACCTTATGAACAGGCTCAGGCTAATCAACTTGACTATCTGTTAGATCATATCAAATGCGGACCAGGCCGACGTATATTAGACATTGGTTGTGGTTATGGGACCCTCTTGGAGCGAATCCGGTTGCGCGGCGCCAAGGGGGTTGGTATTACAATTTCCCCCGAACAGATGAGGTATTGCAAAAAAAAGATGCTCGATGTCTACCTTCTCGACTACCAAGGGATACCAGACGAGTGGGACCGAACCTTCGACGGTGTGATCGCAAACGGATCGATAGAACATTTTGTTCGACCGGATGATGCCGCTGGCGGGAAACAGGATGATATTTATCGTCACCTTTTCGCCAAGGTACATCGGTTGATTAATCCTCATTCGACAGAGCGCTGGTTCGCAACGACGACGATTCACTTCGTTCGGAAACCACCGGTAGCAAGCAACCTAACGAGAAATCCCTTTGTCTTTCGTTGGGGTTCGGATGATTTCCATTGGGCTGTTCTGGAACGGGGCTGGGGTGGCTATTACCCGGAAATTGACCAGTTGCGCCGATGTGCAGAAGGGTACTTCGAACTATTCGAAGAAGTCGATGGGACCGAAGATTATCGGCTGACTTCCAAAGAATGGACAGGGCGGGTACGCCGAGCTTTATTATCCTCTCGGGTGATGAAGATTGCGGTCCGTTCGCTACCGGTTTTGGTGCGTTTCCCAGGACAATTTTTGACGCTGCTTTTGAGCCTTTTGCTTAGCGAGTCATGGAACTGGCAATTTCATCCGATGAACCCGCCGACACGGTTGTTGCGGCAGACATGGGCATACCGGGATCGAATCTGAAAATCGATAAATGGGTGACCCCTTTTCCATTCACTTGCCTGTTTATTGCTCTTTATTCCTGATATGTGAATGCCTTGAAAATCATTTTACAACCCTTAACCGATGGGTTTCTTGTAATTTTT
>CAZIIV010000383.1:0-2260 GCA_964539365.1 uncultured Desulfobacteraceae bacterium | reverse complement strand
GACGAGAATAGAACCTTGAACCCCTGAACCTTTGAACCGTGAACGCCTACGAAATCAGAAATCAAGCGGATTTTTTGATTCTTTGATGGTCTGACTTCTAATGGTATGTGTATAAATCATTGTGGTTCTGTCAGTGTTAGATTCACGCCGGAATATTGAAGATCTTTTATTATAAAGACTTGCTGGCGGTGAAATTTGAATCGGAACTTCCGGAAGTCCAAGCCCCGCTATTCCGGCAAATCCTCCATTAAGAGTTCATGGGTGATATCGATACAGCCGATCACACTCTGGGCTGCGGGGCACAAATTGATATAATTTTCCAGTGCTTCCGAAGCATCCTTTCTTTTTTCCCGGGGCAGTTTAAGGTGATACTGAACGTTGATATGCGTTATTTTCAATGTACCGTTGACATTTTCTATATCGCCGGTTACGATTGCCTTGTATTGATCTTTAAAGGTCCGGATCTTTTTGTTGGCCAACACCGCGGCCAATGTGCCCATCATTCAGCCGCCGACAGCACCGACAATGTGGTCCAAGGTTGCGGCGTGTTCCTTTTCTGGATCGATTTTATAGAAATTCTTGATTCCGCCGTGGATACCGTAAAATACCGGCTCACTAAAACCTTTGATTTCGGCTTTCCGGGTCGGCCCATGCTCTCTGGTAATGGTAATGTGTGACGTGTGAACTAATTCTCCCATGACAACCTCCTTTTTGGTTGGTTTTTCTTAAGAACCTCTTTTTTACCCTTTTATTTTGCTTTTGCCAACCCTGTTGATTTTATTTATATTTGTCAGCGTTTTGGTTACGCTCATTTGAGGTAAGAGTGACCTGCAGGTTACAGAGCATATCTTAAACCTATTGGAACAGATCAACCAATAACCCAATGGATATCCCTGACATCCGCACAGGTGAACGAGAGTTGTAAACTTCGGAAATTTACAAATCCTGATACAAAATCATACCTTTACAATCCCCATAAATATTGGTATAGCAACTTGGACCCGTATAAGCGGCTCAGTCCAACATGGTTTTATCCTTCATCCCGCTGAAGGATGATCAAACGCTCCCTGACCCACTATCTATAACTGCTAATCTTACAACTTTGCTCAATCCAACATGCGGGACAAAGGATAAAACCCTATACGAACCCCGCAGTAAGATGCAAAGTTAGGCGCAATTAGATTGGCGTTTTTAATAAAGCATGATGAGAAGAAGTTATTTTTAAACAGTCTGCATTAATACTTCGGGCATTTCAAGAAAAAATTATTATCAATAAAAATAGAAGAAGAAAATTAAAAATACTTCCCCTTTCCGTTTAAGAAAACGGTTAACGATAAAAAATATTAGTAGACAGAGAAAGGATACTACTCTCTTTTAGGTCTAAAGGTTTTTTGGAATCGCAAATTAAGTTCTCCATTTCGTATCAGTTCTTTGACAAGTTTAATACCTGGAAGTTTCTCCATTGCCTTTTTTTGTTTTTGCCGCGAACACGCAGCAGGCCGGTACGTTTGCCATGACCGCTTTCAAAGCTGCGCACTTTCAATCCGGTCAATTCACTGGTTCTCAGTCCCAGCGCCCAGAGTAAAGATACCATGGTATGATTTCGCATGCCGTGCCAGGTGCTCTGATCGAATGAATCAAGCAGTTTAAAAGCGTTTTTGGGTTGAGATGGGTTTTGTGACTTGTCGCCTGCGTGTGATCAAAAGTGGCAGGACTTCAGCCGGGTTTGACGGGATATTCCCGGATTTTATCAAGAACGCAAAAAAGCTTTTCAGCGCATAATGATGATTTTCGATTCGGCTGTGTCCGATGCCGGTATTTTTAAGATACAGTATCCATTTTAGCAGTTGGGGGCCATTGACGTTGACCGGGTCTATTTTAAGTACATTTTTGGCAAAACGGAAAAAGGCGTTGATGTTGAGGGTATAGGTTTCGACGGTGAATGGAGAAAAACAGTTAACTTTTAAAAGTTCTTTTTGGTAAAGATCGATCAGGGCTATCATGGTGCCTCCTTTTTCATGTATGGGTGTTTTTTCATATACAGTGCGTACTGGTCCGGGTTGAGATGAGCGTATTTAATGGTGTTGGCCCGGAGACTGTGGCCGAGGACCTGTTGTGTGATATCAATGCCGGCAACCTTGTTGAGATGGGTGGCAGCCGTATGGCGGAATAGTCTGGCATGGAGCTTTTTATCGATACCGAGCTGATCTGCCGCCGTACGGAAGATATCCTGCAACGTTCGTGGAGAGATGCGTTTTTT
>CAZIIV010000382.1:0-2268 GCA_964539365.1 uncultured Desulfobacteraceae bacterium | reverse complement strand
ATAGCAGTTAGATGAAATCAGGTTTTTTTACAACTCGGTTGGAGGTATCTCACGGATTCAAAGAGGTTAGATTCGTATGTCACTATTAATTATCACAACGTAGATTCTTTTTCATATATATTTTTGGAGCTCTAACAGTTGGTTTTTCTGAGTAAATTTTCCAGATAATATGATATGCTCCAGCCAACGGTAATAATTTTCAGTACTTGCAGTTCATTTTCAACTTTGTCTCTCTGAATGTCAGACTCTTTGAGCAGGTATGCCATAAGGGCTCTAACGTCCTCGGGATCAATGGCCAAGTTAAACAGTTCTTCTCTGGCTTTCTAAACGCCTGTTTTTTTTATCTTTCGAATCTTACTTTGTTGCATGACCTTGTTGTTGAATTCAAATAATTTACCCATCGCAGTGTTTTTCTTAAATCAAATGACAGCGGCTAAAAACAAAAATCCAAAGCTTGCGATCAAAAGACCGGATATTGTCTCAATCAAATTCTCAAAGGTAAGCGGCAATCTGCTGTATTTTTCAGCCATAACCAGAGAGACGGCTTTACCTGACATAACCATCACTACGACACAGGTGATGGTCAGGGCCATACCCATAGAAATAGTAATGCCCAGCATAATTCCCAATCCGACCAATTTCATGGATAGGGCAAGCAGCATGACCATCACCACACCAGAGCATGGGATTATTCCGACGAACAGAGCGGATAATAGAGGACCATAAATATGGCGATTATGGTTGCCATTATCATCCGGCTGATCGCCTTTCACAGTTTTTATAAATTTGTAACCGCTTTTGATCAGAATGCCCAGACCGAGGCAGGCAATCAGACTGAAGCTAATAATTTTGGTGGTACGGGTTACATCTTCCAGTGTGCCAGTAATACTTTTCTGTAAAATCATATGGATGATCAACACAAACAGTATCCCCGACAAACCGTGAAACAATGCGATACAGCTGCCGAAAAACACACCTCGAAATAATTTCGGACGCTGAGATAAAATATAGGATACTGCCAGGGCTTTTCCGTGCCCCGGACCTGCCGCGTGGAGCACCCCATAGGCAAAAGCAACCAATACGAGAAAGGCCAAAGGTTTCAAGCTGTGGGTTTCCTTAGCCTCGCGCACCAACGCCGCCATTTTCTGATTGAGTCCATGCTGCCATCGGGTGACCATGGTTAGAAAAGAGTTCTCGGCAGTTGTATGGGTGCTCATATGATCAGCTTTCGATTTGGGTTTGGCGGTAAACGGATTTTGTGCCAAGACAGGCTGCACCATGATTACCACACAAACTCCCCAAACGAAAAACAAGAAAAACGCGATTCTCATGACTTTAACTTGAATTTTAGAAATATCGCCCAAGGGTTGATCATACCAAAATAAATCGAGGTGTTTTCATCTTTTTTGATGGTGCTTTCAATTACAAAACCATCTCCATTCTCAAGCCGTGCGGGCTGTTTCCGGGCAAAGAAGATGGCGGTGTAATATGTAGGGTCATATGTGGCGATGACGACCTGCTTGAATGACGGGTTGGCTTTTACATGGCACGGCACAAAAAAATGATAGGAAAGCTTTCCGTTTTTTAAAACTGCGTTAAAATTCTTGAACCACTTTACCTTAAAGGGCTGGCCATTGATTTTGACGAAAAAAAAATAGTCGTATTCAGCGATATATGAAAACGCTTTTTCCTTCACAACCAAAACTTCGGCAGGTTCCAATATACTGTTTTTGTTTTGATCGAAATCCATAGCAATCATGTTGCTGAACATCTCGTCGAAATGCCATTCCACCTCAAACCCTGCCATTCCCTGGTCGTCAAAAACAATTTTCAATCGCTGGACAATAAATACATGGGGATGGGCCATCACATAAGAACTCATGAATAACACATTCAAAAAAAGAATCAGATATATTATTTGTTTTCCCACACGAATCACATACATTTTTGACCACCAGCAATTTTGTTTTGCTCTTTAAAACTCAGGCCTTTAAATCAGGATTTTTTATTTTTGGCTAACTTTTTTAAAATTTTAATGCAGGAAGCATAATTTCTTCAAGTTGCTTTCTTTGATCTTCAAATATCTCTTTGTCTTTTACTCTATCAAATTTGATCATTTTCCCAAAACGAAGAAATACCTTACTAAAAGGTTTTGGAAGAAGAAATTTATCCCAGCTATTGAAATACCATGCTTTTTCTGCCGAAACAGAAAAAGGAACAATCACGGCATTGGCAGCATGTGCTAAACGGATTGCACCAGGCTTAACA
>CAZIIV010000381.1:0-2310 GCA_964539365.1 uncultured Desulfobacteraceae bacterium | reverse complement strand
AATTTGCACGCCTTGAATTTGAACTTTTTACAAAACCGTCTAAATCGGACTTTTTTTTACGAGTTCATCAAATTCTCGGGTCATTTTTTAACAAATTATCAAAATATTCAATTGTTTTTATTAATCCCTTTTCGATTTCGATTTTTGGAACCCAATCCAACTCTTTTTTCGCAAGGGTGATGTCAGGTTTTCTTTGTTTTGGATCATCTGTGGGAAGTTTTTCGTATATGATCTTTGATTTAGATCCGGATATTTTAATTATTTTTTTTGCCAATTCCAGAATTGTTATTTCCGTTGGATTCCCCATGTTTATGGGTCCGGTTAAACGGTCATCGGAGTTCATTAAACGAACCATACCCTCAATCATGTCATCAACGTAGCAAAAGGATCTTGTTTGAGATCCATCTCCGTAAATCGTTATTGGCACTCCTTTGAGGGATTGAATAATAAAGTTTGAAACAACCCTTCCGTCATTGGGATGCATTCGAGGTCCGTATGTGTTAAATATCCTGGCCACTTTTATTTTTAACTTATGCTGACGATGGTAATCAAAAAACAGGGTCTCGGCACATCTTTTGCCTTCGTCATAACAGGACCGCAGACCGATTGGGTTCACCTTTCCCCAATAAGCTTCCGGCTGCGGATGAACATCAGGATCTCCGTAAACTTCACTGGTGGAGGCCTGCAGGATTTTTGCTTTCACCCGTTTTGCCAGTCCCAGCATATTGATGGAGCCGTGTACGCATGTTTTTGTCGTCTGGACCGGATCAAACTGATAATGTATCGGCGAAGCCGGGCAGGCCAGATTATAGATCTGATCTACCTCCAGATAAAGCGGGAAGGTGACGTCATGACGAAGAAATTCAAAATTCGGATGAGTATGTAACTTAGCGATGTTTTGCCTGGTTCCTGAAAAGCAGTTATCAACGCACAATACCTCGTTTTTTTCTTGAATCAATCGTTCACAGAGATGAGATCCTAAAAAACCACATCCGCCGGTAACCAGAATTCTTTTGCTAAGATGCATAAACACCCCTAACCCGGACAAAACAGCTTCCGGCTCCTAGAGACTATAGCTCGGAGAGAACCAAAAAAGATCGTTTTATTTTTACCACAAAGATCAAGAAGAAAAAGAAGAAAAAACATATAATCTTCGTGTTTTTCGTGCACTTCGTGGTGTGATCAAACTTTTTATCTAAAAAATCTAAAAATGCTGCTCCACTATACATAAGAATGTTCAAATTTCAAACCTTTTTGTTAAAGCCATACTCGGGGTATTTAATTAGAAAAGTGTATATCCGTTAAAATGGTTGAAAATTCTAAGTCGATCCCTTATAAGGGAAACTATAGTATTTGTGAATTGAGCTCAGGTTACATAAAAGGAGGAAGTCCATGGCCATAAGCAAAGAACTGCTGGATATTCTTGCCTGTCCGAAATGTAAGGGCGACATATATTTAAATGACACAAAAGACGGACTTATCTGTGATGCCTGCAAGCTTTTATATGAAATACGGGATGATATTCCGATTATGCTGATCGACGAAGCTAAGCCCTTGGACGTTTAGTCTGACGATTATGAGCCGACCTCAAATGCCAAAGCCTGCCAAGCTGGTGATCGGTTTTTTTCTTAAAGAAAAAAAACTGGCGGTTTCCGTGGTAAAGGCACTCATAGAAAGATTTGGTCCTGTCGATGTCGTAAGTTCATGGTTGCCGTTTAATTTTACCGCATATTATGAGACGGAGATGGGGCAGCCCCTTTTCAGACGGATGCTTTCATTTGAAAGATTGATCAGGCAAAGCGCCTTGTCAGAGATAAAACAAATTACCAACGATCTTGAACTGGCATACTCAAAAAACAGCAAAAGAATGGTCAATTTGGATCCGGGTTATTTGCTTCGGGAAAGGTTTGTGCTTGCCACCGGTAAGAATTACAGTCACAGGATCTATATCGGGCAACGCATTTACGCCGATTTAACCCTGATTTACACCAAAGGTCGCTTTGTTAAATTACCATGGACATATCCGGATTATGCCCGGCAAGACATATTGAATTACCTTGAACGGGTACGGAATAAATATGTAATTGATTTGAAACAGACATATGCATAGAGTAAAGGGTTCAGGGTTCAGGGGTTCAGGGGGTTCAGGGGTTCAGAGTTCAGGGGTTCAGGGGGTTCAGGGGTTCAGAGTTATTCGGCTCTGCCTGAAGAATCTCCATAAAAGTTTGAAGTGAACTAAAGTTAAGGCAAAATACAAGTGACTAAAGTTGAAAGTGCCTAAAGCCCGCCCTGGTGCGACGCGTTTATCTA
>CAZIIV010000380.1:0-2316 GCA_964539365.1 uncultured Desulfobacteraceae bacterium | reverse complement strand
ATTTCAAGGCGGGTCTTATCATCATTTTACAACCTGTAAAAAACACTGACACCGGCTCACTTTAAATTTTAGTCGCCATTTTTCTTTTAAAACAAAATAGTTACATCATATCAAGATGATAACCATATGTCTCATGCGAGCTTTATTTTGGTATGGTTGTTGCTTTTGAAAGCATCAGGTAGGTTATTGCTGGACTCTAAATTGAAATAATTCTTAAAAAAAGGACAAGTGATTGGAGAAAAATTTTATATGTTTGATATCATAAAGGAGAATTGTTATGTTAGTAAAGCGCTGGATGAGCAAAGAGGTTATTGTCATCGATTCAAATGATTCCATGAGTGATGCCATGGACTTGCTAAAAGAACATGATATCAAGATGCTGCCGGTGATGGAAAAGGGAAAGCTTGTTGGAATTGTCACGGATCGGGATCTCAAAAGGGCGTCTGCTTCTGATGCGACCAGCCTGGATATTCATGAACTTTTATATTTAATTCCTAAAATAAAAATAAAAGATATCATGACCAAAAATCCCATTACCGTTCCGGAAGATTACACTATAGAAGAGACCGCCGAGGTCCTTTTAAAGCATAAAATATCCGGGGTGCCCGTGGTCGATCATTACGGAGATATTGTCGGAACGATCACTCAAAACGACCTTTTCAGAATTATAATTTCTCTAACCGGTGTTGAAAGAAAAGGTATTCAATTTGGCATGGAGGTAGAAGATCGGCCGGGTTCCATCAAAGAGATAACGGACATAATACGAGAATACGGCGGACGTATGGCAAGCATCCTGACTTCTTACGATATGGCTCCCCAAGGATTTCGCCGGATGTATATTCGCATGTATGGCATTGATCGCTTCAAGCTCAATAAGCTCAAGGAATCACTTAAAGAAAAAGCAACACTTCTTTACATGGTGGACCGCCGTGAAGCCAAAAGAGAAACCTATTAGGGATGTCTCATCCACTTTGTAAATAAAACAAAAAAAGGAGGCAAACATGTATCAAACGATATTGGTTCCGTTGGACGGCTCGAAACGAGCTGAGGCAATATTGCCTCATGTAGAAAACCTTGCGCTATCATTAAATGCCAAAGTGATTTTATTTAAGGTTGCGGAACCGTCGCTTATGCTGGAATATGATGAAGTGATTGATATGTCAACGTACTTGGAAAAATCCGGTCAGCAGAAGAAAGACGCAGAGTATTATCTTACGTCTCTTCAAGAAAAATTTCGCGCAAAGGGTATCGAGGCTCAAACTCTGATCGGCCATGGTCCGGTGGTCAAGGCAATCATCGATGTCGCCGAACAACAAAATGCGAAACTGGTGGCTATGGCCAGTCACGGCCACGGCGGTTTGCTCAGGGCATTTTATGGAAGCGTTGCAGCAGGGGTGTTACAACGTATTGACCGCCCGCTGCTTCTCATTCGTTCAAGAAGAGACTGATAACCCGTTATTCCATAAGTCCTATCCAGGCAGGTCCTTTGCTTTTTGATGAACCTAAACTCTGATTCTTTGTATCTTTATGGAAAAAATTCAAGTAAAAATGAATCATCAAGAAAAAATATTTCAGTATATGGAAGCATCCGAATTTTATCCTCACCCTGTTTCCAAGATAGAGCAACGTGAAACCCACATCTCCAAAGTTTTCCTGACCGGTACTTATGTCTATAAAATTAAGAAATCGGTTAATCTGGAATTTTTGGATTATACCACATTGGAAAAGCGCAACCATTATTGTCATCAGGAAACCACTTTAAATCGTCGCCTGTCACATAATATTTATTTTGAAGAAGGCATTTATTCCAAAGGTGCCGGTTCTCTGACCTATGGGAAACTCCTGTTGCTTGCCCGGGAAGAAATCGAAAAAGGTGATTCGGTAATATTGGATGCGACTTTCAGTAATAGCCATCAACGGAGTGAGGCCTTACGCCTGGCCAGGGATATGGACGCGAACATTGTCTTTGTGGAATGTTTATCCCCGGCAAATTTATCTAAAGCACGTCTTGTGAAGCGTCGGGCCGGAACTTCGGTTTCCAATGCCCGCATTCGGCATTTTGAGGAGCGGAGCGACATCATTATTCGATGTTCAACGTTGGACGTTCGATGTTGGATGTTCAGTCTGTTCAATGTTCGATGTTGGACGTTCATCTTTTAATATATTTGGCATTTATCTTTCAAAACAACCCTGTACGGCATAAATATAACCTGTGAATGTTTACAGAACAACTTAGCGTTTATGGGAGAGCACTCCGTTCAGAGGAAGGACATCCGGAGAATACCACAGAAAGATCAGAAATAGGGGGGGAAATGT
>CAZIIV010000379.1:0-2329 GCA_964539365.1 uncultured Desulfobacteraceae bacterium | reverse complement strand
TTCGGCTTGAGAGTTTTCTGTATTCCGCATAACCGTTCCGATATCTCATGAAGCCGTCCCATAGCCCGGGTGGGCATTACCAGTTGCGCTGTCCGTTCACGAGCCTTGACAATCCATTTTTCGTCCAACGGCTCGATCCCATCCACGATCTTTTTTATACTGAACTCATTTGTCACTATGTTCTGTCTCCCTAATCAAGTTTTTGCATAAGATATTCAAGCTGTTTCTTGCCAGTGTCAGGTTCCCGGTGTTGTGTCAACACCCATTTTTTCAATTTGTCCATGGCTTTCCCGGAATCTATAATTTCCCGGCTTTTTTCAATTCCGGATGTTATGCTGAAAGTTTTTCCGGCAATATAAAAAATAGGCGCTGCGTTAAGGCATATGGTCTCGTAAAGTGATTTTTTTTCTTTGGAGGTAAAAACGTTTAATAACCTGATGGCTTCAGTTTCCGGGTCGCTACCGCCGGCAATGTCAACGGGGGTTACCGGATAAGGGATACCTAATGTTTTTGGTGATAAAGCGTAATGCTCGATGTCTCCATCTTCAGACAGCTCGGCAATCCAACTTTCGGCAATGGGTGACAGTTCATCCATTCCTTCCGTTCCGTTTCCGCTTGAGCCATAAAACACCATAGCTTTTTTAAATCCGATTTCTTTCATAGTTTCGATAACCGGAAAGATCATGTCTTTGGCATAAACTCCCCGTACGCCATATTCCGGCATGACCGGGTTGGCCAGGGAGGCAGCGACATTCAGGATGCTGCCAAAACTCATCCGGGAGAGTATCCTGAACAGGGCCTGTGGATGCACAAAAGGACTCATGGCGTTGAAAAGGCCGATACCGGTTTTTTCTATGCTTGTTTTCACAGTTTCCACAGGACACTCAACATCCACACCCAAGGCTTCACAAAGATCAACAGTGCCGCATCGGGAGGTAATGGCTCTTGCTCCGTGCCTGGCAACATAGACACCCCCGGCAGCAGCCACAATGGCGGCAGCTGTACTGATATTGAACGTCTTGAAACTGTCCATTCCTGTGCCACAATTGTCAACCACGGGCTGTTTTATCTTGGTCTGGATTTTTGTCGTATCAATATCATAAATTGCATCCCATGCGCCGGCAATCTCATTAGGACAAGGCCCTTTGGCGGTGATCGCCGCAAGAAATGCGCCTTGATGAATATCAGACTGTTCATTATTGAGTATTTCCGAAAACAATTCTCTGGTTTTATCTCTGCTTAGATTTTTACCTGAAAGTAAAGCGGTGATGGAATTCCCGAATTTTTTAAATTTGTCATTCATGCGAAACCTCCACAACGGTTTTTAATCCTTTTTGTGATGCCGTGTGTTCAATGCCTTGATGGAAAGAATCAAGATCAACACGGTGAGTGATTAGTTTTTTTGCCAGGCCAGGTTCTGATGAGATCAACTCCATGGCGTTGCGATTCTGATCAGCGGTACACCCGTAAGTGCCGCTAATGAAAAATTCATTATAATGGATTTGATTGAAGTCTATGCTGCTCTGTGAGAATTGAGAAGCAATGCCGCTGAAAATTGAAACCCTGCCGGCCGGAGCCAGTAATTTCATAAACGATTCATTAAGACCTACCTGGGAGCAGGCAAATATGAGTGCATCCACACCGTTGTTGCGTGTTACCGTCATAGCCTTTTCCTTTATATTGTCTGAGTTGGGATCGATGACCGTGTCGGCCCAGGTGTTAAGTGCGGTTTTTCGTCGGTGAAGTTGCGGTTCACTGATTAAAACGTGTTCAGCCCCCTTAAATTTGGCAACAAATGCATGTAAAAGACCCAGAGGGCCTGCTCCGATGATCAGCACCGTATCATTTTTAGTAATATTGATCTTGTTCTGAGCATTGATACAGCAGGCCAGGGGTTCGGCCAGCGTCGCATGATTATAGCTGACGGTGTCGGGAATGATGTTGAGGCTTCCGACAATGCCGTGCTCGATGGGAATTGCAATGTATTGGGCAAAGCCGCCGTTCTTGGTAAACCCTAAAATTTCTCGATTCGGGCACAGGTTATCCATGCCCTTAAGGCAATAGGAACACCTGCCGCACCGAAGCCCGGGAGCAATTTGAACTCGATCGCCTTCTATGAATTTACTTGTTCGGCTTTGTTTAATAACGCCTGCAATTTCATGGCCCAATATTCTCGGATAATTTAACGCTCGATGCCCCTGGGTCACCATTTTAACATCCGCAGAACATATTCCACAGGCATTAACCTTTACAAGCACTCCAGCGGGGGGACACTCCGGAGTTCGTACCTCTCTTATTTCCAATTTTCCGGGTTGTTTAAGGATCGCTG
>CAZIIV010000378.1:0-2340 GCA_964539365.1 uncultured Desulfobacteraceae bacterium | reverse complement strand
AAAAAACTCCGAACTGTACAGGACTGCCAGAAGATTTAGCGGTGAGCTTCTGATAATATGCTCGACCTGGGGGAATGGCTACAGAGAAAATACCATAAAATACTTAAGGAAGCTGAAAAATACCAACCTTGAGATTGATGGGGATACCTTAATGGAGATGGGTTATAAGCCGTCTGTACGGTTCAGGGAAGTTCTTGACAGGTTGTTTGACCTAAAACTTGATGGGTTAATCAGAACCAGGGAAGAAGAAATCAGCCAGGCAAAGAAGCTATTTGAGGCCCAGGGCGATAGAGGCGGCTCCTAAAGCCCCTATTATCTGGGGCTCTGAAGGCAGGTTTATTTTTACCTTAAGGGTTTCTTCAACCGCTTTTACCACTCCCAGGTTTTTGGCAACCCCTCCGGTCATGCATACCGGCTTATCCAGCCCAACCCTTTCTACCATGGAGCTGATCCGGTCAGCTATGGAGTATATGAGGCCTTTGACTATCTTATTCTTGTCTTCCCCGTGGCCTATAAGGGAAACTATTTCCGATTCAGCAAATACGGTGCAGGTTGAGGTTATGTCAACTTTTTGGCTGGTTTCAAGAAAGATTTTCCCAAAGTGGGTAAGGTCTATCTCCAAAGCATGGGCCATTACCTCCAGAAACCTGCCAGTACCTGCTGCGCATTTGTCATTCATTAAAAAATCAAAGGGATTTTTATTTTCATCCATTCTTATAACTTTGCTGTCCTGGCCGCCTATGTCTATTACCAGCCTGGTTTCAGGATAGTAAAAGAGGGCGCCCCTGGCATGGCAGCTTATCTCAGTGATGTTTTTATCTGCAAAAGCTACGTTAATCCTGCCGTAACCTGTGGCTACTGTTTTTTGTATCTGTTCCCGGTTTATTTTTGCCTGGCTGCAGGTATCCTGCAGTGCCTTTTCTGCTGCTTTTTTGCTGTTTGAGCCTGTGGGGATAATGGCATAGGAAAGTATATCTGTTTTCTGCCCATCTTTTTTAAGTATGACCGCCTCTGTGGAAACAGAGCCAATATCTATTCCGCAAGTTATCTCATACATATATAATACTCTCCTTCATCTTATCCAGTATGCAGAAAAGGGCCAGATAGTCCCTTAAGTGCCTGGTTATGAGGAAGTTGCTCCTTACATACTCCCTGGCAGCTTCTCCCATCTCCTGCCTTACCTTCTTTCGGTTTAAGAGGTAGCGTATCCTGTAGGCTGCCCCTTCAGGAGAGTGCACCAGAAAGCCTGTATGGTGGTTCTGTATCTGGATGGTAATGCCTCCCACAGCTCCCCCTACCACCGGCTTTGCCTTATACATGGCTTCGGTTACCACCAGCCCGAAGCCCTCCTTGGTGGACTTCTGTATGATTACATCCGCTGCCCTCTGCAGGGCGTTTATGTCCAGGTTTGAGCCAGGCTCAAGGCAGAGTATGCGGATGTCGGGATCCCCGGCTGCCTCTTTTTTGACCTCTTCTAGGACCATGGCCCCCTCGGGGTCATCGGAGGCGGTGCCCCCGGCAAGGATCAGCCGGCAGTCAAGCTCTTCTTTTACCATGCGGTAGGCCTTTATGACCCCTACCGGGTCCTTGAACTTGTCAAACCGGGATACCTGCACTATGAGGGGCTTCTCATTTCCTATGCTGTATCTCTTTAGCACCTTTTTAACCTCAGAGCTCTCCATGTCCCTGTTTTTATCAGAGAGGGGGTCTATGGAGGGGGGTATGAGGTACTGGGGGTGGGGAAGCAGACGGGAGAACTTGGCTATGGAGTAGATGCTTGCATCATAGCCTAAAAGATGGGATCTAAAGAACTTCCACAGGGAGAGCTCCGGCTTGGAGGTGTCTATGTGGCAGCGCCATACCCACTTTGAGCTACTCTTGGCATAGTAGCTTACCAGGGCCAGGGGCTGGGGGTCATGGATTATTACTATGTCTGCATCCAGGTTAAGGCGGCCTGCGTTTTTTTTGTTTACCTCCAGGTAGTAGGCCAGGGCGTCTGAGGTAAAGTTTATCTTCTTTCCCTGCATGGCGTTATGCATGGACTTGGTTATCTCAAAGAAGGGGGCATCGGCCTCAATTGTCTCCCAGCGGCAGTCTATTCCCAGCTCGACCATGAGGGGGATAAGGCAGTTAAGTATCTCTGCTACCCCTCCTCCGTCCCTGGCGGAGTTTACCATTACCACCTTCTTTTTCCTAGAGAGCTCTGCCAGGCGGTAGAGCTGGTCTACCTCGTCTGTGCCGGCTATCTCTCTGTATGCCTCAAGGCTTCTCATGCGTCCGCCAGTATGTCCAGCAGTTTTTCCTGTCCTTCGGTTAGGCTGAAAAAATAAAAGTCTATGT
>CAZIIV010000377.1:0-2340 GCA_964539365.1 uncultured Desulfobacteraceae bacterium | reverse complement strand
ATGATGCCCTCAAAATCAAAGTACTCCAATGGATGGTCATCCACCATGACTGCGAGTCTCTTATCGGTCGGGTTTAAAGACGGACCTTTGGGTATTGCTCATGACTTTAGAACGTCACCTGTTTCCAGTCGAAAATCGTAGTGAAGCTGGCGAGCGTGATGTTCATGTATAACGAAACGCATAAACAAATCCCTATATACATTCCAAGAGTCTTTTTATCACAAAGCTTTCATGAATATATGGAATAAAAAACTGATACCTTGGTCTGGTAATTGAAACGAATTTCAAATTTTTTAATCGATTGATGTTCACCCTCCGTTGTGAAGTTTTTTATGTCTGGTGGAATCATGGTTGCCAAAATGTGTTCCTTATAAAAATCTGCGGTGTTTGACACTTATTTTATCATTAAACGTAGACAGTTTATTTTAATTCAGAATTCAGGCTTTGACCCCGGCCCCATTGTCCCGGACTCATTTATCTGTTGTAATGTAAAGAGAGGCCGGTTTAGTTTACATGAAATATTTAAAATGTAAAATTAGACTCGTTTTATTAACAGATCAATCCAGAAATAACGCAAAGTAACGTCCAAAAACATATCGCTGGTTTCGTCCCACCTTTTCCCATTTTTTGAGGATGTTCAGTTTTTCGAAATCTCGGATCAAAGAGCTGGCGGTCTGGTGTGTTATATCCAGTATCTGTGAAACTTCATTGGGCGTTACAAGAGGCCTACGGTAAAGATGATTGAGCAACAAATGTGCATTTTCGGCTTTTTTACCCAGTGTTAGGGTGGTTTGTTCAACCTCGCTTCGAAGCGATAGGATAGCCTCGAATGTATCTTTCCCTTTTACAGCAGTATCTCTTACTGCCGTCAGTAAAAAACGTACCCAGTACCCCATTTCATCGGCTTCACGAACGCGATTCAGAGCGTCATAGTACACACTTTTATGCTTTTCAATATGGGCCGACAAATAGAGAGTTGGCTTTTTAAGTAACCCTTTGCTCACCAGGTAAAGGGTAATTAATAATCTGCCAATGCGTCCATTACCATCAAGGAATGGATGGATGGTTTCAAACTGATAATGAGAAATGGCGATCCGGATCAAGTGCGGAACCTGTATAGAGGTATTGTGCAGAAATTTTTCCAGATCACCCATCAATTCAGGTACTTCTGTGTGATCAGGAGGGACAAAAACAGCATCCGACGGTCCACTACCACCGATCCAATTCTGACTTTTACGGAATTCCCCGGTAAACCTCTCTTTCCCGCGCACTCCTTCCAGGAGGATTTTATGCGTATTTTTTAGTAGCCGGTTTGAAAGCGGCAATTTATCCAATTCTTCGATAGCTTGATTCATTGCTTTGATGTAGTTCTGAACCTCTTGCCAATCATCTCTGCGTTCAGGGGCCACCATCTCTTTAGGTTTCAAAGCCTCATCGATTTCAGTTTGAGTTCCTTCAATACGACTGGATGTGCTCGCTTCCTTAACAACATGCATTTGAATGAAGAGGTCCACGTCAGGAACAATCAACGAAAAGGCGTTCAGTTCCCCAATGGCCTGTGTTGCCTGTTCAAGCAAAGTATTAATGCGAGGGTCTTCCCATGTCCACTCGTGATTCACGGGGGCAGGTGAAAAACTTTTATATTCATATTGTTGCAACCAGCGGCCAGCCCTGAAATCCTTGAAGTTCATGATGGTATTTTCTCCTCCTGACTATCTGGTTTTATTCTTCAATGCGGCTGCGGAAGCGCTATCGAGCACTGAGTTGTTTATATATTTATGGATGTCCCGGAAGTCCCTCAGGTTGGATAATGCTTGGGTTAACAGTACTTGTTCAGTTGTTAGGTTTCCGATTTCTGGAATTAGTTACAGTGCAAATCTGGGAGCAACCGGATTATTCCTCCATAATGTTCATCGTCGGTTCCGACGTATATCTGCTTGCCACCTGCACTTGGTTCGCAGACGGCAATACTTTCGACTTTCAATCCATCTATATTCGCCAATCTCTTGTGTTCGCCCAGTCTTACCTGTGGATTACCATCTTTATCGGCAATCATCTTTCCAATTCGCCACACGACGCTTCGATACGGACCGTCATCGCTTCCCGAATCGAAGGCAGATACAATATAAATAAAGCTATCGCTATCGACATCGAGCGCGACAATGGGTCGCGCACCCTTGCCAACCGGATCGACACCTTTGTAAGTTATCTCTTTGAATTGGCCAATTTTTAACGGATTCAATGAAAGCATGGCCCACCGGAGTTTAGTCGACGGAAGACTATCAGATCGTTCTGCATACAGAAAAACCATCCGGTCGCCAACCTGACAGACTTCGGTGG
>CAZIIV010000376.1:0-2343 GCA_964539365.1 uncultured Desulfobacteraceae bacterium | reverse complement strand
TTATCTCCAGACAAGTACCCCCATATATTGGATTCTCGATGTTCAGCAACTATAGTACTACAGCGTCATTTTTTTTGTAGACATCTAAAATCAGATGGTGTATAGTGGAAATCATAAGGGCGTATGAAAGGGTCACAGAGCGTTTACACAGAGACCTGCTCAAGCCAATATCGGCTTTGAACAGCAAAGGAGATTTGCGCCCTTTTATACCTAACACATTATATCATAGAAAACAGATGTTTCACACCATCAATACAGAACCAATTGTCGGAGACCTAAAAAAGTTAGGGCCGGTCACATTGAAATTAGTCAATGAACAGACATTAGAGTCACTCTGGGGCCAGCTTGTCAGCCAGTACCATTACTTGAGCTATAGAAAGCTTTTGGGGCATCGCTTGAAATATCTTGCTTTCATAAAAAATCGTCCGGTTGCTGCTTTATCATGGAGCGCCCCTTCCTTGAAACTTCGTGTTCGTGATTATTTCATTGGATGGTCCGACAAGCAGAGAAAAACCCACTTGAATCGAATAGCGAATAATAGTCGCTTTCTGATTCTTCCATGGGTCAAGGTTGCTAATCTGGCTTCGCATGTACTTTCCCTTAGCATTGGCCAATTAAAAAAAGACTGGCTGCAGCATTTAAAAACAGAACTGATGCTTCTGGAAACCTTTGTTGATCCAAGATTTTTCAATGCCATCAGCTATAAAGCTGCCAACTGGAAATTTATCGGTCAAACCAATGGGTACACAAAACAAGGAAAAGGATATATCTATCATGGAAATGTTAAGCATGTATATGTTTATGTGTTAAATCCAAAATTCAGAGATATCATTGGTTGTCAACAAAAGCACTGTGATCCCTTTCAACGCCCCCCACAATCACAAAAAAAAGTGGAGGAGTTACAGATGCTTTTAAAACATTGTCAGTGGCATTCCGACCTGGTCCCGAAGATGGATCTTACGGAAAAAGATCTCGCTTTAATGGCTGATGAACTGGTAGCATTCCATGAACAATTCCACAACTGTTTGGGCCGAATAGAACACCAGCGCCTGGGGCTGGCCTATATGTCCGGGCTCATCAGCAACGTTAAAGGCAAATCGATTGAGCCGATTGCCCTTGAGTTTTTAGATCCAAACGGTGTTCGAGCGCTACAGCGTTTTATGAAAAACTACCGCTGGGATCATGAGGCCATGGAGGCAGCACATCAGGCTACTCTGACTGATATGATTGGCAGCCCTGACGGCATGATAAACGTTGACAGCTCCGAATTCATAAAAAAGGGCAAAGAGTCCGTTGGTGTTGCCAGGCAATATTGTGGTGCTGCCGGTAAAGTTGATAATTGCCAATCAGGCGTCTTTGTCGGTTATTCAAGTGAAAAAGGCTACGGACTT
This sequence comes from uncultured Desulfobacteraceae bacterium, assembly GCA_964539365.1. Lineage (GTDB taxonomy): Bacteria > Desulfobacterota > Desulfobacteria > Desulfobacterales > UBA11574 > S5133MH16. The sequence goes on along the minus strand of CAZIIV010000376.1, from coordinate 952 downwards.
CTGACCGGCCGACTCTATATGCCCGAAATCTGGTTTACTGATGAATATGCCAAAAGGCGCAAAAACAACTGGGTCCCTGAAGATCTTGTCTTTCAGACAAAACTTCAAATTGCTCTTGATCTTATCAACAAAACAGTAGAATCCAATCTTTTCCCTGCAAAATGGCTTGGCTGTGACGCAACATTTGGATCGGATTTGAATTTTTTACAATCATTGCCGGAATCACTCTATTACTTTGCCAGTATTCGGTCAGATACATACGTTTTTCTCGAAAAGCCCAAAGTAGGTTTACCCCCTTATAAAGGAAGAGGGCCTTATCCTAAAATATTGCGCGTACTGCCGGGGGAACCTCAAGCACATAAGGTTGCCCAAATTGCTCGATCAAAAAAACTTTCCTGGAAGTCCGTTATTTTAGCAGAAGGATCAAAAGGGCCTATCATCGCTGAAGTGGCCCGTATTAGAGTTTATCTGTCGCGACACGGACTTCCGGAAGAAAAAGCTTTATGGCTGTTTATCCGGCGCAACTCTGATGGCCAGTTGAAATATGCTTTATCCAACGCGCCGGAAGACATACCTTTCTCTGAATTGTGTAAAGCGTCAACTATGCGTTGGCCTATTGAACAATGCTTTAAAGAAGGCAAAGACCAGATCGGTATGGATCATTACGAACATCGCTCCTGGCCAGCTTGGCATCGTCACATGATCTATGTTTTTCTTGCATTACATTTTCTACTTCGTTTGCGAATCAAGTTTAAAAAAAAGCCCCATGTCTGACGTTGCCACAAGCAAGAAGACTGGTAGCAGCTTTGCTTCCTTATCATTCAATTGAACGATCATATGCCTTGGAACTAGTAAAATACCATACTGATCGTAATCATATCGCTCAAAAGTCACATAGGAAAAAGGCCATCGCTGTGGCTAATTTATTGAAAATTAAAGTGTCGCTGTAGTA
>CAZIIV010000375.1:0-2351 GCA_964539365.1 uncultured Desulfobacteraceae bacterium | reverse complement strand
GGACTCGATCCGGGATCTACCGGAGTGACGACTTTTTACGAGTTCATCAAGCTTTAATCATTACAAATTTTTAAACTTGAATTTAATTATTAAAATTGATTTTGTCAAGAAATTATATTGGTATTTAAATCAATTCAATTAGTTAGCGTCCATCCATAAATGAGGTATATTTGACACCTTAATTCTGTTGTTTTACCATTTCAATGGCCTCTTTAAGGATTAGACTCCCGCTGTATAAGGCCCTGCCCGTGATAACCCCCACAACCCCCGATTCTTTTAACGGTATTATATTCTTAATATCTTCTATTGTTGAAACGCCACCGGAAGCAACAACAGGTATGGAAACAGCTTCGGCCAGACGCCGGGTCTCATCAATGTTCGGACCTGTCTGCATCCCATCCCTGTGGATGTCTGTAAAATTGATCGCGGCAACACCGCAATCTTCAAACTGTTTTGCAAGATCAACGGCCTTGACTTTGGTGGTTTTTGTCCACCCCTCAATTGCAACAAGCCCATTTCGTGCATCAATGCCCACAACAATCCGACCGGGGAATGCCTTGCAGACGTCTTTCACAAAATTTGGGTCTATAATCGCTTGCGTACCGATAATGACCCTTTGAACGCCGAGACCCAGCAGCAACCGGACCGTTTTTTCGTTTCTGATACCGCCGCCTGCCTGGATACGCGCATCTACACGTTCTATGATGTTTTTTATGGAATTTAAGTTCTGCGGACTTTTTTCGACGGCCCCGTCAAGATCAACCACATGAATAAGCTCCGCACCTTCATCCTCCCACTTCTTTGCCATAGCGGAAGGATCCTCTGAAAAAACCGTTTCTTTATCCATACGTCCCTGGAGAAGTCGCACACATTTTCCATTTTTTATATCAACCGCAGGAATTATAATCATAAAGGAAAACCTTTAAGAATATCTTTAAGACCGGACACGGCCATGTCGTTTGCAGTAATCCACCTGGCTTTTCTTCGCAAAAAGGGGATCAGTTTAAAAAGGTTTTCGGATAACGACTGCTGAGTTTCATCAAAATGATCGTTCCATAATAAACGACCATCTGACACACGGATAAGATGGATATCAAATGCCACAGAGGCAGGCAGATCCACCGAATATTTGCCCCCCACACGTTCCCTGAAACGAAAAATATTGCCTGACAATACCCAATCGGCCTTAAGCACACGTCCTGTTTCTACCAGCAAATCCAGTTCCGACAAGTTCTTTTGATCCTCTGACAAAAGATCCGATACAACGCCTTGAGACTGACTTGGAGGGATCAATTGAATGTCTTTTCGGTCCTTCAATAAGACAAACAACTGCTCCGCAAGCATATGAGCTGCGTCTTCGGCAACCTCTCCGGTCATGAAAACTTTTCCACAGATCGGGCAACGGATATTTACATTTTCACCATACACTGCGGCCATGTTTTTAAAAGGAAAAATCAGAATTTTTTCTTTGCCTGACGTGGAGAGAACATTTTCCTTTATCGCGATATTTTTTGTGCATCCCGGCAAACACATAAGCGTTAAAAGAAAAATCGTAAACCATGCGGCTGCTTTATTTTTAAACATGATTACAAAACACCTTTTGAAGACCGGATGCCCGTTAATCGCCCTTCAAAGGACGTCGCCTGATCCAAGGCTCTTGCCATGGTTTTGAAAATAGACTCAAGAACATGATGCTCATTTTCGCCGTAAAGAACATTTACATGCAGATTCATTCCGCCCCGATTTGAAAATGCCCTTAAAAATTCCTTTGTAAGAGACGTAAAATTGTTCCCTCCGGTATCGGCTCTTTGGGGAACATTATAAACCAGAAAGGGCCGTTTTGACAAATCAGCGGCAACACAAGACAAGGCATCTTCCATGGGTGTAACCGCATGGCCGAATCGTTTTATTCCCTTTCTATCGCCGAGAGCCTTATCAAAAGCATCCCCAAGAACAAGACCCACATCTTCTACGGTGTGATGAAAGTCTACATCAATATCTCCGGCGGCATCAATGGAAAGATCAAAAAACCCATGAATGGTAAAGAGGGTCAGCATATGATCAAAAAAAGGGATTCCCGTGGATATGTTGTCTTTCCCGCTGCCATCTAAATTAAGATTCATAGTAATTCTGGTCTCTTTTGTTTCACGTTCAATTTTTGCGGTACGTTCCATAGTGTTATTGTTCCTGTCCTGCACATTTCCCGTTCGGCCCTCTCGTTGAATTTCGCGCAACCCCACGGGTATTTTTAATAAATCGTAAAAGTTTCGTGATGTTAAACCGGTTAAAGAGGACTTGGTGGAGATGAAGGGAATCGAACCCTCGACCTCGGCGTTGCGAACGCCGCGCTC
>CAZIIV010000374.1:0-2364 GCA_964539365.1 uncultured Desulfobacteraceae bacterium | reverse complement strand
TTTTTTGCATTGACTTGCGGGAATTCATATGGTAGATGCAATGCGTTTTTATCGACTCTTGGTTTCAAGAGTTTTTTCTTGTTCAAGGTATTCTTTCCCATGAAAAGGGAAACCAGACGTGCCATAAAGGAACTGGCATACTATAGCAGTGTCGGCTTGTCCGTGGCGCTTTCCATCTTTATCGGGCTTGCTGTGGGAGTTTACCTTGACAGACGGGTATTTAACACAACTCCGTGGTTTACGCTTATTTGCCTTGGACTCGGAATTGCGGCGGGATATAGAAATATTGGGCTTGCGATAAAGAAGAGCAGAAAACTCTAACAGGATATTTTTAGCGTGGAAATTCAGCAGCGTCTTTTAAAATTTGTGACTCACTCAAACTGGATTTTGTTTTCTGTTGCAAGCATTGTCGGGCTTATTCTTTTGCCCCCTGATTTTGCCAGGGGAATCATTTTTGGCGGCCTTATTGTTACCATCAACTTCCATTTATTGTACCGGACACTTAAAAGAGCATTCAGACCGTCCCGCCTGTCTTCTCACAGAGTTGTTCTGGCCAAATATTATATCCGCTTTTTAATCAGCGGGCTTATTATATTTGTCCTCATATCAGGTCACTATGTTGACCCTCTGGGGCTTTTTATCGGTCTTTCGGTTGTGGTTGCAAGTATAATGATTGCAACCCTGTGCGAACTAACAAAATATATTTTCAAGGAGGCAACTTAAGGTGGAACATCCGTATCTCTTTTTTGTAAAGTTGTTTGAGCTGATCGGTCTTGGGCATTTCGCCCATTCGTATCCTTACATTGTTTACTCGTGGGTTGTTATGATCATCCTTATCGTACTCGGGTTCCTTGCTTCTAAAAGCGTAAGCCTTGTTCCCACAAAAGTACAAAATGTTATGGAGATCATTGTTTCGGCACTTGAAGAATTCACGATCGATATCACGGGGGAGGAAGGCCGCTGGCTCTTCCCGCTGCTGGGAACGGTTTTTCTTTATATTTTTACCTGCAACATCATAGGGCTTATTCCCGGATTCTATCCGCCCACCGCCAGTTTGAATACGACACTTTCCTGTGCACTTGTTGTTGTTCTTTTTACCCATGTTATCGGTGTTAAATATCACGGAGTCAAGTATATAAAACACTTCCTTGGGCCTGTATGGTGGATGACCCCCCTGATATTCCCCATTGAGATCATAGGCCATTTGGCACGGATCCTGTCACTTTCTTTCCGTCTTATGGGAAATATGATGGGCCATGAACTTGTTGCGGGAATTCTCTTTACTTTGGCCGGTTTGTTTTTCGCACCGCTTCCCATAATGGTTCTGGGCATTTTTGTTGCATTGGTACAGGCGTTTGTCTTTTATTTGCTTTCCGTCATGTATTTTACCGGCGCCATAGAACATGCGCATTAATATGGTTTTAGCACCTAAACTCTGATTTCTTGTGTTTTCATGTCAAAAAATCAAATAACAAAAAACAAATAACAAACAAATTATAATGACCAAAAAACAAATAACAAACGATTGGCAGTGGATCTTGTTTGGGATTTGGAGCTTGTAGTTTGGAATTTATTTGAGATTTGATGCTTGTGATTTGTTATTTTCGGTTGGTCCGGGTTAGGTTTTGGTGAAGTTGGACTTTTTACGAATTCATCAAAGTTGAAAGAAATTATAAAAAAATAACATTTTGCTTTTTGTTTTTTTAATGGGAAAATGGAAGAAGCAAAGAAACCTTAATTAAAGGAGGTAGAGCAGACTATGGAAGGACAAGCATTACAATTTTTTATTGCATGTGTGACTGCAGCTGGTTTTGGAGTCGGGATTGCAGCCTTTGGTTGCGGTATCGGACAGGGTCTGGGCATAAAGGGTGCTGTTGAAGGTATTGCCAGAAATCCCGAATCATCCGGTAAAGTTACGGTTACCATGCTGATCGGTCTCGCCATGGTGGAATCGCTTTGTATTTATGCTCTGGTTGTGGCATTGATTCTTATCTATGCCCATCCCCAGGCAGCTGCGATTGCCGGGTTGTTTGGCGCCGGCCACTAAAAAAAATCTATATGTAAATAAAACTGGGCTGTGCTTTTAAAGGCACGGCCCAGTTTTATTTTGCCCTGAAAAACTTGGTACTTTGGGCCAAGTCAGAGTTCTCCGGCTCTGCTTTGGAGTTTAGTTTCTAAAATCACAAATCCCAAGCACCCCGCCAAAAAACCGGCGGGCAGGCAAATTACAAATAAATCTCAAATTACAAATTCTAAACCGGTTCAACGCGCAGCGCAGGCGCTTGCGCCGCGTGAGCGATTGTTTTTTAGTTTGGGATTTTGAATTTCGGTCACGCGCAGCGCAGGCGCTTGCGCCGCGTGTTG
>CAZIIV010000373.1:0-2365 GCA_964539365.1 uncultured Desulfobacteraceae bacterium | reverse complement strand
GTAATATTTTAGCTCTTTGAAAATTATGCAGCCATATCGAAGTCAATTTCGTATTGTTGGTTTGTATTAATGGCAATTTTGGCATTAGCCAATACCCATTCAACTGGATTTAACTTTTGTAGTTCGGCAGATCTAAATAGAGTCATTAGGATAGCATGTGTTTTTGCTCCCTGACCAGATCGATTCTGATGAGATATTTTTCTGGTTATTACCGGTTTTCTCATTTGCTGCTCCGCATGGTTGTTGTATGGACAGACCCCGTTAAATTCCAGGAAGGTAAAAAGTTCATTTCTGTGACGCTTCAACCGTTTTTTTAACCTTTTGACGTCTTTGTCTTCACAAAAAGGCATTTCAATCAACTGGTCTAATCTGTCATAAAGTCTTTGTTTGCGACGGGTATAAATTTGCGTTGCCAATTGTCCCTTTTTCCCTGACAGGCGTACAGCATCTTTTAGCAGCCTGGTGAATTTTTTACGGAATGCTTTCCAGAGGTCAGATTTGTTTTTTTTATTCACTTTTTCCATTTCTGTGAACATATGATAGAAACACCTCTGAGTTGCCAGAGTACAAATTTTGTTATAAGCACCCCAAAAATCACAGATCAGGATACCTTCGAATATTTTGCCAAGCACACGTTTTATCACTGGTGAACCACGACTTTTATCAATGACGTAATAACAGAAATTTTTTGTGGCAAAACACCACAGCCAGTGGGTTATACCACTTATTCTCCAACCGGTTTCATCAGCATGCAATACAGCAGTTTTTCTTACTATTTCGCCAATGTTGCCATAAAGAGGTTCCACGGTGGTCGCCAGTTTTTTCCAGGCCAGGGTTAAACCACCTGCGGTAATCTTGAAGTCTGCAAAAACAGCAAGCAGGTTGACAATGTTATTGACGCTCATGCCGACCAGATAATGAAGCCAAGCAGTGAAAACAACCAGCCTCAGACCAATCATGGCATTTGGCAATGCATCTGAGACGTTGGCATAAACTATCTTTTTACATGTGGAGCACCAATAGCCATAGACAGTATGTTCAGTTACCTCCGGTTCGACCGGCGGAATGTCTTCTATATATCGCTTGTAGCTTTTGACTGGTTTGCCCAGTTCACCGCTGCAGTTTGGGCAACTGCAGAGAGTATGTTCTTTGTAATAGTCTACCCTATCGGATTTTAGCCGGGATGCCCCGGGATGTCCCTTTTTTCTTCCGGGCTTTCTTTTTCTTTTCTTGCCCGGCGGCTTCAAATACGTGGGTTTCATTCCCGATGGTGTGGTGGGGCTTATATTGCCACATATTTGGTCATACTTCTCTGCTTTTTCGGCCAGCCTAACAATAGAATCAATGGCTTGATCTTCAGGGAGCTTAAGAATGGCTCTGGCTTCATCCCTGGTCATCGTTAAGCCACCTTTTGAAATTGCGATGAAAGGGATAAAGATATACGGCCTTTGGTTGCCCATGATACTTATAAGCATTACCTTTTTTAGTATTGCCGCTGGTTTGGCCCACATACTGCCAGTTGGCAGCTTTATAACAGGTACCTTTGAAATGAGAGCTGTCAACAAAAGTTTCAGCAAGATATACCCGGTGGTGATAAACGCTGTACCAGTCATCACTCAGCCGCTTCAGATTCAATGCCAGAACTTTGGATGCAAGATGTTTTACCTGAATCCAGGGCAGAATCAGAAAACGAGTATTGTTAGCGATCAGATGAAGCTTTTTGCGCTTGGTAGATTCATTCCAGCCGACAAACTCATCACGGCTTTTAATTTTCCAGGCTGCGCTGGCCCAGCCCAGGCAGGCTACTACCTGACCGTCTATCCAGGCCAGGTATCTCAGATGTTCGCCAACTAGCCTGGAAAGACCCAGGTAATGATAATGGTGGATCAGATAGTTCCATAAATAATCTTCACCTGGCTTGACAAGCCGGATCCTTAGTTTTGGCAAATCGCCGATGGAGCCGTCGAGCCGCCGTTTAATGAATAACGGGATTTGATCAAACGATTTGTGTTTTAAATTGTTTTTCGGCCTCAGCCTTGGCGGCAGCTTGATAAAGCCCTTTTCTTCCAGGCGCAGAAGCAAGTCACGAGCGGCATATTCTTTGAGTTTGCCATTGGGCTGGACCCAATTCCATTGGCGGCATAGTACACGGGAGATATAGCTTCTCCCCCGGCTGAAATGGGCAGAAATAGCTGACCGAATAAATTTTATATCCAGGGATGTCAGTTCCCGGGAACGATAGCGAAAAATGATTGGCTCCATGCAGTTCTCCTTGGCATAGAGAACTACATACTATAAACTATTTTCTGACGCCAGCTTTTTTTTCAAATTTTTTAAATTATTTTTCAAAGAGCTAAAATGTTAC
>CAZIIV010000372.1:0-2370 GCA_964539365.1 uncultured Desulfobacteraceae bacterium | reverse complement strand
TTCGGCTTGAGAGTTTTCTGTATTCCGCATAACCGTTCCGATATCTCATGAAGCCTTCCCATAGCTCTGGTTGGCATAACCAGTTGACCGGTTCGCTCTTTTGCCTTTTCGATCCACTCGTGGTCAACCGGAACAATTCTTTCAATAATTTCCTTTATACTAATTTTTTTTGAGACCATTGATACCCTCTTTTTTATATTTTACCGAAATCATCATAACGTGTTGACGATGCTCTTAAATCTTTTCCAGAAGGGTTTTAAGATTTTCTTTCCCGGCATGCGGGTTTCGATTCTGGGTCTGCACCCATTGCCACAATTTATCCATTGCCTGTCCGGAATCGATGACGTCACGAGCTTTCTCTATCCCTCTCCGTAGCGTATCCACTTGTTTCGTTACATAGAAAATAGGTGCCGTATTCAGGCAAATAGTTTCGTACAACGGGCCTTTGTCTATGCCTGTGAACAGCCTTAAAAGCCTGCAGGCTTCTTCCCGCGGATCGTTTGTCGCCGAAATGTCTTTCAATGTGATTGTATTCATCAGACCCAAAGCGTTGGGATCCACGGTATAATGCACGATGTTGCCGTCCGGTTCCAACTCTGCAACATAACTTTTTCCCACCGGAGACAGCTCGTCTATTCCCTCGATTCCGTTGCCCGAGGTACCATGAAATGCCAGGGCTCTTTTAAAGCCGATTTCTTTCATGCTTTGAATCACCGGACCGATCATTTCTTTTGCATAGACACCTCTGACGCCCAAGGTTGGATTTGCCGGATTTGAAAGAGATGCCGCAATATTCAATATGCTGCCAAAACTCATCCGGGACAAGATCCTGAACAATGCCTGCGGATGGGTATTGGAACTCATTCCGTTAAAAAGTCCGATTCCCGTCTTTTCAATACTTTCCTTAACCGTTTCGGACGGACACTCCACATCGATCCCGAGCGTTTCGCAGAGATCAACGGTTCCGCACCGGGATGTAATCGCTCTCGCGCCATGCCTGGCAAGACACGTACCGCCGGCCGCAGCAACGATGGCAGCACATGTGCTGATGTTGAAGGTTTTGAAACTGTCCATCCCGGTACCGCAGTTGTCCACAAGGGACTTTCCGGTATCCGGTGATACTTTTACCGTATCCAGTTCGTAAATGGCCTGCCATGCACCTGCGATTTCTCCCGGTTCGGGGCCTTTGGCCGTAATGGCGGCAAGAAATGCTCCCTGATGAATTTCTGACTGCTCTCCTAAGAGAATTTCCGAAAAAAGATCTCTGGTTTGTTCCCGTGTGAGATTTTCTCCTGCAATCAGAAGATCGATTGAATTTCCGAAGTTTTTGATTTTATCTTTCATTAGGTATCTCCAAAATGGATTTTAAAACCCTGTTGGTTTTTGTGTTCTCTATTCCTTGTTCAAGGGTTTCCAGAGTAAAGCTGTGAATCGCAAACTTGTAGGATGCCCACATGTTCGATGCCATCAATTTGATCGCCTCTTTATTTTGCCGAGCCGTGCATCCATATGCTCCTGAGATGGCAAGTTCCTTGTAATGGATTGTATTGGAATCCAATCGCAGTTGAGAGATTGGGGGGAATGTACCGCTGAAAATCGATACCCGCCCGCAAGGGGCCAGCAAATTTATCACTGTCTGATCCAGTGCAACCCGGGAGCAGGCAAAGATGACGACATCCGCGCCTTTACCTTCCGTAATTTCCAGCACAGATTGGTAGAGATTTTCCTCTAACGGATTTATGACGTAATCCGCCCAAATATGTTGGGCGGTTGTCCTGCGGTGCTCCGAGGGTTCACTGATGATGACGGTTTCAGCCTTCCTGGACTTGGCCACCAACGCATGAAGAAGGCCCAGCGGACCTGCACCGATAATTAAAACCGTATCATGAGAGAGGATACCGGCTTTTTCCTGCGCATTGATACAACAGGCAAGGGGTTCGCCTAATGAGGCCTCTTCAAAAGAGACATTTTCGGGAAGAAGTGTCAGCGCACCGATAATCGGACCGCTCAATGGAATGCTTATATACTGGGCAAAACCACCGTCATATGAAAATCCCAATATTTCACGGTGCTCGCACTGGTTATCCAGGCCACGCCGGCAGGCGAGACACTCACCGCATCGAAGTCCGGGAGCCACCTGAACCCTGTCTCCGGGTTTAAACTGAAGGTTTCGGCTTTCACTTATGATGCCCGCAATTTCATGGCCAAGGATCCTGGGATAGTTCAGTGCCCGATGTCCGCTCGTCACCATCTTTGCATCGGAAGAGCAAATTCCGCACGCTTTAACTTTTACCAGTATTCCGCCGGGCGGGCAGTCCGGAGTTCGTACCTCTCTTATTTCCAATTTTCCGGGTTGTTTAAGGATCGCTG
>CAZIIV010000371.1:0-2385 GCA_964539365.1 uncultured Desulfobacteraceae bacterium | reverse complement strand
AACTGGCATAACGGGCTGACGGGCGCAACATTTTTTGTACTTTAGATCACTTTAGGCACTTTAAACTTTAAACTTTTAAAGAACTATCATTGTAAAATAAACTTTGGTGTCTTCGTGTCTTGGTGGCTGAACCTTTTTGAAAAACTAAAGTCACTGTATTTTCATAAACATTTCGCTTGAAGATATCAAATCCTCCAACAGCTCCATCCGGGTATTTTTATTGCGATCGATGGCACACCGCAGCCGTAACGCACAGAACTTTTTGCAGATCGGATCCTCAATATTGAAATTTCCGAAACATCCAAGATGATTGTCATAAGAGATTTTATTCATTAATTCCTTTTTCATTCCATATCCTTTAGTGCCAACAATAAAAGCATTTCCTTATGAACGTTACCGTTGGTTGCAAGAATTTCATTTTTGTAAATATCGAACGGTTTGTTTGAAAAATCTGTTACGGTCGCTCCTGCTTCTCTTGCGATCAGTTCACCGGCAGCGGTGTCCCAAGGCTTTAAATTTTGTTCCCAGAATCCGTCAAATCGCCCACAGGCTACAAAACAAAGGTCAATGGCGGCCGATCCGAGTCTGCGGACTCCCTGAGAGGCTTTCAAGCAGTTTGAAAAACGCGTCATTAGAGGGTTGAAGCTGTCTATTAAATCATAAGGGAACCCGGTGACCAGTAAACTTTCCGAAACTGTTTGAGCGGTAGAGACGTTGATGGGGCTGCCATTGAGTTCGGCGCCGTTGCCTTTTACGGCAGTAAAAAGTTCTCCGGTTATCGGGCTTAAGACAATAGCAACAACTGTATCACCGCTTAAGGCAAAAGCTATGGAGATAGAGAAAAGACTGAGGCGATGGGCAAAGTTTGTCGTACCATCCAGAGGATCGACAATCCATCTATGATCGGATTCGCCTTTGTTCAGACCGCTTTCTTCCGCCAGGACAGTGTGATCAGGAAAGGCGTTTTTAATTGTTCCTATGATTGTCTTTTCGGATTCGGTATCCGCTTGCGTAACAAGATCAATGGGACCCTTTTTATCGATTTTGGATTTCCCTCCGCTATAATGGGACAAAAGCACGCTCTGGGCTTTATAAGCGGCGGCGATACCGACTCTTTTTACAAGTTCAAGATCCATAAGCGAAAATATTTATATTCATTCTTATTTGGATGTCAAGCATAAATTCAGGGCTGCCGACCTAAAGATGAAGGTCGAACATTGAACGCATTTAAAAGATGAACGTTGAACATTGAACATCGAACATCGAACGTCGAATAATGTATTCTGCCGTTTATAATAAAAACAAAGCGAAGCGCCTTCCACATTGGACGTTCGACGTTGAACGTTCGATGTTGGATGTTCGTCTTTTAACCCGTTCGATGTTCAAATTGTTGCATCTATTACTCAACATGCTTCCTGAACCCTGAACACTGACACCTGAAACCTGACACCTGAAACCTTTATGCTGACACCTGACACCTGAAACCTGACACCCGGAAACAAATAGCCGCACTTCATTCAAGGAATATTGGTTGACATTCTGTTTTTTCTAACTTAAATATAGGGTTTTTATTCACTACCCCTTGCTCTGTGCTCTGGTCAGGGCTTTATATCCAAAAGGAGGTTACATGAGACGGTACGAAACAATTTTTATTATCGACCCCGATCTTTCTGAAGAAGGGCGCGCTCCCCTTATTGAAAGATTAAAAGATCTTTTTGTTCAACATAATGGTCTGGTTGTTGTGGTCGACGAATGGGGCGACAGAAAACTCGCCTATGAAATCAAGAAGAAGTCACGTGGGTATTATGTTCGTTTAGATTACTGCGGAAGCGGAACACTTGTAAATGAAATTGAGCGATTTTTTCGGATTGATGATCGGATACTTAAATATATGACGGTTTTGCTCGAAAAAGACGTTGATATTGAAAGTGTAAAACAGGAAATCGCCAGGATGGAAGCCGAGAAAGTCCAAACCGAACAAGGCGATAAATCCGATGCCGTCCGGCATAATGAATCTACGGCCGACACAACACCTTCCGATGCTCTGAAATATGAGGCTGTAAAAAACGAAACCACATCATCCGCAAGTCATGTAGAGGAGATATAAAATGGCCACACCTTTTGTCCGCAGGAAAAAAAGAATTGGCGGAAACAGAAAGAAGAGAGTATTTCATCGTCGCAAAGTGTGTCGTTTCTGTGCTGACACCAGTCTGGTTATAGATTACAAGGATATAAAATCACTTCGGTATTTTATAACGGAACGTGGCAAGATCATTCCAAGGCGTATATCCGGAACATGTACAAAACACCAGCGTGCCCTGACTCACGCAATCAAACGTGCACGTACAATTGCTCTTCTTCCTTTCGTTGGAACGATGGATTACA
>CAZIIV010000370.1:0-2388 GCA_964539365.1 uncultured Desulfobacteraceae bacterium | reverse complement strand
AGCACCTCCTATAACCATTCCTGTCGCTCCTAAAAAAGTTATACTAGTATTAACTTTAAATGACCCTGTCAGTATCAAAAATTCTCCAACAAAACTGCTAGTACCCGGAAGACCCATATTAGCCATAGTAAAAAATAAAAAAATAAACACATAAATAGGCATTATAGATGCCAAACCACCATAGTATTGAACAAGCCGTGTTCTATATCTATCATATACAATTCCAATTATTAAAAATAAAGAGCTAGCAACAAAACCGTGACTTAAACTTTGAAAGATAGCCCCTTCAATGCCAACATTATTAAAACTGAAAATTCCTAACATTACTAAATTCATGTGTGCAATAGAAGTATAGGCAATTATTCGTTTAAAATCAGTTTGACGAATAGCGGTAAAAGATGTATATACTATTCCAATTGCTGAAATAGTATATACCAAAGGAGCAAAAAAAAATGATGCTTGTGGAAACAAAGGAAGAGAGAATCGAATAAACCCATAAGTTCCTAGCTTTAATAAGATTCCTGCTAGGATTACAGATCCAGCAGTTGGGGCTTCAACATGTGCTTCAGGCAACCAAAGATGCGCTGGAACCATTGGAACTTTACTAGCAAACGATAAAAAAAAAGCAAACCAAAGAAATTTTTGCTCAACTTCAGAAAAAGAAAAAGTCAGCAATACTTCATAATCGGTTGTACCAACTTGCTCTAAAATATATAATGTTGCTAGTAACAGAACAACTGATCCAAGTAAAGTGTATAAAAAAAAATAATAAGCAGCCAAAATTTTTCGTTCTCGAGAGCCCCAAATTCCTACAATTAGAAACATTGGTAAGAGCACGCTCTCAAAAAAAATATAAAAAAATAATAAATCTAGTATACAGAAGACTCCAATTAATAAAAAATCAAGAAACAAAAAGGCAATTAAAAATTCATTTAAACTATGTCCTATACTATTCCAACTTGCAAGAATACATAAAGGAATTAATAAAGTTGTTAAAAGAATAAAAAATAAAGAAATTCCGTCCACGCCTAATGTAAAATTTAAAGTTAACAGTGGGAACCAGCTTAGTTTAGCCAAAAATTGAAAAAATGCTACAGACTTACTGAAACTAGCCCATAACAGTAAGGACCCCATGAAAGAAAAACATGTTGAGTTTAATGCTATAAATTTTAATAATCGTGTTTCACGTGATGGAACTATTAATAGTAATAAAATTCCAATAATTGGAAACATTAATATATAAATTAGTAAATTTTGAGTAAATAACATAATTAAGCATACACTCTATAGGATTTGAACCTATGACCATCAGTTTAGAAAACTGTTGCTCTATCCAACTGAGCTAAGAATGCTAAATTTTAGTGAAAAAGGGACTCGAACCCCTGACACTTGGATTATGATTCCAACATTCTAACCAACTGAACTATTTCACCAAAATATTATTTGTAAAAGAGTAATTGACTACAAAATCATATCTCCTATAAAACTACATAGAATAGCTTTATAAACTGTTAAATATAAAAGTGTTGGATTTACAAATAAAAACAATAAAGAAAAAATTAAGATACTAAATAAAATGGTTTTAGAGCTTATTAAAGGATAATAAAGTTGACCTACCAAAAGGTTTTCAAAATATAAAATTTTAATAATCCTAATATAATAGAAAGTCGAAACAACGCTACATAAAATCGCAAGCAATGCTACAAAATAATACTTAGCATGTAATACTGCTAGAAAAATTCCCATTTTAGCAAAAAAACCAACTAATGGAGGAATACCCGCAATAGAAAACATTACTAAAGTTAAAGATAACGCTAAAGCTGGGTTGGACTTTCTAAGTAAAGCTAAATCACCAAGTTCTTTACTAAATTTATCTGTATAGCGCTTTCTACTAATTCGAGTTGCAAGAATCACAAACCAAACACTTAAACCTGAAAGCATGTAAATCACCAAATAAAATAAGAGCATTTCTGCACCAAAGCGAGTTCCCGCACTAAAAGCTAACAAAGCATACCCCATATGACTTACAGAACTATATGCCAAAAGAGTCTTTAACTTCCTTTGACGCAAACCCCCAAATGAACCTACAAATACACTAAAAAGAGCAATAACAATACCGTAGAATTGCCATACTTCATAGTACTTAAAAACTGCAATATAACTAATTCGCACTAAAAAAACAAAAAAACTTAATTTACTGATCACCGCAAAAAAAAAAGTTGAAATTGTTGGAGATCCTTCATAGACATCTAATGACCACACATGAAAAGGTGCTAAAGCCAATTTTATAAACAAACTAAAAATAATAAACATTAAGCCGATTTCCAAAAATGGTTCTAATAAATTAAAAGTTTGGAGACTGATTTTATGTCAGTCTCCAAACATTAT
>CAZIIV010000369.1:0-2407 GCA_964539365.1 uncultured Desulfobacteraceae bacterium | reverse complement strand
ACTTTAGATCACTTTAGACACTTTCAACTTGTGCGGTTTCAACTATAGTTATTGAACGAATACAATATAAAAACAACTAGTTGTAACGCATCTCCTGATGTGATTGAGAAGGCGGAGCTGTACAAAAAGGTTGGCCGGTTGACCCGTTATCCCGTTGAGCCCGAAAATAGTTGGCTTGTTGACAGGTTAGCCCGTCGGGAAACGGGCAAACGGGCAAACGGGCAAACTGATTAAGACAATGAATCTAAAACTTAAAAGAGCACTTGTTACGGGTGGAGCAGGGTTTATCGGCTCTCATCTTGTCGACGGCTTGCTTTCGGAAGGATGCGAAGTGACGGTGCTTGACAACCTTTCAACAGGCCGTCTTTCCAATGAAAAAGGCCTTGAAGAAACCTTTGAATATTATCTAACCACGAATGAACACTTAAAATTGGACACAGATGAACGCAGATGAACACAGATTATAAAGATTCTAAATATAAAGAGTTAACAGAAAAAATAATTCAAATAAATTATCTTAAGGCTACAGATAAAGAAGTTGGTCTTTTGCTAAATTTTGGTCCCAAGCCGGAGATTAAACGTAAAGTCTTTGATAATTTAAGAAAATAATAATCTGTGAAAATCTGTGAAAATCTGTGTCCCATTATAAAAAAATAAAAATTAACAATGTCCTGGTTACCGGAGCCGCCGGTTTTATCGGATATCACCTCACTCGGCGACTTTTAAAAGACGGCTGTACGGTTACGGGGATAGATAATATGAATTCATATTATGATGTCAGTCTTAAAGAAGCCCGTCTTGAAAGATTGATGCCGTTTGAGAAATTTTCTTTTGTTAAAATAGACATTGCCGACAAAAAGAGCCTGGAGAATATTTTTAAAAGCAGTCAGTTTGATGTTGTGGTAAATCTTGCCGCCCAGGCCGGTGTCAGGTATTCATTGGAAAATCCCCGAGCCTATGTGGATGCGAACATTGTGGGTTTTGTCAATCTCCTTGAATGCTGCAGGCACGGCCACATCCGGCATCTGGTTTTTGCGTCTTCCAGCTCTGTTTATGGCGCCAACACAAAGATGCCTTTTTCCGTTCACCACAATGTGGATCATCCCGTATCCCTGTATGCGGCGTCAAAAAAAGCAAATGAACTCATGGCCCATACATACAGTCATCTGTTCGGGCTTGCCTGCACGGGTCTCAGGTTTTTTACGGTCTACGGCCCATGGGGACGTCCGGATATGGCCCTGTTTCTCTTTACCCGGGCGATTCTGGAACAAAACCCTGTCAAAGTATTCAATCACGGCAAAATGAAACGGGATTTTACCTATATCGATGATATCATAGAAGGGGTTGTGAGGGTGATGGGCAGGATTCCCGAACAGAACCCGACTTGGAACGGGAATGACCCGGATCCCGGAACATCATATACCCGATATAAAATTTATAACATCGGAAACAACAATCCGGTTGAACTCATGGAATTTATATCAATAATTGAAAAAGTGCTCGGTCGTGATGCGAAGAAAGAATTTTTAGATCTTCAGCCGGGAGACGTAATTGCAACATATGCGGATATTGATGATTTGATTAAAGATGTGAGTTTTAAACCCAGTACTCCCATCGAAACGGGCATCAGACGTTTTATTGACTGGTTTAAGGAGTACTATGGTTATGAGTAGTTTTTTATCGCCACGAAGACACGAAGGCACAAGGAATGAATTTTTTTGCATAACAACTCAGGGGGTGTAAATCAAGGTCGTTGGTAAATGCTGATCCTTGTCTATTGACGCCTGACACCTGACACCTGAAACCAAATAGCCATGGCAATCTTAGCAAACAACAGTCTTGATTTACACCCCAACTCAGGTCTTTATCAAGAGTAGTTTAAAAAATAATGCTTGGTGTCTTTGTGTCTTTGTGGCTAAAAATTTTTTGAAGGGGTATAAATGAAACTGACAGTCGTAGGAACCGGTTATGTCGGACTGGTAACGGGAACCGGGTTTGCAAACCTTGGCAATGATGTCATCTGCTATGATATTGATAAGGCAAAGATAGATCTGATTGCAGATGGGGGAATGCCCATATATGAACCCGGTCTGGAAGAGATATACAAAAGAAATCTTAAAACAAGCAGGCTGAAATTTACCACAGATGCCGTAGAAGCAATACAGAAATCTGAAATAATATTTATCTGCGTTAATACGCCGACCAATGAGCATAAAGAAGCGGATCTGACAGCGGTTGAGGAGGTTGCAAAAACCATAGGCCGGTATATGGATGATTACAAGCTTGTTGTTAACAAAAGTACAGTGCCTGTGGGAACCGCCGATCTTGTGGAAAAGATAATAAAGAAACACCAGCAAAAAAAGATTGAGTTTGATGTTGTTTCCAACCCTGAATTTCTTCGAGAAGG
>CAZIIV010000368.1:0-2418 GCA_964539365.1 uncultured Desulfobacteraceae bacterium | reverse complement strand
ACCATGGCATGAACCGTGACTGGGATTTCGCTGACGCTCAACCCCAGCAGGTTATGCCTCCGTTCGGCGACTAACGACTTGTCGCAAATTGGATAGAAAATATGAAACTATATTTGGACAATTGTTGTTTCAACCGCCCCTTCGATGACCAGTCACAACTCCGAATAAGGCTGGAATCCGAAGCGAAATTGAAAATTCAAGAAGAAATTCGAGCCGGCAACTTTGATGAACTCGCAAAAAGTCGTCACTCCGGTAGATCCCGGATCGAGTCCGGGAGGAGTCCATGTGCTCTGCAACTGATTGAAAAGACTGGATTCCGGCTTTCGCCGGAATGACGGAAAACGGTATTTTATGACTTTTTGCGAGTTCATCAACTTTAAACTATCATGGTCTTATATATTGGATTATGAAAACAGCAAAAATCCCTTTCAAGAACGAAAAATTAGGATTAACGGTTGGAGGAAATATGCCTTTCAATATATTGACGAAAGCGCGGAATTACTCAAGATAGCCAATTACCTCAACCAGATGGGACTTCAAAAAATTGTTTCATTGCATATTTCGTGTGCTATCCAATCTAAATGTGATCATTTTTTGACAACTGATGACAAGGTTTTAAAAAGAAACAACCAGATAAGTGATATCCATGTTACTGATCCAATTTCCTTCATAAAGGAGGTGTTATCATGATTACCGATACTGAAATCAGAATAAGAGGTCTTCAAATCTTAACAGAACATCTTGGTGACATTGAAGCTGAACGATTTATTGCCCTTATTCAAAGAGAGCCTTTTGACTATACAAAATGGCGGCAAGGATTGGATGAAGATTTATCTATTGAAGAAATTAGTAAAAAAGCGATGGCACTAAAGATGAAGGCCTCCGAACCAGGCGCTTAAGAGGGACCGGGCGGGCCGTGTCACTTTGGCAGTTTTTCCGCAAACAAATGTCCGTGCTATCGGACTGGGCCTCAGCTAAAATCCGCCCGGCCGTTTAGCTTAACCGTTTGCCCAGGAGTGCGCCAAGCTTGACCCAGATTTCGAACAATCCTTAGCGGAGGAAGGCTTCTCATCGGAGTTGGAAGAATGGCCAGAATATTAAGGGGCGACATACACTGGGCAGATTTAAATCCAGTCATTGGTAGCGAACAGGGCGGCTTACGCCCTGTTCTTATTTTAAGCCATAATGTGTTTAATGAGAGATCTGGTACCGTCATTTTGGTGGAAAAATATTGACCTCAATTATACTATAGGTTATACTGATTTTCAATTTGGAGGTATAACTCATGGCGAATATAAAGACTGCAATATCAATTGAAAAGCCACTATTTGAGCAAGTAGACGATTTGGCTCATGAATTGAAAACTTCTCGCAGCCGTATTTTTGCATTGGCTGCACAAGAATTTTTACAACGCCATAAAAATCAGAAGTTGCTCGAAGCTATTAATGATGCATACGATGACATTCCGGATGAAATAGATGAATCCCTTAAGCTTATGAGGCGTTCCCGGCATCTAAAAATGATGAAGGACCAATGGTGATCAAGCAAGGCGATATATTCTGGGTCGACCTGAAGGAGCCTTCAGCCTCTGAGCCTGGATATCGGCATCCTCATATTGTAATTCAAAACAACCTTTTCAATCAAAGCCGTATCAACACAGTAGTTGTTTGTGCTTTGACGTCCAACCTTAAACGAGCAAAGGCACCTGGGAATGTTTTGTTGAACAAAGGTGAGGCGAACCTGCTCAAGAAAAGTGTTGTAAACATTTCTCAAATCTTCACTGTGAATAAAAGCGACTTATCAGAAAAAATAGGGGCTTTATCCCGGGAACGCTTTTATCAAGTGCTTGAAGGAATTAAACTTCTCACGGAGCCCCGAGAGAATCCGTCAGTGTAGTTGACCGCCAGGGCCTTGCAGGCCTTAATATTTTTGATAATCTGCTCATGATTCATAACGGGGAAATAAAATTGGGAAATCTTCCTAAAAAAGGCGCCCGCGGCACCCTGATTCTCAATGTCTGATTACCATGGGTGCATTACCAGTTTGTTAATTGCTATCCAAGACTTTTTGGTTTCAGGTGTCAGGTTTCAGGTACCAGCTAATTCGTTGACTCGGAAATTCTACAACATCTTGAGAATACAGGTTTATTAATGGCAACCTGTTTATGCCATCAGAATGGAAGAATGGAATATTGGAATGCTGGAATATTGGGGATAGAGGCGGAAATAAACCGTTTTAATTTTAAAAAATTCCTTAAAACCCATTACTCCATTATTCTACTATTCCAATTGTGAGCAAAGCGAACTAACTTGTTTCTTACCCCTGACACCTGAAACCTGACACCTGAAACCCTACCCCTGACACCTTGTATGAAACTTCAAGTTTCTTGTTTGATTAATCCGGCTCCGCCGGCGGCGG
>CAZIIV010000367.1:0-2462 GCA_964539365.1 uncultured Desulfobacteraceae bacterium | reverse complement strand
TAAATATCGTGCCCCCATAGTCCATAGATCCGCCTGCCTCAAACCTCCACCGGCGAAGCCCGCAATCAGTTATCAACCAATATTCCAATGGACGTCCCCAAGATTCGAAATCGGTAAGCGTGTTTATGTGCCGCATCAGTGCGCCCAGTTTTCCAGATGCAGATGAGCAACTCTCTCGAATTCTTCTGTATTGTTGGTCACCAGGATCATATCGCGCGATCGGGCAAGACCCGCAATTAGAAGATCATAAGGACCGATCAGCATACCATTTTTTCTAGTTCCGCCCGAATAGCTGCGGCTTCTCGCGCAGCTGGAATGTCGAGGTCAATAAGGTTCAAGGGCAAAATGAACTTGGCCAGGGCTGCCTCGGAACGCTGCCGGTATTGACTCTTTTCAACCCCATATTGAAGCTCGAAAAATGTAATCGTGGAGATCGCACAATCCTTGGGTGAATGGCGCCGAAATCGTTCAAGAACCGCAGGTGGGCGTTCTTTTATTAGATATATGCAAATATCGGTATCAAAGAGAAATTGCATCAGAAAGAATCTCTTTCCTGCATAGCGGGTTGATTCCTCCCGTCTTTCAGAAAGTCATCCGGAAATTCATAGAGCGACTCGAACAATGAGTCCCATGTCGCATCTATTGGCTCCAGTATCACCTGGTTTCCCCTTTTGTATATCTTCACTTCAGTGCCAGGAATTCTAAATTCCTTGGGAAGCCTTACCGCTTGAGAATTCCCATTTTGAAATAATTTTGCTGTTTCCATCGTATCACCCCCTGCTTTTCGTATATATTATTTATATATACACAATCAGCCTTCAAGTCAACTGGCGCCACATAAGATTTTGTGACGTGAAGCCGCAAAGCTGAACTCACGCAACAAAACTTATTTACTTTGTTGCCTTCCGTAAGAATATTTTCTTCTTATGGAATCATCATAACGATTTTACTTGCTTTGTCAAGAAATCCTATTGGTCCCAGAGTTTGGATTTTCAAGACATCTCGACCGAAGGTTTATTTATTGAAATTTAATCTTTGTCTGTGTCTGGCTGTGTGCGTTTACCTGCCCTGTTAAATGTAACGCCATATTTACGGCTGCCATCTACCCCCAGTTTTTTGTCAGATCGGAAAAACTTATAAATCTGTCAAGAATGAAGATTTATCCTGTTAAATGCGGAGCATATTTAACCGGGACCTGACCCCCTTGTTTTTCCAGGAAGTGCTCAATAGACTCAAAGCTCAAAATAATCCCAAGGATATCAATTTATCAAGCATTAACGCCTTGAAAAAAGCTTCAACTCCCGCCCTGCGCCATCCCTGAACCGGGTCCCTTCCAAGCCTTCCCCGCTCGCCCAGTTGAACCGGGCACCCTCCGGGTGTTCAACCGGGGCCTGTCCTGTTGAACCGGGCACCCTCCGGGTGTTCAACCGGGATAGCTCCGGTAGATGAAACTGGGATAGCTCCGGCAGATGGCAGTGGGATTGAATCTTTTCCTTCCACTTAACCATTTAACCAACTCGTTAAAGGTGTATTTTTGCCCCTAAAAATGGCCGTTTAAGGCATTATTCGACGTGAGATTAAAGCGTTTTATCCGTTATATCAAGATGTTCCCGTGGCCCGACCCCCAGCCACAGAATGGATAGAATTCTATCATGATAAAAATATTTTATATCCCTTATTTTCAACAATATTAGAAAGTTGTTTGTCTGAACAAACGAATATATCATCGTCTTCACAATAGGTTAAAAAGAAGGCAAGCTGTAAGCTATCAAGAGTTCTTAAACCATATTTTGTTCCAATATGTTGAAACAAACTCAATTTTTGCCAATTCAGAAATATAAATTGCCTCATTGGAATTATATAAATCAATAACCTTCTGAGAATTTTTCTCCTTATGATAAATTTTAACTATCGAAGAAGTGTCGATGAAAAAGCTCATATCCGATCTTCCCTGTCTTTGATTACGTTTTCAGACCATAACCCTTTGGAAGTACTTACTTTATCGTGAACTTCTTTAAGTGTGTATTGACTTTTTGTTTTGTATTTAAGGGGATCCGTCTTTTTCATTGTATTTATCTGCTCATACAACAATGTCAACTGATCTACCGGCAATTTATCAATTTCCTTATATATTCTTTCCTTTATTTGCACAATCCTATCTCCCATGAATTAACATATTGAATATATGCATTTTTTATCAATACTTGCATCGAGACTCTCATTCTAACATGGCTTTTAGATCTTAATAATTTATATATCAAATAAATAACATAAAATGCAAGTTATTAACCCGGCAATTAAAAAAACCGTCATTCCTGCCGTACCCCGTAACGTAATGGGGGGACGGGGAAATCGGGTACGTCCATTGGATTATTGGTTTCTCTGCCACACTGCCTCGCTTTGCGAGGAAGATTGTGAAAAATGAAAAGAGGAATTGAAATTGCGCGTTTCCTTTTGTTTTT
>CAZIIV010000366.1:0-2462 GCA_964539365.1 uncultured Desulfobacteraceae bacterium | reverse complement strand
GGCGTGTTTCTCTTGGAAACCGACTGACTGTTTGAAGGGCTTTAGCACGCGTTAGTCCGAGCCGAATGAAAGGATAACTTAAAAAATCAATATGATAATTCAGCAACGAATTGTTCTTAACACCTCTGGCGCGGCTCGGGCTTACGGGTGCTTAAGTACAAGTTTCAGTCGGTTGTAAAGAGATACACGCCGTCGTGAAGCGTTCTCCCTATACTGGGTTCAAATGGGTTTGCCCTGCGGGAGGGAAGCGTACAGGTTGATATTTATGGATTTTTCACAACAAATCGCGCAGTATATCGTTACCGGTTTGACCATTGGTGCTATTTACGCCATTGTGGCCATGGGGTTTAATATTATCCATAATGCCACCGGGATTGTCAATTTTGCGCAGTGTGAATTCATATCCCTTGGCGGCATGTTTATGTATACCCTGGTGGTTCTTCTCAAGGTTAAGCTGATTATTTCCTTTTTTATATCCACGATCGGGGTTGCCCTCATCGGAGCCCTCATAGAGATAGGACCCATACGACATGCCCGGTCAAAAGAGATCATCGTTCTTATTTTTTTGACAATCGGGCTGTCAGAAGTTCTTCGGGGAACCGCCCAGGAGGTCTGGGGGACCGACAATGTGGGTGTTCCCGCCTTCTCCGGCGAAGACCCGATCCATCTCCTGGGAGGGGCTACCATAGTGCCCCAGCATATCTGGATATTTGCGATTACCGTGCTGGTCATGCTGATACTTCATTATTTTTTTAAAAAAACATTAATGGGAAAGGCCATGCGGGCAACAGCGGTAAATCGAAGAGCGGCTGCCTTGGTGGGCATTTCGGTGAATCGCATCACCCTTTTTTCCTTTGCCTTCAGCGGCGCCCTGGGTGCGGTAGCCGGGATAATAATAGCGCCGATTTCCACTACGTCCTATGACACGGGAATCATGTTGGGATTGAAGGGGTTTGCCGCGGCCATTCTCGGCGGATACGGAAACTTCGCAGGTGCAATACTGGGTGGTATAATCCTGGGTCTTTTGGAATCACTGGGTGCGGGTCTGGTATCCTCTCAATATAAAGACGCCATCGCATTTTTCGTCCTACTTTTGGTTCTTTTTCTGAAACCTACGGGAATCATGGGGTACGGGGAAGCGGAAAGAGTTTAGAGTAAATTTTTCATAAACAATGAACACTCTGTTGAAGCAAAAAGACCTTCTCGCTTTCGGAGCACTGGCGGTTACTATTATTCTTCTTCCGCTGTTTGTGGAAAGCAAATATTATTTCATTGTTCTGAATGTGATCGGTCTCAATACCATTGTGGTTGTGGGGCTGAACCTATTGATAGGATTTGCCGGACAGATTTCATTGGGCCATGCTGCGTTTTATGGCCTGGGATCCTACTTTTCGGGAATACTGACCGTGAACTACGGATTCCCTTTGTGGCCGGCCATGCTGGTGGGAATGCTGGCCACGGGAGTTGTTGCATATCTGATCGGATATCCGTCCTTAAAGCTCCGGGGACATTATCTGGTAATGGCCACTCTGGGATTCGGTATTATTATTAATATGCTCATGGGTGAGTTCGATCAGTTCACCGGCGGGCACGACGGTTTGATGGGAATACCGCCACTCACTATGGGCCAATTAACGTTTGATAATGATTTGAAAAATTTTTACCTGATCTGGGCCTTTGTTTTTTTGTTCATGCTGGCGGCCCGAAATCTACTGAACTCCAGGGTGGGCAGAGCGTTACGCGCCATATCCGGCAGTGAAGTGGCTGCAAGCTCTCTGGGAGTTAATACCGCCGATTATAAAGTAAAGGTTTTTGTCTTAAGCGCCATGTTCGCATCCGTCTCCGGAAGCCTTTATGCTCACTACATTACATTTATCAGCCCCGGTTCTTACGATTTCTATTATTCTATCCAGGTCGTAACCATGGTTATTGTCGGCGGGATGGGAAGTCTTTGGGGGTCGCTCTTAGGTGCCGGAGTGCTTACCTGTATTTCCGAAGCACTCCACATTGCAAAACAGTATCACACCATTGCATATGGTGTTTTTCTCTGCCTGGTGCTCGTATTTCTGCCGGAAGGAATCCTCATGGGTATATATAATTTATTTTTAAAAGCAAAGGCACAAAAATACATTAGGAACGCCAATAGACCGTAACCAAAAAAAATATTTTTCACTTTTTTTAAAAAAAAGCTTGATTAGTCGTTTTAATTCTGTTACCAGACGTTCAAAATACGAAATATTTTTACAGCCTGGGTCGTAACCCGATAACTTGTGCGAGAAAATGTAGCCTCCCACTAATGCGGCCCAGGCATTTTTTTGTCCTCCGGTTATCCGAACCCCGGACATGCTGAGAGGTACCTTTATTCTGACAATGTGCAGAATTTCTGTATATAAATTTTTATTTAAGGTTGATGAACTCGTAAAAAGTCCGATTTAGACGGTTTCGTAAAAAGTTCAAATTCA
>CAZIIV010000365.1:0-2473 GCA_964539365.1 uncultured Desulfobacteraceae bacterium | reverse complement strand
ATCAGTTTTTTAAACAAGCGCCATGCCGTAATAACCATTGCCGGAAAAACACAGATTTTAAATGAAGATATTGATCGAGACTCCAACAGGCCGACTATATCATTTTCATCTCTCAAAGATTTACATATGAAATACGCGAATCGTTTAATACCAAATCCAGAGTCGGGAAATGGTATTAAGGGACAGCGAAAGTTTGTTAATATTGTTACTGACTGGATTAAATCTCCTGACAGGCGTCAATATGAAGATATCGTTTTTGCTCCTCAACAGGAAATACCAAATTGTTATAATCTATGGAAAGGATTTGCCGTTGAACCAAAAGAAGGCAGCTGGGAACTATTTAGTAGTCATATTTATAAGGTTATAGCTGATGGAAATACAAAAATATATGAATGGATTATAACCTGGATGGCAAAAATTGTTCAGAATTTAGGTGGTGGAAAACGGCCAGAAACATCTCTTGTGTTGCGTGGAGATCAGGGGACCGGCAAAACCTTTTTTCTTGAAAGTTTTGGATATATTTTTGGCAATCATTATCTTGAAATTAGTAACCAGGCACAATTAACCGGACGTTTTAATAACCATTTTAAGAATGTTATCTTACTTGCCGTTGATGAAGGATTTTGGGCAGGCGACAAGGCCGGTGAAGGGGTTATTAAGAGCCTGATAACCGGCAGTCATCTTGTAATCGAACCAAAAGGCCAGGACGTTTTTAGGATAAAAAATCGTATGAATATTGTATTTGCATCTAATAATGAGTGGGTGGTTCCCGCTGGATTGAGAGAGCGCCGGTTCATGGTGGTTGATGTTTCAGACGTTCATAAAGAGGATAAAAAATATTTTAATGCCATTAAGAAAGAGCTAAAAAATGGCGGTTATGAAGCCATGCTGCACTATCTTTTAAGGCATGATACTTCAAAAATAGATGTGTCCAGTATATTCAATACGGCTGCAATGTTCAGTCAAAAATTAGAGTCTATGAATCCAATTCAGAAGTTTTGGTTTGAGAAATTACGATCCGGCCAGCTTCAAGACAAGGACTGTGAATGGCGTGAATTGATACAATCGGAAATACTTTACACACAATATTGTGAATTTTGTTCCACAATTGGTGTCCGTCATCGCAAAATTAACATCCAATTTGGGATTGAAATTCGTAAATTATGTCCGAAAATGGAGCGCAAAAAGCTCAAAACAACCGATTATGGGGCTGATAATTACGTTTATAAGTGGCATTATGAGTTCCCGCCGCTTGAAAATTGCCGATTTTCGTTTGAAAAAGCGATAAAAACAGACATAGATTGGGACCATGATCGAGTTTTTATTGAGAACGAATTTGAACAGATTTAAGTCATTTTGTTTTTTTAGTCTAATAAAAATTAATGGGAGTAATGGGAATAATGGGAATAAACACTACTTAACATGTTGATTTTATTACATTACCTAACTAAAAAACCCATGGACATGGATAACACATTAATAATATTACATTTTTTGCGATTTCCCAACATACCATTAATTTTTCAAAATTTACTTGCGCAAAACAAACCTAATATCCTGACCCGACCGACACTAAATTTACTTCTAGTTAATATATGTTTTTTTAAAACATGGATGTTAATGGGGCTAATGGGAAAATGGGAAGTATATTAGAATTATTATGTTTTTTTATTCCTATGAAAATAATTATATAGGAATAGATAGGAAATGACAAAAACATATATTTTTTATTATCAAATTCCAAAAATGGAACCCAAACCGTAATAAAGGAGGCCAAAGGAAATGAACAACAACCAGCAGATTACAGACAGCATCGACGATTACGATCCAATGTATTCATACACCTTAACCCGATCCGAGAAACTAATTCTCCATGGCCTCCTCTTGATGTCCGTCCTTATCGTTATGTTCTCCGTGTTTGGTATCTTCCAATTCTTCATCGGTCTCCCTGAGAAGCGAGCTGAGATCCAATACCTCCAATCCCGGGTTGATGTCCTGCGGAGCCGGATCATTGAACAGGATGAGGCAATCGAGAAATATCAAACCGCCTTGAAGTTTGAAAACCTATTCTTCCTGGTTGCTGATCCCGGCCAGGTAATGGAGTTTGAGGATCTTGAAGGGTATTTGACAAACAAAAAACAGTTCTTTGAGGCAAAGCAATGAAAATCATATCCAGGTTATACCGACACCCAAAAAACTTTTTAAACTGGTTGAAAAACCGAAGGGAGGAACACATGGAAACCACGATCGACAATATCACGATGCAGAGAATCACGCTTGATGTAGATGACGTGAAAAATGCGATCAAACATTACGTTGCGTCATACGTCCAGCCGAAGATCCAAAACATTGACAACGCAATAGTCAGTCTGCACAGCCATGGTGCTCTTGTCGAAATCATTCTTGATTCAGTCCCGGATATGCCGGATACCGCACCGCCATGCATTGAGACACCGAGCAACGGTGTTACCGG
>CAZIIV010000364.1:0-2480 GCA_964539365.1 uncultured Desulfobacteraceae bacterium | reverse complement strand
GGTTATTAGGATGATCCGAAAGTCAGAAGACCTGTCTGAACATAAGGCATAACCTTCGTGGACGGGAGGTGCCTTGACTGGATCTTGAGGATAAAAAAGGGAAATCCCCGGATCGATTTAATTCGGTCCGGGGTTTTTTTTGCCCCGGACCCTAACTATCTTTAGGAAGGAGGAAAAATCATGAAAAAGTGGTTAGGTTGTCTGGCGGTTTGTATGGCGTTATGGGTTCCGGGGTTAAGTCAGGCGGAAGACGCACAAAAAGACAAAGAGACGGTATCAACCATGGAAGAGGTCGTGGTTACGGCAGGCAGGGTGGAGGAAAAGAAAAAGGAGATTACATCCAACGTAACAATTATTGATGAACAAGAGATCAAGATGTCTTCAGCCACGGATCTCGGTGATTTGCTTGCCGAAAAGGGAGTCGGTCATATTCAAAAATATCCGGGCACCTCAACCGCCGTGGGTATTCGTGGTTTCAGAACCGACGCGACCGGAGTTGACCTTGCGAGCTATGTGCTGATCTTGTTAAATGGCCGACGTGCAGGAACCAGTAACGTAGCCAAGATCATGACCAAGAACATAGAAAGGATAGAAATCATAAGGGGACCGGCCTCTGTTCAGTATGGTTCATCCGCTATGGGTGGGGTGGTAAACGTCATCACAAAAAAGGGTGAAGGTAAACCCGGATTCTTTGTGGAAGGGGGATTAGGCAGTTTCGATTATGAGGAGGGGACAATCGGGTTTTCAGGAAACTATAAGGCCTTTGATTTCTCGGCCAATTATACCAGAGATTCCATGGATGATTATGACACCGCCGATAATGAAGATTACGGAAATACCGGTTACGATGAGAAAAACAATGCCAGTTTAAACCTGGGGTTTGAGTTTTTGCCAAATAATCATATCCGTCTGATTTATAATTATTTTGATGCCGATGAGGTAGGCGAACCATACTACCTCAGTCAAAACGATCTTGACAATTATACGGATAACGGCCTTGAATCCATTGACTTTATTTATGACGGCGAGACTCCGGATGGCCTTTTATCATGGAAGGCCAGATATTTTTCCGGGGAAGATGAGTACAAATGGTGTGATCCATCATCCCTTCCCCCTTACAACACTTACGAAAAAGATACTGATCACCAGGGTGCGCAGGCACAGGTCAGTTTACACTGGAAGGATTCAATTATTACCGGTGGTTTTGACTGGGTAAATTATGAGATCGATTCTTCGTCAACACCAGAAAAATCTGAATATGAGAATCCTTCCTATTTTATTTTGGCCAAAACCAAACTTTTTGACCGGTTGATCGTCACCGGTGGCCTGAGATATGATGACTATGAAGTGGATATGAAAAAGGATGGCGGGAAGGAAGATGATGACAATCTCTCATCCAATTTCGGTATGGCTTATCTTGTAACAGACTATTTAAAGGTAAGGGCCAACTATGGGGAAGCTTTCAAGATGCCGACTGCAGAACAGTTGGCAGGTGATTATGTTACGCACGTCAGCTATTTGGGGAATCCTGATCTTGATCCTGAGGAAAGTGAGACATACGAGTGCGGTATAGACCTCACTTATGCGTCTGCCAATCTCTCTTTTACCTATTTTTATACTGATTTTGACGATAAAATACAAGTCGATATTCTGCCAAGCTCTGTTCAAACATACAAAAACATTGGTGGAGCTACCATAGAAGGCTTTGAAGGTGAAATTTCCTTTGACATTGGCGACTTTTTTGGATTGGATTTTGATATCAGACCCTATGGCAGTATAGTCTATCTTACGGAATACGAAGACGATGAAACCCATGAGGACCTTACGTACACCGAAGACATTAATGCTTCCTGGGGGATTATTTTTTCGGATATGAAAGGACTTTCCGCCAATCTGAACTTCGCCTATACGGGTGAAAAAGATATTGAGGACTATGAAAATTATGTGTGGGGAGAGCCGGTTAAGGTAATAGAAAGGGGTGGCTTTACGGTTGCCAATTTCACTGTCAGTAAAAAAATCCTTGATTTTGATAAATATGGAACGGTTACCCTGAAAGGAAGAATTTTGAACCTCTTTGATAAGGATTATGATTACGTTAAGGGGTATCCCATGCCGGGAAGGAATTTCTTTATTGGAATGAGGTATGATTATTAGAAAGGTATTTTAAATGAAAATAAAAAAACGATCCCTGGCCAACTCCTCGGGGTTACTGTTTGTTATTTTATTTATCACCTGTTGGACGAGTTCCCCGGCTCTTTCCTATCCGGTAACATTTGTTGATTCCGGCGGAAAAACGATTACAATTACTAAAAGCCCGGAAAAAGTTGTATCTCTGGTTCCCTCCATTACCGAAATCATAGTAAAAATCGGGGCCGGCAATGTGGTCAGGGGGGTAAGTTACCACGATTTTTGCCCACCCTGTTTGTGCATGTCCTCAGGCAAAAAATCGGCGGCATTGGACAGGAAAATCATCGGCGGCT
>CAZIIV010000363.1:0-2487 GCA_964539365.1 uncultured Desulfobacteraceae bacterium | reverse complement strand
CGATCATCAGGAAGAAGTTCTCGAGGGCGTTCTCGCGACCTTTCACGTCGATGTGCTCGTCGGCGGGCGTTCCGGTGACGAAGGGGAGCTCCTTGTAGAGATCGAGGGGATCTTTACCCTACCGGCTCGTTCCTGAGGTGATTGATCTATTGATGTGGTTAATTGTTCCTAATACCTATTACAGACCTCTCGGAAATCATTAAAAACGGGCATTTTTTTTGGACATTTTTCATATTGGTGAATCCCCCACTTCCATTATCATAAATTTCCCGGTTGGGGTTTGCACCCCCAGTGATGTCAGTTTCCTGCATAACTGTTCCTGGGCAGCCCTTCGGCTTGCTTGCTGCAGTGGTTCAATTCGTACGGTAACGCTCCTGTTTGTTGTCTTTATCCATCCCTGGCATTGGGTTATGGCATAGAACAGATCAACGATTTCATTTTTATTTGTGTAATAAGGTTGCAGCCATTCAATTACCTGATTCCTGGAGTTCCATACAGCGCTTGTCACAAAATCAAACAGGTTTTTACCCTCATTATCTATGACCTTGAATAGTTTACCCCCTTCAAGCGATGACAGCTCTATCCTTTCAGGTAAGCTTTTCACTTCCTGCTGTAATTGTTCTATCATCAATTCTTTTTCCAGGATCTCTGTTTTAAGCCTTCCTTTTATACTGTTTTGCCTGGAAGTCCCGTCTTTTGTAAGAGCTTCCTTACTATTTCCCATTTTCTTGTACAGCTTGTTTGTTTCCGTCTTTAGCTGCCTGATCAGATTCTGTTTGTCCTTTATCAACGGATTTGCGACGGACTGGTTTTCGCTTTCATGAAACAGGTACCCTGGCTGGTAATTATAGGGATGGCGGGTTTGTATATGCTTAAACGTGTTCTCCGATGCCCCCCACCTGCTGAGTATGGCAAAAGCACAATCCTGTGTGCTTAACTCATCGTGGGGTGTATAGGCCAGACCGCTGGTCCTTTTGTTAGTGGTCTTATTCCATAAATAGATCCTTCGTAGTGAAAACCTGTGGACTTCCTTTTCACTGGTTTTTTCACCGGTCTCATAGGGATAGGTATAATCCTTTACATCTTCAAATACCCCATACTCTTTCCCATTGACTTTGAGACTGACGGAAAACAACTCCGAAGGCATCGCATCCAGCTTTTTGCTGTCGGAATGCTTCTCCCAGGTGACAAAAGGATTTTCCTTATGTACCATGCCGGAAAAAAATCCGGCACCATCGCCTTCACGGTCAAACACTTTTACCGGTTTTTTCTCTATCTCATCTTCCCACCGCTCGTCCAGGTTTAATACAAAGGATCTTAAGTCACCCTTGCCTTCCTGGATCTCGAAGTCCACAACATTGCCCCGAAGATCGCTAACCACCATATTAGTACGTCCCGGTTCCGGTATTTTCCGTTGTGTATTATAGGTGTGATGAACCTTTTTGTTGCCTGTATAGCCCAAACGGTGCCCGTCTATAAACCAAAACCAGAGATTTACTATCCCACGCAGGATCTGGAAACGGAAAAAGTCTTTCAGTAAACGGGGCGATAAGTACTCCCGCGTCGTCTGGTAAAACCATTCCCATAATTTGTCTTTTCCCGGGAATTGCGGCAAGCCTAATATCACATTTGCTTCGTCCCGTCTGATGTGTTTGGTTTGTTCTATCGAACCGATATTACGGCATACCATCAGCAGAAACACCTGGAACAGCCTGTACCTATCACCAAAATAGCCTATGGTGAATTTAAACCATTGCCACACTGACATCAGGGTTATCTGATGTACAAAGATCCCGGCATAACGACTCTTTTGCCATGTATGCTCTATTTGAAAAGGGGCATCTTCCTGCTCTACCTGTTTCTCGTCTCCTTCACGATCAAAAGAAAAGTTAAACTGAAATTCTTTCCTTTCCCTCTCTTCCCGCTCCTCATTGCGCTGAAGTTCTAGCACCCGGGCCTTATTTCCGGTTATTCCGCGGGGGTTATTCTCCAATCCCGAGACTCCATACTGGTGGTAGATGTCAAGCCAGTTGTCTATGGTTTGGCGGGAGTGGCCCAATGCCTCAGCTATCTTATTCTTTTGCAGTGCATAACGATTCACCAGATCAATCACGAAAAGCCGGTAATCGATCTTAGGCTTCTGGGGTACTGCCTTTAATAATTTATCGAAATGATAAAACCCAATTCTATCATCACCGATTTTTTTTAATCCAAAACCCTTTCCAATTGGTATCAAATCCGTATTTTTATCTGTGGGAAAAAGAGCATTCATGTTGTTTAGTTTTTTTGTTGTAAATCAAACATAAACAATAATCACTGAAATACTCTTTTTCCCTTTATATTTTTATTAACTAATTTAGTTAATAATCCATATGTCTGATTATTATTTAGAATTGAGTGTCCAATTTTAGGCACATAAAACCTCTATGACAGGCTCTGCAACTGATTTAAGCGATTCAATAACTTGTTTTCCGAGAGGTCTGTAAT
>CAZIIV010000362.1:0-2491 GCA_964539365.1 uncultured Desulfobacteraceae bacterium | reverse complement strand
CACTTTAAACTTTCAACTTTCAGACAATATCCGTCGAGCCTGATCGGCGCCCTCAAATTCTTGATCCAGTTTCAAAGCCTTTTCCAGTTCCGCCCTGGCCGGATCCTTGTCGCCTTTTTTATAATAGACCAGGCCCAGATGATAGTGCACAACCGCATTATCAGGCATCTGTTCCAGGCTGCCCGCAAACTCACCGATGGCGCTTTCAAATAAACCCTTTTTGTAGTAAACCAAACCGAGTGTGTCCATTACATTAGGGTCATTGGGAAGTTTTTCTTTTGCTTTTCGTGCAAGCGCCAAGGCCTCGTCAATATTTTTGTTTTTCATGACAAGCAAATACGCAAGGTTGTTGGCGGCCGGAGCAAAATCCGGGTTGATATCGAGTGCCGATCTGTAATGCTTTTCTGAAAGATCCCCCCTTTTTTGCATGTCATAAATAGTGCCTAACAGCATATGGGGAGCTGTCTGCTTAGGATTTTTTTCCAATACGGTCTTGTATTGTTCAATGGCTTTATTCTCTTTTTTTTCTGTAAGATATATTTTGCCAAGCGCATAATAAGGGCGCAAAAAATTCGGATTTTCTTTTAAAGCTTTTTTGAACGATGCTTCCGCTTGTTTTTCTTTGTGCCGGGCAAGGTAGAGTCCTCCTTTTAGATTGTGGACAATAGCCAGCAGTTCAGGAGCGTCCTGTAATTCTTCCAGTTTTTTATTACATTTTAACATTGCCGTTTCAAATTCATTTTTTGCGGCATGCACAAGAACGATATGGGTAAACACATCCATAAGCTTGGGGTTTATAGATATGGCTTTATTAAAGTTTTCCAGGGCAGGATCATACTCTTTCAGCAAACGGTGCAAAAATCCCAGACGAAAATATCCCACAGGATTTTCCGGTGCAAGTTTGATTAATGATTCAAATGTGTTTTTTGCTTCCTTGAATTTTTTTTGGTACATGTAGATATTTCCTAAGAGCATTTTTGCCGGGTAACTGTTCGGTGCGATTTCAAGAACCTCCAGACTTTGTTTCATGGCCAGATTGACATCGCGTTCACCCAAATAAATTTCGGCCAATAGGAGTTTTGCTTTTAATAGCCTGGGATTTAATTCAATAGCTTTGGCAAGGGCTGCTTTTGCCAGCCTGGGTTCGCCTCTCCCCAAATGAGCAATACCCTTGAAGTAATAGACACGGCCATATCCCGGTTCTTCCTCTATTAGCTGATTAAACAATGTAATGGCTTCGTCAAACTTTCGCTGATAGACAAAGAATTCTCCTTTTAACATTCTGGTCGGAAAATATTTGGGCCTTTGTTTTAAAATATCAGTGATATACTTTTCAGCATCCCCGATTTCTTTATTCTTGACATAAAACCTTGCAATTGAATCCATTATCCGAAAATCTTCAGGTTGAAGGTTAAGAGCCTTGTTGTACATGGTTAATGTCTTGTCTTTACTGCCGATAGCGTCGTAAAACCTTGCGGTAACCATATAGGGCTTTATATTTTTGGGGTCGATTACGACAGCCTTCAGGTAGGCTTCTTCCGCCTTGCTCGTGTGGTTATGTCTAAAGTAAAAATTACCGAGGTCAATAAAAAGATCTGAATTCTCCGGGCTTATATCGATGGCCTTCTTTATTTCGGTTTCTGCACGGCCATACTCTTTGTTGCTGTCATAAAAACTAAAAAGGGCAAGATGTGGGCTTACGGCGTCAGGATTGATGCGGACCGCCTTTTTAAGAATATTTTCAGCCTCCAAAAGCTTTCCCTGACGTGCCAGTATGCGGGAGATCGCTATATAGGCACGGGGTTCCTTGTTATTGAGTCCAATGATTTTTTCAAATACGGATACGGCTTCATCCTGCTTTTTTTCCAATTCAAGGATTCCGGCGAGCACAAACAGCGCCTCTATGTTTTCCGGCTCTTTACTTAAAACCGCGTCAACTTTCTCCCGGGATTCTTTTAATTTTTTCCCCAACAAATAAAACGTAGATAGCTTAAGTTGAGCGTTTGAATTTTGCGGATCAAGCTTTGCAACCATTGAATATGCCCTGAAAGCCTCTTGAGGGTTTCCGAGATTAAGATAGGTTTGGCCAAGTTTTATATAAGCCTCGACATATTCGGGATCGATATGTATCGCATTTTTGAATTCGATCTCCGCGTTTTTGTATTCTCCTTTTTCAAAATAGGTGTTGCCTTTTTCAAAATAAGAGACTTTCTTCTGTTCATTTGATGAGCAACCACAAAGCAGAGTGAATATAAAAAGAAAAAGAATAAGAAAATGTTTCAAACGGCCCATTGTTTTACCTCCATAGATTTTTTTGTGTTCGCTGATTAACTTTACCATTAAAATGTTTTGTTTTTCAATAAAAACATTTATGAAATAAATTACATAATTTTTATGTAATTGTAACATTATTTACATAAAAATCAGTCTGACCAAAGCTAAGATATGAGCGGGAACCTCCATTTTATTGTATATAACCATTTAATATTTA
>CAZIIV010000361.1:0-2491 GCA_964539365.1 uncultured Desulfobacteraceae bacterium | reverse complement strand
ACACACATGAACAATCCCCATCAGCATCACAAAATACACGCAGTTGGCCGGCATCTGAAGATTAAAGTCAAAAAAGCTGTGAAAGGCCATGGAAACCAGACCGCTCAAGGCCCCGACGGCAAGAAAAAATCCAAAGGGATCCGCTTTCAGGCGCATCTGCATAACTTTGTGAATACTTCTCACCAGAAAAACATAAAACCCGCCCACAAGAGCTGCAAACCCGATCCACCCGGTCTCCACCAGTAATTGCAGATAGTCGTTGTGCGCATAATAAGGCGTGGTTTCAGAAATAGTAGAGACATTGTAAACCGGAAACACCTGTCTGAACGTTGCAAGGCCGGTTCCAAAGGGATGATCCTTTACAATCACCAGGCTGTCGCGCCAGAAATCAAGTCGCGAGGAGTCCTTGGAAATCCTTAAAAATCTCTCCAAAATCGGATCAACACCGATTCTCAAACTGAAGAAAGCGACCATGCCGATAATCACGGCCGTGATTATCCAGAAACTTCGGGGAATTCCCTGGCTGCCCGAATGTACCAATAAAACAAAGGTAAAAAAGCCCAGACCCCACCCGGTAATTCCGGCCCTGGATTTGGAAAACAGCAATGCCAGCACCATAACCGCCAACCCGATGCAAAGGAAAAACTGAAAATTGGGTCGATCCGTGGACAACAGGGCCTTAAGACTCGGTTTTTCCTTCCAGTTCCCCAGTGCCAGCGTAAACCCCAGTCCAAGCGGCCATATCATTTCCATAAACCCGGCAAAATGATTCCGATTAATATACGTGCCCCGGGCATCCCCCAAATAGGCTTCAATATAATCAATCCAAAGAACGCCAAGGGTCGGAACAAATGTCTGCATAAGGCCGTATAACGCTTCCAATGATGCCAACCCCATCAGAATATAAACCAAAAGTTTCAAATGCCTTGGAGAGGTGACGGTTTTACGGAAAACAAGGAAAAACAGTAAAAGGCTCAGCAAAAACGTCCACCAGGCCAATGACTTCAGGGAAGAATAACTTATGGCTTGCCACCCAGCAGATCCGTTGATGATTGCCCGAGATTGCGTCAGCACTTCGTGTCTAAACGGGCTTAAGAAAGACAGAATAAAGGAAGGAAGGGGCAGGCACTGCACCAAACCCGCGCAAAAGAATGCTCCCAGGGCAAGAATGTAAATCTTATCCCGCATCCGTACAGAGTTCAGTCTGTTTTGCCACAACAGAATTAAAAATGCGGCAAAAATACATGCCGTGTAAAACGGCCAGACCCATGCATGTACCGCAGCAAACAAAACAGGAACGGTTGCAACAATAAAGTAAACGATATTTCGACTAACTGTCATTGGAAATGGTCCACAGATTACGCAGATTTCACAGATTAAAATAGGTATTTTTATTGGGTTTTCCAATCAGGGTAATTGGACCAGCAATTCTACTTCTTGAAGAACAATGGCCAGATCTGGAGCCACAGAGGGGATGACGTTGTTTTCGCCTCCGTTATGTTTGTGGTGGGGATAAGTAGAAAGACCTAACTTCTTATGATGACCGGTGTTATCATAACGAAATACCATATTTTTTGAGGAATCATTGAATTGATAGGCGTACATTAACCGGTCTTCTGTTATTTCAACGTCAACAAATTCACGCAAATGGAGAGTAGACCCATCCACGAAGTATAACTCCCCCCGGATGAAGCCTTCGTGTGTGCTACGTTTCTCATACGTAACATTTGACAATTGGATAACAGGACATGCTTCAATAATTTTCTCGATCTGCCGAAAATAGGCTTCAATTCTCAAACCGGATGCCCCTTAGCGTGTCGACCTTTTCCCGCAGCCGTGTCAACACCCTAAACTCACCAATCCATTCATCAAAATCCATGGTCTCCTCCAATTCATCGTTTTCATAACGGGAGATAAATTTTTGAGTTCCGAGGCTATATTTTTCCTCAAATTCCAAGAGTCTTTGTTCCGTTCGGCGAACGCCTGCTTCCAGCAAACGCAATTCATTAGCTATCGCTGCTTCCACCAGTGGTTTTAGCTGGCGTTTACGCGTGGAAACCAACCTGAGATCAGTCATCGTTACTTCCCCCTCTTAATTTAAGTATCGATTTTTATCTAAACTGATAACTATCGGACCCTTCTTCCAAACCATCCTGCCTCCTACAAGGCTTATCCACCACTTCACCCTTGACCCTCATTATTTTTAACGTTATCACACCCCCCGATTTAGGTCAATAAGCGGACTAGCGGCCAGCACCCGAGAGTACTGCCAGAGGTGTTTTGAGCAGTATTTTGAAATCGAGGCCCAGCAACCAGTCCCGCCTGTCCGGTTGAACCGACCACCCTCCGTCCCTATTCCCGCCATCATTTAATATGGCCAAAAAATAGGCCCAAATTTATATCCTTGACATTAGGACCATATTATGGCATTTTATGTAAAGAATCCTGGCCCAGAGGACCAGGCTTTGGTTATCCCCAGAGGGGATTTGCT
>CAZIIV010000360.1:0-2500 GCA_964539365.1 uncultured Desulfobacteraceae bacterium | reverse complement strand
ACAAATCCATTCTGTCATCTCTATCAAGTCTTCTTGATTTTTGACCTTTTTCCACCGATCACCCACCAGCATCGTATCATTATTTTTCGGATCGAATATGATACCCATAGCTGATCGTGCGCTGTATCCGGCATACTTGTCGGAATAATAAATATTGTAATCATCCCATTTGTCGACTAAATCTTGAATGGTCAACTGGTTAGTTCCTTTGGGTACCATTTCGAGCTTGCCGTATTTTTTCCCCGTTGGAGTAAAGCCGGAGATAAATAGAGCAATTAAAATAATACTAAGGAATCTATATTTTTTTATTATTTCCATCTTTTTACCTCCTGACGAATTGTCTTTCTTTGAGCTTGTGACACAATCATTATGCCAATTAAGGACGGGATTATAAAGATTAAAGCCAACTATCTTGAAAACTGAAAAAAATTAACTAAAATGAGATGACAGGTCAAGGATTTTGTATGTTATCAGCGACAGGAAAACAGGGTGATGAGGTTAACTGAGAAATTATTTCCAAGAACAAGACCCTGCAGCGAATTTTGGGACGGAATATGCCAATACCCCTCCAAGAACATCTGATTGTCTTCACCCGTTATCCGGAACCGGGAACCACCAAGACCCGGCTTATTCCCCTGTTAGGGGCGCAAGGGGCTGCGGATCTTCAGCGCAAAATGACGGAACTCACGATGTTGCAGGTAAAAAAGGTATCGACACGGCGCGAATTGAGCGTTGAGATCCGTTATGAGGGCGGGGATAAAAATCGAATGCGAACCTGGCTCGGCCGGAATTTTGAGTATCGCCCCCAGAGCAGCGGCGATCTTGGACAGCGTATGAAATGTTCTTTTGAAGATGCTTTTGGAGCCGGGGCGACCACGGCCGTGATTATAGGCAGCGATATCCCGAAAATAACAGAGGGCATTATTCAAAAAGCGTTTAGCGTCCTTAAACGAAAAAATATGGCCCTGGGTCCGGCCAAAGACGGCGGCTATTATTTGATCGGGCTGCAAAACAATTCTCTATCACAGGCCATCCCGCATTTGTTTAGCGGTATAACCTGGGGATCAGGTGATGTTCTCGAAAAAACAATAAAAATTGCAAAACATTCGGGGTTGAGTTTTACACTGTTGGACGTGTTACAAGATGTGGATCACCCTGAGGATCTTATGGTCCGGTCACAAAATACAAATACCACTGTTTTTAATCCCAGTCGTATCTCAATTATAATACCGGCCATAAACGAAGCGGATCATATTGCAAATACTATAAAAAGTGTCGGTCCCGGAAATAAAAAGGAGGTCATTGTAGTGGATGGGGGGAGTAATGACCATACCGTGGAGATTGCGAAATCACTGGGAGCAAAAGTTATCACCAGTGCACCGCCTCGGGCCCGGCAAATGAACCGGGGCGCCGATCAAGCCACTGGTGATGTGTTTGTTTTTCTCCATGCCGATACACGGCTGCCCGAAAGATTTGAAGACCTTATTTTTAACGGCTTCAAATACCCCGAAATGGTTGCCGGCGCATTCGAACTTCGTATGGATTCCCCCATGCCGGGCCTTCGGCTGATTGAATACCTTGCAAACTGGCGCTCCCGATGCTTGAAAATGCCTTACGGTGACCAGGCGATTTTCATTTCATCCAAAGTTTTTCGTGAGATCGGAGGATTTCCGGATATTCCGATAATGGAAGATTTTGAACTGGTCAAACGCTTGCGAAAACAAGGAAATATAGTAACTCTGCCCGTGCCTGTTCTCACCTCTGACCGCCACTGGCAAAACTTCGGCATATTAAAAACCACGGTAATCAACCAGATGGTTATTGCAGCGTATCTTATGGGTATTGCACCGGAAGTGATTGCACGATGGTATGGCCGCAGCAAAGGTGTATCTGAAAGGAGAAATCCTTGAAGGTGGGGAAAGCCTTACAACCGCGCTGGCATACCTTGAAAATATTGAGGAAAATCCGTGTCCGAGAATTTTAGAACTGGCCATTCATATGGAGTATGCCGCCTTTGATCTATACAAAACCATGGCCGAGCGAGAAAAAGATCAGACGGTCCGGGACAGCTTTTTAACCATTGCCCAGGCCGAAAAAAGTCATATGCAACTGCTGGTTCGCGCTCTGGATCAGTGCAATGGAAAGGTGAATTAATCCAACGTGTTAAAAACAAAAGGCGGCTCTGTTCAGGGCTGCCTTTTGTTTTTCAGATAGCCACATTTTATCTAAAAAGGTTGTTCTTTTCCAACCGCATTAAACCCTGCAACCTTTACCCATAAAAATAATTGAAGTTTCGTGCCTGCCATGATATTAGATGTATCTACAAAATATTATTAGATGTTTTGAAAAAAATGATTTCACCTTGAAACGGTATCCATACGATAACCTCATTGAGGGAGTAGCCCTGACTCAACTCATTAAGGCACATACACTGTATGTAATTTAAAATAGAGCGTATGAGCCTTTATTTTTTCGGAAACAATCGGAGAAGTTTTTAATG
>CAZIIV010000359.1:0-2506 GCA_964539365.1 uncultured Desulfobacteraceae bacterium | reverse complement strand
CGACGGGTTCTGGCCCCGTTAACCCAGGTTCGAATCCTGGTCCCTCAGCCAAATAAAATCAAGGGGTTATAGAAAACACTATAACCCCATTTTTATTGAAATCTTAATCTCTCCCACTTCTCTCCACCCCTATCAAAGAAACAAGAATGTCGAAGTTCAATTAATCAACCCAAAGAGAACGGATTTGCCGGTCTGATAAAAAAAATGAGGCTTCGCCTTAATGGTTAATTTAGAATAATCTCTTTAAATCTTCGATCTTTGCTATGACAATTTATGGCATTTTCACTAAAAATTACACAAGCTATTGACAACAGGTGTGAATTCAATATACATAGAATATATTAATCTCTTATTTAATTTTTACATTATATCAAGTAGTTATAAAACATAGGCCATAAAATAGCATATAACTCTTATCCACACAAACCACTGGCATAGACTTTGCGTTATCATATTTCTGCATTAATATTATCTTAAAGGAAAAAAAATAATCCTATATTAGGACAAAAGCAGATGATCATTACTCATCATAGAGAAAAATTAATAAATGCAATAATTTATTTTGCTGTTAATACAAAATATTGCGGAAAAACAAAGCTGTTAAAACTTTTATACTTTTTAGATTTTCGGCATTTCAAACAAACCGGTAAACCCATAACCGGCTTAGATTATTACGCATGGAATATGGGGCCAGTACCAAAAGATTTATTCAATGAACTTACCGAAAAAATGGATCCTGATCTCAAAGCAGCCATACACGATCTGCCACAAGAAGAATTTCAAAAGATTCGTCCTAAAAAGAAATTCGATTCTAAATATTTTTCCAGCCAAGAGATGAAGTTGCTCAAAGACTTAGCTTTTATCTTCAAGGACGCCAAAGCTGATGACATGATTGAATCTGCTCATCTTAAAAATGAACCATGGGATCGGACCCTTAAAGAAAAAGGCGAATTTAAAAAAATTGATTATATGCTTGCCATTGACAGTGAAATCGTCAGTCTGCCTTATAATGAGGCCAAAGAACGCATGGAAGAGCGTTTGGAGATGTTAAAAATATTCGGAGCGGCGTAAATTGGAGACCCGCGGGGCTATTTACCATCATAAACAACTTGTCTTTCAAAACGGTCATATCGGCAAAAAATATCTTATTCTACTCAACTCCCCCAACAAAAATGAACCATACCTTTTCGTTAAAACAACTTCTCAAAAAAAGATAAACCCACAACACCCGGTTGCATCAAACAGCGCAGCCTATTCTTTATCCCGGCTGGCAAAAGCTTTTTTAAACTGGATACCTGGGTTCAGCTCTTTGAGATATATCCTATTTCGCCAAAAGATATTGATACGAACAAAGATATTACCATCGAGGGAAGCCTGGATGTAAAAATGATTGACGATATTGTCAACTGTCTGTTTAAGGCTGAAGAAGATAATATTTCCCCAATTTTTAAAAAGCTGTTACGTCCACCTATCCATGATGCCTTGCTAAAGCTTAAAGAAAAATACGATAAAAACCGTTAATTCGGTTTTCCTTTTGGATCGAAAAAACTGAAGTACCCGGGGAGCGGGCTGTCCGAATCCGCGACCGATCACATCCCGGAAAGGACCCGCCCGGATCCGGGACCCGGCTTTTCGATCTCGATCAAATCAATCCAAAAAAAAGGGATTTCCTGGGCCTGGTTAAACAAGTGGATTTTTGCCCTGGGAAGCTGTTTTACCTCTTGACATTGGAGGCCTTATAAGTGTTATGTGTTAACTTCGTCTTTCGGCGGGGACTGTCTCGAATTCCTCTCCATCGTCTTGTTATGCAAGCTCTATTTTTGATAACTCTCTTGCCCTTTTCGAGTAGGTGAGGATATCACTTTTATCGAGAAAGCTCAGGCAAAGGTTGCTCTGATATAGTACGCTGCAGTGACCA
This sequence comes from uncultured Desulfobacteraceae bacterium, assembly GCA_964539365.1. GTDB lineage: Bacteria > Desulfobacterota > Desulfobacteria > Desulfobacterales > UBA11574 > S5133MH16. The sequence continues at coordinate 588 of CAZIIV010000359.1, read as the reverse complement.
AGGATGCAGCGCAACGCAGAAGTTGGACTTTTTACGAAGCCGTCATCATTGAATAATGGCAACAGATATAAAAAGATATATTCAGATATACACCGGAGACGGTAAGGGCAAAACAACCGCCGCTTTGGGCCTTTCCCTCCGAGCCGCAGGCCATGGACTGAAAACATACATCGGCCAGTTTATGAAGGGGCAGCATTATGGCGAACTCACGGCATTGCGTGACAACCCCTGCATCACTGTCGAACAGTATGGGGACATAGAGTGCATTCGTCGGGATCAAACAACTCAAAAGCATATGGATCAAGCGGAACAGGGACTTATCAAGGTTCGCAAAGCCATGCTCTCGGGACAATATGACCTTGTCATACTTGACGAGATCAATGTGACAATCTGGTTTGGTCTGCTTACCGCAAAACAGGTTCTGGAATTTTTGGGCCAGCGGCCTGAAAACGTGGAAATTATCCTTACCGGACGCAACGCACCCCAAGAGTTCATTCAATATGCCGACCTGGTTAGCGAGATAAAAGAGGTCAAACATTATTATCATCAGGGTGTTTTGGCAAGAGACGGAATCGAACGATAAGGGGG
>CAZIIV010000358.1:0-2523 GCA_964539365.1 uncultured Desulfobacteraceae bacterium | reverse complement strand
ATCTTGTGTATGTTGCGATCACAAGAGCCAGATATCAGCTTTTTATTCCATATATCCATGAAAGCTCATTGATAAAAAGATTGGTAGCCATTCGATAGATTGGAACAATTCTTTTTCAGTTTTGAAAGTCAGCGGTTATTTTTTATCTTCGTTTTGATTAAATTAAATATAATTTGAGAGGTGTATTATGGAAACCAATGATATTACATTAGCGTGGACTGAAATTTGTTATCTTTTATCAGAAAGTATAAAACAAGATATCAATGAGAAGGATTTTGAACATCAAGTTCTAAGAACTATAGAGAAATTGGGTTGGCGAGAATATGCCGGCGAAATTGAACGTCAGCCAATCATACAGTTAGGTCGAAAAGCTAATATTAGACCAGATTTAGTTATATATGGTTCCAACAATAAAGCATTAATTGTCATAGAGGTAAAAAGACCCGCAGAAGATATGAGCAAAGATGATGTAATAGGGCAATTAAAATCTTATATGCGTCAAATGAAATCGGATTTTGGCTTAATTATAGGAAAAGGGATCCATATGTATTACGATGGTTATCTTAATCCCCAGGCAGAGCCTCTTTTATTGGATAAAATACCTTTTGAACGTGAAACAAAAAAGGGACAAAAGTTTGTTGAAATATTCAACCGAGAGGATTTTCTCGAAAAAAGGTATGATTCTCATTTAAACAACCTTATCGATCAGTTTGATAGAACAAGAAATATTAAAAAATTAAAAGACACTTTGCTTACAGGAAGTAATAAAAAGAAAATCTTTCAATTCCTGAAAAATGAATATGCTGATTTTGGTTCTGATATTATTACAGAGGCGTTGGGTAACCTTAGAATTGAATTATCTTTTGATGAAGATAAAAAGACAAAAACAAAATCTAAACTTTTAGAGATTACTGGACCTAAAGAACATACTGTAAGATATAAGGCGATGAAAACTATAAAAAATGCGAAAGGTGGTATAACCTATAAAGAACTCAAAGAGGCGACTGGTTTTAGTGATAAGCAACTCAATAATATTCTTTACAAACTGAAGAAAAAAGGAATGATCGAATCTCCGAAGCGGGCATTTTTTATCGCAAAATAAACAACAATAAAATCGTAAAATTTTTTTCATTCAAATTCAATTCTTGAAGTCTTGGTTGGATTTTATTTGGGGAGAAATTCAATGGGCAAAGGGGGTCGGACCGAGCTAAATGCACACCAGTCAAGGGATTGGAGTAAAAACAGGGCTGTTTTTTGGCCCTAAAACGATGTTTTCGGGGCTGAAAAAGGGCTCTTAAACAATCAGAGAATCGAGGTTCTTTCCAATTAAGCAATCGGGATGCTGGTGCAGAAAATTCGGGATGGTTGAAACCGATGAAAACGACAAGGGTCAGGTCTTCATTCTTCACATTGTATCGAAAAACTGACTGACCCTTGGAATGTGTAAGTTTTTGACAAGTTTGATTCGTATTGAGCATTCTCAACAGATCGCAGAACGTGTCAGAGGTGAAATACCGATTAGATATCACAACATAAGCACTTGTTTTTCAATGCTCCATTTTCGTGCCATAGTTTCAAGCTCTGCAAATTTGCACAGGCTTTTGTGCAAAGGCTTGTTCCAAAGTTGTGCATAAGGAGTCCAATAAACAGGAAATAATTCAGAATTATTCAATAAACGAGAAATAATTCTCGCTACTCACTAGTTAAGTGCAAAGAAATAATGAAGCCAGCAAAGGTATTTCTAGACACAAATATATATAAATTTTCCGCGACACAACTTCCTCGCCTTCGTCCAAGACAACAAACAATCACTTGGGGTGATATTGTCCAGGAAGTTACTGTTCACGATTTTATTGAAGTAAATCCAAATGAAAAAATTCAAAACCAAGAATTAAAAAATGAGGTGGAGCTGTTACCAAAACTTGCAGAAATCGGAAAAGGTGGTGCGGTTAGATATTGCATTCAAGTTGAAACCCTATTGGAAAGCTGGGGGATCCCAAATATGGACAGCAGAACTGGCAAATTTTATGGGGCTCCCGTTGAGCAAGTTGAAGCGCCAGTAAAATACAGCAGGGTAATACTTGGCGACAATCAGGATGCGAAAGAAATGCAATTCAACTTCTTATCTGGGTTAAACCACAAAAGATTCACTGAGCTACAAAAACTTACTGGAGCATATCAGGGGCCAGGAAAACTCAATCGAAATCAACTGCTTGATGCTTTTCATATTTGGTGTGCAGAACATAATGAATGTGAGTTTTTTCTGACCTTAGATTTCAAATTAATAAAAATGGTTGCTAATAACCGGTCATATAATTCAACAGTAAAGCTGGTACGTCCTTCAGAGTTATTAAAAAAATATAAAAACAGGCACTTAAAAACTGTATTCAGCAGATGGCGAGAAGCGTGGCGGCGCTGGCGCGTCAAGTCCAGTGGTGCCACTGCTGATACGGGACATTAGAATTTCAGATATCTCCAAGTAGTCAAAGGAAAAGATGCATGACACTCTCAATCTCACTGAAC
>CAZIIV010000357.1:0-2536 GCA_964539365.1 uncultured Desulfobacteraceae bacterium | reverse complement strand
GTCAAGGAACGCGAGGGGGCACCAACACCGTTCTTGTCCATTTCAGATCATTTTTTCATCATTTTTTTGTCTCTGCTCACAGATGAAATTTAGGAAGGGTGTTAAAAAGTCCATTTTTGGAACAAGTTCTTGGAGTCCAAGAGCCGTTTACGGCTAAAATTTTGATGCTGCCGCCTCGCTGTTCCATCTTGGCAAGCTATTTACTGCCCAGCCAGCTTGTCTTTTAACCTTTTATTCCCTTTTGGGAGGACGGTTCATTTAATAACTGGGCGTTTAACTGTCATCAGAACAAGCATTTTCAGGCTTACGCGCGGTTTGTGTTATAGGCATCAATAGCCGATGCGATTATTCCTCGTTGGACTGCTGCCAGCAACCTGTATTGTCTTAAGCTGCAAAGGGCAGTCGTTGTTGTTTGTCCGGAATCTTTTTTACTTTCCGGGTTTCGGCCAGTTCGATCAGCAGGTTGGCCATTGTCGTGAAGGTCACTCTGGCCACGAGCCCATGCTGGCTTCTAACCCGGACCTTTTCAAGACCTTCGCGGTTTTTGAACACATTAAACGGACGTTCACCATTTTTTCGTATTTCCAGGGCCTTGTCCACCGCTTCGCTGCCGTGCAGAATCGGTTGAAAATATCCGCTGTCAAAAGGGATATGACGATATTGGGGGCACCCACCGGCCCGCGAACATTCTCCCGGCTGAGCGCCGCATTTAAACTCATGGCCCTGCCCTTCAATCCCAACATGGTCCATGGCAATATCGCAATACTCATCAATGGTGACTCCCAAGGTTTGCGCATCAACATTTTCCGGCAGACAAACTTTTACGCTGGGTGGCGTGACGATATGAACACCGGTTTGCGCCAATAGAGCACCATCGGTATCGTTATAGGCCTCATCAGCTGTAATCAACCTAATATCCAGACCGATAGCCTGGCCAAGCCCGATCAGGGGCGCAAGAAATTGGCTGTCGTGATGATTGGCCGCTGCTAACAGGGAAATCAGCGGGATGCACTGGCCGGTCTCGGGATTGATGACCGACAAGGTATGCATCCGGTAGCCTACCACATAATTGGATTTGTCTCGCTTTTTGCGCCGGACGCCACAATCGCAGTCAATATCATCATAGAGCCGGATCTTTTGGCCTTTGATGCTTAATGTGGCCAACAGCTGCTGGCGCTCCACGGCCAGTTCGCTCGAGTCCACGCAATGCACAAGACCCTGATCCAAAAGCCCATTTTTTCTGACTTGATACAAAATATAGACGGTCAAATTCACCAATTGGGTAAACGACAAATTGCCTCTGAACTGACACATCTGAATATGGCTGAGCATCTGATTACGATTCAGCGGCAATCCAATGAACGCACGATTCTGTTTGCATTCCTTGCCAATATAGGGGCTATGCAATTTGTGTGCGCTATAGCTTTTGTCATCCCCACAAAATTTCCGGTAGCTGATTTCAGGATATTTGATTGCCTTGAGCAGTTCAGCGCGCAGAAAAGTGGCCGGGAAAAACTCTCGCATACTCGGCGAATAGCCGTCATAGCTTAAGATTTGATTGATAATCCCATCATCAATCAACGCATCGATGCGCTTCAATTCCTCATCTATGATCGCCGGATGCCCCTTGGGCTTGTTCAATTTGAACAGCACGCTGTCCTCATGGTTTTCTACCAACCGTTCCATATCGTCCAAATTCATTATACCGGGGCAAATCGACTGATCTTCCAGACCCAGCAATTGGGTTTTATCTGTTTCGACCGGCTGCGCAAAATCATGATTCTGAACAACTTCATCCAAAACTTTACGAGCAATGGCCTTCTTTTCCTTTTTGGTTAGCCGCTGCCAGTTCGGATAGAATCTTTTGAGTTGTTTTCTGATCTCGTGCTTGATATCTTTATGATGCATGGAAAAGCTCCTTTTGGAAGTATTTTGTTGGGTGATAATTTACTTCTTTATAGGAGCTTTTTCATGATTAAGCAACTGTTTTTTTTAATTATTTATCAAATCTTTTTAACACCCTTTAATGGTCTTTTCGTTTACCGTGATATCGTCCATGCCCTTTTCCTGGACCACGGTGATCTGAGAGCCGGCCACCATCCCGTTGTAGGTTGCGGTAACCGCATACACTCCGATATCTCCGCTGGAAAAACTGGCCGAAGGACTCCATGCAGCTTCGGCTGTTACATCTTTGGTGCTGCCGTCAGTATCGGTGTAAACCGCCTTGAGATTGACGGTTTCATTCAGGACCACCGCCTTGTTGCCCGGAGACACCGCCAGTTCCGCCGCCCGGCTTGGGGCCGGGTCCACGCATCTGCCGTCCTTGCATACCTGATCTCCTGTGCAGTCCGCATCAGAAGAACATCCGGATTTTGGGACACATTCGCCGTGCCGGCATTCGTGGCCGGGCGGGCAGTCACTGTCACCTGCACAATCATGGGTTTTTTCCACGCATTGGCCGCCCCGGCACACATAGCCCGGCGGACACTGGGAGTCTTTTCTGCATTTGCCGGCCACGGCATCCTGGGCCGACGCA
>CAZIIV010000356.1:0-2545 GCA_964539365.1 uncultured Desulfobacteraceae bacterium | reverse complement strand
TTGATAAAAACGCCAGCTTTCTCCGTTTCAATTCCGGTAAGTCCGTCACGATGGTAGCAAAAGATATCCCGAGTCCCATCTCCACATACAGAGAGCTTAACTCAACATTGGAAGATTCCATGATCACCTGGCAATCAATACCCAGTTTTTGAAACCGTTCTTCCAGATTGCTACGGTATTTTAGAGATAAGGGAGGCAAAATCAGGGGATATTTTGCAATTTGTTTCAATGAAATCCTTTTAGCTTCGGCCAGTGCATGGTTTAAGGGGGTCATCAAAACGGTTCTCACCTTGTTCCAGCGGAGTGATGTAAGATCTTTTGGCACATTGGATTCCACTACCAGACCAAAATCGATATCCCCATTTTTAACCAGATCAAAAATTTGTGTCTGTGACCGATCCAGTATGGTCAGCTCAACATTTGGAAATTGTGTGATATACGTTTTCAGAGCCAACGGAACCAGGTGGTAGAGCGTTGTGAACGGGGCGGCCATTCTCAACTGACCTTTTTGCAATCCTTTTAACTCGTTAAGTTCTTCAGTCAGGTATTGGTATCTTTCAAGACTTGTCTCTGAAAATTTAAAAAATATTTGACCGGCCGAAGTTAGACGCAATTTGCGCCTGCCGATCCTTTCCAGGAGCCGGCATCCCAATTCTTGTTCAAGGTTCTTAATCTGTTGACTCAGAGCGGACTGGGTCCGAAACGTCGCATCGGCAGCTTTGGTAAAACTGCCAAGCTTGGCCACATAATAAAATCCTATGATTTGTTGCCACTCCATTTAGAATAAGTTCCACTAATTAAATCTATTAAAAAAATTAATTTGACTAATATACAGATAGCAGAAATAATGATGGTGAACAATAAAAATCTACCGATGGAGGTGAGCCATGAAAAATTCTTTACAACCTGGTTTAAAATTTGAATTTAAATTCAAGATTCCGGAAAATAAAACAGTCCCTTGCCTTTATCCTGAATCGCCCGAGTTTCAAGCTATGCCGAAAGTTTTAGCCACGGGGTTTATGGTGGGATTGTTTGAATGGACATGTATCCAAGCCATCAATCCTCATATTGACTGGCCCCGTGAGCAAACCGTCGGCATTGATTTAAAATTAAATCATATCGCTGCTACACCTCCCGGCCTGACCGTCACGGTAAATGTTAAATTAGAAGAAGTGGAAGGCCGAAAGCTTGTCTTTTCCATCGCTGCCGATGACGGCATTGATAAGATTTCTGAAGGAACCCACGACAGGTTCATCATCGATGCTGCTAAATTCAATACCAAGATGGCCGCCAAGATCAACGCGAAATAAATGATGTAACTTGAGCGATTAATTTAATTGTCAATTTGTAGGTGTTTACAGGGTATGCTTCCTCGTATAACGATATTGGAGGAGTGGCGTCGTCATTGAAATGACCCGACACGCAGACACCGGAGTGAAAGGAGGATGAGCACCCTGCTGACACTTACTTTCTTTTTAAAAGCAAAGAGAACTTTATATGCTGTTAAAACAATACAGAAAGGAATTCTGTCGGCCTCCAAACCCGGAGGCACGACATCTTAGATGCGTTGCTTATCTTGATGAAAATATAAGCGATGTTCTCCCCTATCTAAATACGGTGCTCAACGGCCACCAGTACATTAAAAAACCTCCTTCACTTACATTAAAATTCAACGGAAAACTCATCACGTTATATGCTAAAGAGATTGGCATCAATATAGTAAAAGACGAAGACGAGGCAGATAACATACTAAAATGGCTTAAGAAGGAAATTAATGATACCTGGAAAAGACGCAAAGAGATAGAGCCAAGTTTTGAGGTGGTAAAAAAACCCGGTGTTCTAAATATTCTTAAACGATTACCCAAAACCAACTGTCAAGAATGCGGTCAACCTACGTGCATGGTGTTTGCGGTATTGGTAACTGAAGGGAAAAAAAGCCCTGAGGATTGCCCACAATTGGATGTGAAAAACAAAATAAAACTTCGAGAATATTTAGAGCAATTTTAAATCTTTTCAAGATAAAAAAGGCACTCGGTATCCCATACAAAGCTACATGATCTACCAGCCGCCTGTAATTCCGCCGGTGAAAACCTTGGACGAGAAACTCCGGGTTAGCAACTAGGGGTGCACTCAAAACCAACATCACGTTTTGCATGCCCATGCATCCCGCATGATTATGTCGCGAACCTTACAAATTCCATGATATCCTGTAAGGTTTCACGACGGTCCTGACGATCGCGTCAACCCTCTCAATCATGAGCTTATTATCCTGAAAATAGGAAAATCTTTCCATATTTTTCTGTAATTTTTTCCATAAGTTAAGCGTGTTTTCCATTCATTCGCACCCCTGATCCCGAATTATGAAAGTCATAACTAGTTGAAAATCCACAATATCCACAACAAGTTGTCGCAACTTAATGATTTTGCACGGTATTTGCATATGTTAAAGAAGAACACAGACGGAGTTTTTATGATGGGGTGTATAAAAAGTGTTTTTACCTAAAAAATTAAGGTGGTGAGCAATCATGTTTAAAATCTTACTGAT
>CAZIIV010000355.1:0-2571 GCA_964539365.1 uncultured Desulfobacteraceae bacterium | reverse complement strand
GATATCTCCAAGATATTCATTGCAAACGATGCACGAAATATGGGATGGATACCCGAAAAATAATCCTGGCTTGATATTTACAGTCCGAATTTGATATCTATTGGTTTTGATAAATTTCATAGAATGGAAAGGTATCTGAAAATTTAAATCCCGATCAGAGATAATTTCAGTTAAAATCACGATATATTGGGATATATAGAATTAATTCTGTATAGTAATTGTTAGGAGCAGAGCGAAGGCGATTGAAAGATTATGGCAACTTATCTGCGAGACGAACAACTGCAAAATCTGACAATAACGTCTGATAGACTTCGGCAAATCGATACCGCGTTTCAGTCTAGATTTCGGACCGTCCCAGAGCTTGCTCGGCAAGACGGAAACAACAACGCCTTCCTCTTTTATGTGATTCGATTTGATAATAAGGGGTACAGAGTCGTCTCTATAGAGGATCTGATATCCTATTTTCAGCAGGCCGATCATGTTGAAAGAGTAATCTTCGCTATAGAGAGTGGAGCAAGCATACAATCGAACCGCAATGTTGGTACTTACATGGAACTTCGTCTCGATGCTGGAGACACGAACTTATGTCATTTAGTGGCCAGCGCCGATATCGCTGACTGGGTGGATGCATCTTTTTCAGCCATAAGAGAGACCCTGGAAAAGTGTAAGAATCGTCACTCCATTGTTCGAAATGATTGGTCTGTGCTATCGATTCAAATTGGCGGTGTGCTTGTAGGGTTTTTGGTAAGTATTTGGGCTGCAGTACGAATATCTCCCTTCATTGACATTGAGAATTCATTCTTTATTACCTTTCTGTTCGTGCTATTGGTGTTCTCAAATATTTGGGGATATATCAATCAGCGCTTACTGAAACTCGTTGATAAAGTGTTTCCGAATGTCAGATTTTACAGGCATGATAGGGACCGCCTGCATTGGTTGATGCAAGCACTCATTGGCGGAATCACTGTCGCTATAACCCTCTTCCTACTCAATAAACTATTCATTTATGTTGGTAAAGTGATCGGCCAGTTCTTCGGAAGTGGCCCCTAACCTTGCTGCTGCAGGGGACGGCAAAAAAGCGCGCCGCCCCTGAGCAGCACGAGCCAGATCTAAGGAATTAAAGACTGATGGGATCTGATCAGAGCTTACTTACATCTGCCAAACAGTTTCTTATTGAGGCGCTCGGCAACCATCGTGACCGAAAGCGCAACTTCGCGATCCTTCATGCAGTCACGGCTACAGAGTTGGTTCTCAAGGAACGACTTGCTAGGATACATCCCACGCTCATTTTCAAGAATATCGATGCAGCAAGTTTCCAGGGAGTGCAAACCATCTCCCTTACTAACCTTCCTCAGCGCCTTATTAATCTTGATGTGCGGATGGAGCCCAAGGAGGCAGAGCTAATCTCTACGTTCGCAAAGTGGCGGAATCAAATTGTTCATCACATGCCTTTGTTCGACGAAAAAGCCGCCGACAAACAACTCCCCCGACTACTCGATTTCCTGGCGGTTTTCTTGCGCCGTGAACTAAATACCCCTCTTGAGGATTTCCTCCCTAAATCTCTCTACAAGACTGCATCAACTCTCTTGAGGGAATGGGAACGTGTTGTTCAAGAGGCTAAGGCTAAGGCACAAGCAGAGGGCAGTGTATTGTCCGAGCCCTGTCCAGACTGCGGTTCGACCGAAGTGCTATGCCTCAGGGACGAGAAACGTGTATTTTGTCATCTATGCGCCACCAAGCATTACCGCTACGACAAATGCACACAGTGCGGGCGTAAAACAGTGAGCAGGTTCTCATCATTCGATGACGGAAATTATTGTGACAGCTGTATCAACGCCGCAGGGGATCAATACATTCAGATGTTGATCGATATAGAGTGCGGTAAATAAATTGGCTTACCACTGCATTCAGAGGACGCTCGTTACCTCGCGTCTGTGATGCAGAACGTTGATACTGCTATAAAGCGAATATTCGATCATGCGAAAATATTCTGTGTTCCAAAGATATATCTGAAAAAGAACCAACCTTGTGGTCAGTAATGGAGATCTAATGAATTGTCCCGACCTAACCTTGATTTGACAGAATAGCAACCCGCCGGAACCATTACATTAGGAAGAGGAACTGGAGATCAGGTAGCGGTTTGAAAGGCAGTTCCATTAATTTTTTGGCAATTTGATGCCTTGATAAAACAGGGGGAGAGGGGGACTGACTAATATCAAATTAAGTTTCGTTCAGGACAATTAAGATGAACCAATTTTTTGATTGTAACTATCAATCCCTTCAAATATTTTTCTCCTTTTTTCTTTTGTATTATATTGAGCAAACGTCTTTATTAAATTTTCAGAACTTAATATGGCTTTTAAGGCATTCAATTTTTTTTCAACTGATTTATCAGTTAACCTGTAATCAGCCTTAATTCTATCGCTGTGAAGATACAAAAGTTTTGATTCGGCTTCCTCAAGGGCTTTTATTCCGCAATTCCCAAGGCACCTTCCAACTTTTCCATGCCCAGCGCCGCTCTTTGGAATAGTAACATTCGATTTTTCCAGCAAATTAACTGCTACATTATAT
>CAZIIV010000354.1:0-2620 GCA_964539365.1 uncultured Desulfobacteraceae bacterium | reverse complement strand
AGATGCCGTTGAAAAAAGCCGTGGCCTTTCCCGCTCCCTCTCCAATGATTGGTTCGGTCTTCCTATTCAGCGTTTAATTGTAGTGCATTTTTTAGTGCACTTTCAAGTAGTTGATGCTTCCTAAAGGAAAGGCTGCCAATGTAGTTTGTCAACATAGACTTCGGAAGGCTGACAAGCTCATCGCAATGAATTGCACTATCATGTTTAAGACCTTCGTCAGTACCAACCGGAACTTGGGTAGACAGACCCTCGTAGGCTGTGTAAACGGGGGCACAAATAACTGTTGAGAAGCGAGAATCTATAAGAATTTGGCGGCTGACGATAACGAACACGCGATATTTTTTTGGATCGCGCGACGAAGGGCGCATGACTCTGTATAGCTCACCTCGTCTCACAGCGGTACCTGATAGGTGAGCACATCTTCTGCCTCAGCGTTTAGCGAATTCGCACTGCGATTGATGATTTCAAGGTCACGCTGTTCAGCTTTTTTTCGTGCCAATTGGACAATGAATTTTCGTGCCGCTGTCTCCAAAAATTCCGAACGGCTTCTGTACTCACCAATATACAGATCAATAGCCTTAAGTACCTCGTCTGATAGTGTGATGGATGTCTTAATTTTCATACCACAAACATACTACCTTTGACGGTCTATGTCAATCGTTATTCACTGGACCGAACGTCCGCCGGTGAGCAGCGGGCCAAATTCAGACCGATCTTGTACGGCCTTTACGGTTAACCGCGATTTTCACGCCGTCTGCTCCAGTGGCATTGTTAGGCATTCACCGTTTCATGGACATACGTTGATTTCCGTGTTTGTCTACCACGTAAACGGCGATCGGGAGGCCGCTCGCTTCGGCAGCATCCCAGAGTTGGAAGATAGTGCGAAGATTGCTCTCCCGGTCTGTCCGCGGCGCACGCAGCCATATGTCTGTAGCTGTAACTTGAACGATACCATCTCCCAGATTTTCGGCTTTTGTGAAGAACGTCAAGCCGGTTTTACGTTTTATTCTCGCATTGAGTTCATCAAACGCTGCTTTGAATTTTTGGAACTTTGGATCTGCTGGGGCCGTCGTGGCTCCACCTGTGAATTCCTTTCCAATGAGAGAGGAATGTATCCAGCCCGACTTACCTCCTGTTCGGTCAGCTCCGACTTCAACCCAGCGCCCCTTGCGCTGAAGTTCCACAAGCTTATGGCCTTTTTTTAGCTTGAGCACGACAGGATGTTGTGTTGACGGACCTTCGCGCATATTCACAAAAGTTATTGAAGGGACAGAATTAGTCCAATCAATACCCAATTTAGAGTGTTAGTCATAAAAGCAATATATATGCCATTTGTAATTCAATTCATAAAAAAGTTAAAAGTCCAGCGGACTTTTTGCCTCTTTCGCAGTTTTGCTGGGTACGCAGTGGGTGTAAATCATCGTTGTTCTTACATCGGCGTGACCCAGCATTGTTTGAATCGTGCGAATGTCATAATTCGCCTGTAAAAGATGAGTGGCGAAGCTATGCCGAAAAGTGTGTGCGGTAACACGCTTGGTTATCTTTGCACGCCTGACCGCCTTCTTAAGTGCTTTCTGAACTTGAGATTTGTGAAGATGATATCGTCTTCGCTCCTTTGTCCCGGGAATGGAAGTCAGGTTCTTTTGCGGAAAAAACCATTGCCAGATGAACTCCTTGGCTGCTGCGGGATACTTTTTTTTCGAGGGAATCTTTCAGGAATACGCCTGAATAGCCTGCCGCCAGATCCTGGTCATGCAGGGCGCTCACAGTCTCCAGTTGTTTTTTTAAATCCGGAATTATTGTCTTGGGTAGAGGGACGGTCCTGTCTTTGTCGCCCTTACCATGCACCGTAAGCACCCCGTCTTCGAAATTGAAATTTTGTATTCGCAACCTGAGACATTCAAAAAGACGGAGCCCACAGCCATAAAGCAGATTGACTACGATATCAATTGGATATTCAAGATATCTCAAAATCGAGTCGATTTCTCCACGAGAAAGGACAACAGGTATATATTTCGATTTTTTTGCGCGGGGAACGTCGCGTTGATCGCCGAAATCTTTCTTGAGAACGTGCCGGTACAAAAACAACAATGCATTGAAAGCCTGGTTTTGCGTGGAGGCGGCAACCCGACGCTGCACGGCCAGATAGGTGAGATATTTTTTTACGTCAACCGAAGAAAGTTCATTCGGTGGTATATCACGTAAATAGCGTTGAAACTTACGGACCCAATCCGCATATGTTTTTAGCGTTTTTCGAGAATAGTGTCTGGTCTTGATCTCTTCGGCAAGCTGGTCGATGGCCAGGTCCCATGCCGGTGATTTTGATGTTTCCAGACAACGCCATTCGTTAAAACGTTTTTTATTGGTTACGCCAAATGAAGAGGGAGGTTCAGAAACGGCTGCCTCTTGAATAGCCGGGGTTCTGGCATTAACGATATCATCTCTGATATTTCTCACCTTCGGTGGCGGACATGCCGAGAAATCGGATTTTTGGGGGTTTGTCTCAATTGGCTCGGTATGACGAAATTTTCTCCACTTCTGAGATGTAAAATAGAGGGAAATTGCGTAAGCGGCCTGGGAACATTGTTTCTGAGTTTGATTTTTGGATCTGAGCTTTTCG
>CAZIIV010000353.1:0-2643 GCA_964539365.1 uncultured Desulfobacteraceae bacterium | reverse complement strand
AGATAGATGGCTCTGCCTTGGAGTTTGGTGTCTTAAATCACAAATCCTAAGCACCCCGCCAAAAGGACGGCGGGCAGGCAAATTACAAATAAATCTCAAATCCCAAATTGCAAATTCCAAACCTGTTCAACGCGCATCGCAGGCGCTTGCGCCGCGTGAGCGATTGTTTTTTTGTTTGGGATTTTGAATTTTGGTCATTGTTATTTGTCTGTTTTTTGGGATTTGTTATTTGGGATTTCAATAAGTCAATGAACTTTCAATAAAGCAAATCCCCTCTGAGGATAACCAAAGCCTGCTCCTTTGGGCCAGGATTCTTTACTTTTTTCTTTCTATATATCGAGTAAGAACATGTGCGAAAAGCCGCGTTCCTATTTCCAAGGCCCTTTCGTCAATATTAAAATAGGGAGAATGCAGTCCGTATTGAAATCCTTTAAGGGGATCGTGGCATCCCAGCCCTACCATTACCCCGCCCCACTTTTGGCAAAAATAGGCAAAATCCTCTGCCCCCATTCTGGGAAGTCCGCTGTGAACTTTGTCGGCTCCCAGAAGTTCGCCGGCGCAGGCAACCGTGTGCTTAACCAGATCGGAATCATTTATCAGCACGGGATATCCCTTTTTAATTTCAAGCGTTGCCATTATACCGCAAGACCGGGCCACACCTTCGACCAGTTCTTCAAGGCGGTTTATGATCTGTTTGCGAATGTCCGGCTCCAGTGTTCTGAGAGTTCCTTCCAGCACGGCGTCTTCCGGTATGATATTTGATGCCGTTCCGGCCTGAAAACGTCCGATGCTTAGGACTGCGCTTTCCTGGGGCGGAACCTCACGGCTGATAAGAAACTGCAGTTGTGTGACAAGGTGGGCGCCCGCCACAATGGGATCTTTGCAATGTTGCGGATGAGCGCCGTGGCCGCCCTTGCCTTTTAATCGAATAAAAAGTGTATCTGCTGCCGCATTACTCACTTCAGGAGCTATTCCGATATGTCCCACGGCAAATTCAGGATACATATGCCCGGCAAAAGCTGCCTCCACCGGTTCCGAGTCAAGAATGCCGGTGTCCAGCATGGCCTTGGCGCCGGCTCCGCCTTCTTCCGCAGGTTGAAAGATGAAAAGAATTTCACCGGAGCCGTTCTGGCGCCATGAGTTTTCCACGAGCCATCGTATCACACCGAGAGCAATAGTGGTATGCCCATCATGACCGCAGGCATGCATAAATCCCTTATGTTGCGATTTGCAGGGAATATCATTTCGTTCTTCCAGAGGAAGGGCATCCATATCTGCTCGAAAGGCTACCAGAGGCCCGGGTTGACTTGCGCTGACCTTTGCGACAACGCCGGTTCCGGCCACGCCTGCTTGATAAGGAACATTGAACCCTTCGAGCACTTCACAAATTTTGGCGGAGGTTTTCTTTTCCCGATAAGCTGGTTCCGGGAACCGGTGGAACCAGCGACGCAACTCCACAAGCCAATTGTAAAACTCATCGGACAGTTTTCCATGCATTCCACACCTCCTGACCAGGGCAAGCCGACGTTCTCTTATTTTTTTGAAAACCCTTAACGCAAACTTGCAAAAAATTCAATGATGAATTAGACAGACGGATAAGGATATCAAGTTAGGTGCTTTGCCCCAAGCAGGGCCCACGCCCTGGAGGGAATGGCGGAATGCCGGCATTTTGGAGGGACTATATTAGATGCAACAATCTTTGGGTGACTCTCAAGCCTTTGTTAAACAGATACTGTATGCGCTTCAAAAGAGAAACCAGAATAATATGCTGTTTTCCAAAGGAGTTACAGATTCATCTATCACTTCTTCCGTACTGTTTATGCTCGGTCCGGATTGCCAAGAAAAAGGATTGTCTTCAACGCCCTGTTTGATTTTAACGAAACGATCCTTGACGGTAAAACAACCTGGAGACCTCTGTTGTCCGGGCGGAAGTATCTCTTCGGGCCTGGATTTTTATCTTGCAAAGCTTTTATATTTGTGGGGTTCTCCTCTATACCGTTGGCCTTACTGGTCACTTTGGCGTAAAGAGCGGCGCAGGGAGGCACGATGTCTGGCGCTCCTTTTTGCCACCTGTTTACGGGAGGGCTTTGAGGAAATGCGGTTAAACCCTCTGAGTGTGAAGTTTTTAGGACCTCTGCCGTCCCAGCAACTTGTCATGTTCCGCAAGGTGATTTATCCAATGGTTTGCTGGACCGGACGTCAAAAGCGGTTTTTCCCGAACTGGGAAGTGGAACGGATGGTTTATATTCCCCTCCGGAATCTGTTGGCCCCTTCCGCTTACGCACGGTATCGATTAGATATTGAATCCCCCCCAAAAAACGGAAAATATCCGAACATGAAAGAATATCCCTGTTTTGTCCACGAATATCAGGGTGAGTATGAAGTGCTTTGGGGTGCAACCTTTCGCATTACAATGGTTTTTCTTGAAACTATCTTTGGATTTAAGCCTCCGAATATGGATTCGCTTCCCGTGGTCTGCGGATCTTTGGGTGAAAATTATCTCACCGGAAGTATGTGATTTGCTCAACCAAAACCGTTATCATTTGTCGATCAACAACTCAACGGGTGGAAATCAAGACCGTTGGTAAAGGTTGATGCCTTTCTATTGACAAACCCTGGCTCCGAAGCTTTTTTTAGGTGTCA
>CAZIIV010000352.1:0-2649 GCA_964539365.1 uncultured Desulfobacteraceae bacterium | reverse complement strand
TGATTTTATATAATTGGCAGAATTCCTTAACCCTGGCCCAGACCGATCACCAATACGCGATATTCAAAAATGCAGGTTTGCAATGATGTATAGCCGACATCAGTTTACATGTACGAGTCGCACCAGGGCGGGCTTTAGCTCACTTTAGCTCACTTCAAACTTTAGTTCACTTTACTGTCGCGACTAATTAGATACGATAAAAACAGACGATTCGTAATAGCCTCCCCAAAATTCGATATAATCAGAAGATTCCCATATGACACTATTAGTCAACGAAATATTTTACAGCATACAGGGGGAATCCATCCTTAGCGGCCGTCCCTGCATATTTGTAAGACTCACGGGTTGCAACCTCAGATGCTCTTACTGCGATACCCGGTATGCTTACGAACAAGGGATAGATATGGAAATCACCGAAATAATGAACCGTATTGCCGCCTATCCATGCCGGCTGGTTGAAATAACCGGCGGAGAACCCTTGCTTCAAAACCAAACCCCCATTCTCATTCACGGATTACTTGAAAATGGGTATGAAGTTATGCTGGAAACAAACGGAAGTCTTGACATCGGCCGGGTGGACGGGCGGTGTATAAAAATTGTCGATATCAAATGCCCCACAAGCGGTGAATCCGACAAAAATGATTTGGAAAATCTAAAACGACTGGGACCCAAAGACCAGGTAAAATTTGTCATTGGAAACCGCTCTGATTATGAATATACAAAAGAAATCATGGATTCGATTTCTCCTGATTTCCCCGAAGAACAGATTCTTTTCTCTCCTGTTCGGGAAAGAATACCGCCCTCCCGACTTGCGGAATGGATACTTGAAGACCACCTGAATGTCAGGCTTCATCTCCAGCTGCATAAAATCATATGGCCTGACAAAAAAAGTGGAATATGATAATATTATTTTGGAGTCAATTATAAAATTTCTGAGACGGGAACCTTATGAACCATATAAAAAAAGCGGTTGTTCTTTCAAGCGGGGGAATTGATTCCACCACGGTTATGGCCATGGCAAAGCATGAGGGTTTTGAAATTCACAGCTTGAGTTTTTTTTACGGGCAGCGTCATGCCGTTGAACTTGAAGCTGCCCGAAAAGTGGCGGACACCCTGGGTGCAGCCAGGCATCTTGTAATAAATATAGATCTAAATAAAATAGGCGGGTCATCCCTTACCAATGATATGGATGTTCCCAAAGCCAGGGATGAACGTGTCATGAGCCGGGAAATACCCGTGACCTATGTTCCGGCAAGAAATACCATATTTCTTTCCTTTGCACTGGCGTGGGCTGAACTCCTTGAATCTTCGGACATTTTTATCGGCGTTACCGCCATCGACTACAGCGGGTACCCGGATTGTCGTCCCGAGTATATCCATGCGTTTGAACGCATGGCAAATCTTGCCACAAGGGCGGGGGTGGAGGGAATTACAAAAATCAAAATAAATACCCCGCTTATCCGGTTGACCAAAGCGCAAATCATCAAAAAAGGTATCGGGCTCGGTGTGGATTACTCTCTAACACACAGCTGTTATGACCCCTCGCCTCAGGGTCTTGCATGCGGCCGCTGTGACAGCTGTTTTTTAAGAAAAAAAGGGTTTAAAGAAGCAGGAATAGATGATCCCACAAGATATATTTAGTTCATCAATTATAAATTTTGTGCTTTTTGTGGCAACACTTTTATATTACTACATGTTGTACTGTAATGGAAAAGATGCTTGATGCTGGTTTCTGGATGCTGGATAATAAAAGATAATCTCTTTTTTAGTTTTAGTATCCGGTATCAAGTATTCAGAATCCAGCATCCAGTATCCAGTATCCAGTATCTATTCGTTAAATGGCGCAGGAAGTCAAATTATTAAAATATCCTTTTTGGTTCCGGCTCGCCCGGGTAAGGAGTCCCATCATGTCAGAAAAAGGTATTGTATTTTTTCCGGAAAGATATATCGAAGCAACACCCGAAGATTACGGTTTAGAATCCTATGAAGACGTCTACTTTCCCGCACAGGACGGCACCCGCCTTCACGGCTGGTTTGTTCACGGGCCTGATGAACGGGCCGTATTGCTCTGGTTTCACGGCAATGCCGGTAATATCAGCCATCGCCTGCATAATCTTAAAAAGCTGCATGATGCCCTAAAAATTCCTATTTTTATTTTTGACTATCGGGAATACGGCCTGAGCCAGGGTGAAATCTCAAAAGCCGGGACCTTCTCCGATGCCCACGGGGCCTTCCGATATCTGACAAGCGAAAAAGGGTTACAGAAATCTTCGGTCTTGTTGTTTGGCCGATCTCTGGGAACCGCTCTGGCAGTGGATATCGCCAGTAAGGAAAAGTGCCTGGGGGTAATTCTTGAAGCTGCTTTTACTTCAACCGATGATATGATGCAGCGATATTTCCCTTTCTTTGCACCGCAACCAACGTCGGTGGTAAAATATGACAGTTTGTCTTTGATTGACAAAATTAAAGCACCCATTCTGTTTATCCACGGACAATTCGATCAGACAATCCCGGTTTCCATGGCCCGTCGTCTATTCGAAAAAGCTTCGGACCCCAAGAAGTTCTATGAAATTGCAGGGGCCGATCATAATGATACCTATCTTGTGGGCGGCCATGAATATTTCGTTGTGTGGCAGAAATTTTTAAACA
>CAZIIV010000351.1:0-2652 GCA_964539365.1 uncultured Desulfobacteraceae bacterium | reverse complement strand
AACTATTAATTGATGATGCGGTTCAGAAAAACTATCTGGCGGGATAGAACCGATGGCGACTAAGGATTCCGTGGCCGTCCATGGACCTGATGATTACTCCCAACCTGGCAGACCAGGAAATGAGAACCAAAGAAAGTACCGGAGTGACTTATTGGGAAGGAAGTGTATCCGTTCGAGGAATCAAAAAAGTCCGATAACCTCACAAGAGGAGGTTATCGGACAGCTTTCTTTTAAGGTTTTAGAATCAAAATTCACGTGAATTGATCCTGTTGAATTTTATCCAGGTACGTCCACAGGCGCAGCTCTTCCGCCGATGTAATCAATGACTTCATCATACGTATTGGTTAAATTGCCCTTGACACCATCAATTTCATCCCTATTGGGTTTCCATTCCAGAGGACATTCTGTCCTGAGCTGATGAATCCTATCTTCCAATTCGGTGATGACCATCTTGAGGTCTTGAATGTTTGGAAGAACTTTTTCCAGTTCCGCGGATCCCAATTGATCGGCTTTACGAATTGTGTCAAAATTTTTTGCTTTCCATACGGTAAGCTCCATATCCACATTTGAACAATAATCTTTTACTTCCATGACATCCTCCTTTTAAAATTGACTACCTTCTATAAATTATGTAGCCAATTTTAAGCATTTTAATTAAGTATTCATAAAAATTTTAACCTTTAACATTCATCATTTTAACCTGTGAATGATAAAAATTACTTTATGATAAACATTAAGATCAAAAATATAAAATGCAATAAGAGCTGATTTTGAGTATTATAGTAGGTTAATACCCTCAATTGTAGGGTTGGATCTCCAGGTTTAGGAGTATTGTATTCCTGCACCGGCAATTCCATCTGAATACCTTCGCTGCAAAATCTTTCAACCTGGGAAAACAGTAAACTTGACAAACATCAGTCCTTCATTATTTTCAGAGTTAGTTGAATAAACATAAAAATGAGATTGTACTGATGATAGAAAAACTCGATCCTGTTTTATTGGCGCGCATACAGTTTGCCCTTTTTCTTAAATATTTCAAACTGGAGCGGGAACGACCTCTCATCGGCGGATAATAGTTTTAAAAAGTGTCTATCCAGAAATGAGGATTTTTGTTCAAGATCAAGGCATGCGAAAAAAATAACCGCAGGCATATGTTTGATATTCCGAGGATTATTTTTTGAGTATAACGCAGAGACTTGTCCGCCTACGGCGGATTGGGCAAAAAGACCATTTATGGATGGACACTAAATAGGAAATTTATTTATGATTCGCTTTGGCTTATGCTGCATTTTTCGTAAAGAGCCCATTAAATTCCGCCGTACAACCGCTAAATATCTTCAGAGATTTTCCCGGAATCAACAGCTTAGATACCTTGCCGAAATTTGTCGGCACAATGCTCACGCCTTACAAAAAGCCCTGAGATATTGTCGGGATCACGGGATCAAGGATTTTCGGATCAACAGCCAGATACTACCCCTAAAAACCCATCCTGATATGGGTTATCCTATGGATGATTTACCCTTCCACGATCAAATTACACAAATATTCAAAGACTGTGGCCGGTTTTGTCGGAAACACGATCTCCGAACGACGTTTCATCCCGACCAGTTCATTTTGCTCTCATCACCGAGAAGCGAGGTGGTCCATCGTTCTATTGCCGATTTGATCTACCAGGCAGAGGTGGCCCGGTGGGTAAATGCGGATGTCATTAACATTCATGGCGGAGGGGCCTACGGGAATAAAACCTCGTCGCTGCGCCACCTCCGAAAAAGAATCGAGAACCTCCCCGAATCAGTACGTTCGCGATTAACCCTGGAAAACGACGACCGGGTCTACACACCCAGGGATTTGCTGCCGGTCTGCAGGGACATGGGCATCCCTCTGGTCTATGACGTTCACCATCATCGCTGTTTACCCGACGGCAGCAGTGTTGAAGCAACCAAAGAACTGGTGTTGGGCACCTGGAACCGCGAGCCGCTGTTTCACCTGTCAAGCCCAAAAAACGGGTGGGAATCCGGCAACCCCAAAAATCATGACGACTACATCAATGTAGATGACTTCCCGGCGTGCTGGAAGAATCTCGATATCACGGTCGAAGTGGAAGCCAAGGCCAAGGAATTGGCCGTGCTGAAGTTGAAACAAGATCTTATCGACCGGGGGCTTTAAGAACGAATTAAACATCTTGAAAATTCAACACCTTTTCGTAACAGGAAAAATATACAAGGCACTTCAGACTTTTGATTGGAGGATGATTATGAAACCCGTTTCACTATATTACGAATCCATCGATGTCAGCTTGCAAACCGGTCCGGACATGTGCGACATTACGGTAACGCTCGATCAATTGGTCAGCAAATCCGGTATTGCATTCGGGAGTCTTTTCGCCACAATCGTGGGATCAACAGGGTCAATTACAACCATTGAATTCGAACCCGGGGTGGTTGAGGATTTGAAAAATGCCATAAACCGGCTTGCACCTCCGGATATGGAATACGAACACGAAAAAGCATGGCATGACGGCAACGGACACAGCCATGTCCAGGCCGCACTGCTGGGCCCCTCCATTGCCCTGCCGGTTCGAAGCGGCCGGCTTAAACTGGGAACCTGGCAGCAAGTGGTTGCAATCAACCACGATAATCGT
This sequence comes from uncultured Desulfobacteraceae bacterium, assembly GCA_964539365.1. Taxonomy (GTDB): domain Bacteria; phylum Desulfobacterota; class Desulfobacteria; order Desulfobacterales; family UBA11574; genus S5133MH16. The sequence continues at coordinate 11 of CAZIIV010000351.1, read as the reverse complement.
CCCCGGACACG